>CAZNGB010000150.1:0-4995 GCA_964572465.1 uncultured Hyphomicrobiaceae bacterium
TCGCGCTTTCGCCAGAAATCGCGGATCTTCGGCCGGACAACGTTATTGATCCAGTTCACTACACTCTCGCCTTTCGTCGCACATCGAATTGTATATGATTTAAGCGACGAGCGCCGCGCGATCCAGAACAGGTGCGCGGGAAATGTGACATCGCCGCGACAGGCCGATTGCCTGTCGATTTGCCAGATAGACGCCCGCCTGTCCACCGGGATTCCATGAAATCAGGCGCTCAGGCCGCCGGCTGCGCTGCCAATTCGCGCGCGCGCGACCCCCGCAATTCGGCCAGCGAGGCCGCGCCAGCCCTGTCGAGCGCCGCCGACAGGCCGCTGAGGATTTCGCTGACCAGTCCAACGCCTTCATAAATCAGACCCGTGTAGAGCTGGACCAGCGATGCACCTGCCTCGATCTTCGCCAGAGCAGCCTCGGCGGAGTCGACGCCGCCCACGCCAATGAGCGGCAGCCTGCCTTTGCTGAGCGTGTAGACCCGCGCCAGCACCCGCGTTGAAAGCGCGAACAGCGGCCGGCCGGATAGCCCGCCCGCCTCGTCCGCGTGCGCGACGCCGTGCAGATCGGGGCGCGACAGCGTCGTGTTGGTCAGGATCAGCCCCGCGATGTCATGGGCCATCACGGTCTTGACGACGCCTGGCAGTTCCTCATCGGGGATATCAGGGGCCAGCTTGACCAGAAGCGGCGGGGCGGGGGTCGTTCCCGTCAGCTCCGCGCGCACCGCGCTCAGACGGGCCAGCAGCGCGTTCAGCCGGTCAGGCGTTTGCAAATCGCGCAGGCCCGGCGTGTTCGGCGATGAGACATTGACTGTAAAATAATCGGCACAGTCGGCGAAAGCGCGCATCCCGGTTTCGTAATCCGCTATAAAGTCCTCGGAATCCTTGTTTGCGCCAATGTTGACGCCGACCACGCCCGCAAACCGCTGGCGCGCAAGCCGAGCATGGACCGCGCCGTGCCCCTGGCTGTTGAATCCGAGCCGGTTAATGACGCCGCGCTGATTGATCAGCCGGAAAACCCGCGGGCGCGGATTACCCGCCTGCGGCTGCGGCGTGACCGTGCCCACCTCCACAAAGCCGAACCCAAGCTCGAACAGCGGGCGCAGCGCGCGCGCATCCTTGTCGAAGCCCGCTGCCATACCAAGCGGGTTGGCGAAGCGGCAGCCAAAGAGATCCTGCGCCAAGCGCGGATCACGCGGCAGTTCGGCTTTGGGATAGAAACCACGCTCCAAGGCCCGCAGCGTGAGCTCGTGCGCGCGCTCGGGATCGAGCGTCAGCAGGCCGGCCTGAGCGAGACGCAGGACGCTGGACTTCACGACGCCGCTCCGCTGGTGCCGGGGAGATCATCGGGCAACGCGTGGCTGCCATCGGCTTTCAACGGTAGAGACTGGGTCCACAGCGCGGCCGCGACCGGCAGCGGCGCGTAAAGATGCGGGAACAGGTCACCGCCCCGCGACGGCTCCCAGAGCAGCTTGTCGCCGAGCGCTGCCGTATCCACCGCGACCAGCAGGAGACTGTCCCGGCCAGCGAAATGCTTGGCCAGCGTGCCGGCAAGCTGATCGGCCGTGGAGAGATGGATGAAGCCATCACGCGCATCATCGGGCGAGCCGTGATAAGCGCCCGCAGCTTGCGCATCGCGCCATTCATCGGTGCTCACCACCTTGTAGATGACCTCGCTCATCAGCTCTTCCGGCTCACGCGCCGACGGTCTCCTGCTTCAACCGCTCGGCAATCGCATCCAGTGCCGCCTCGGCGCGCGAGCCGTCCGGGCCGCCGGCTTGCGCCATGTCGCGACGCCCGCCGCCCCCCTTGCCGCCGAGCGCCTCCGCCCCGGCGCGCACGAGCTCCACCGCGTCGTATTCATCTGTCAGGTCCGCCGTGACGCCGACGACGATGCCCGCCTTGCCGTCTTCGCCCTTGCCGACGATCGCGACGACGCCCGAGCCAATCTGGCGTTTGCCATCATCTACGAGGCCGCGCAGGTCTTTTGGCGGGATGCCCTCGACAGTGCGGCCCAGCATCTTCACGGCGCCGACCTCGCGCACCGCATCGCTGCCATTCGCGCCCGCTGCCGCGCCGCCGCCCAGCGCCAGCTTCTTGCGCGCCTCGGCCAGTTCCCGGCTGAGCTTCCGGCGCTCCTCGACCAGGCTTTGGATGCGCGCGAGCGTCTCATCCGGCGATGTCTTGAGCAGGTCGGCGGCTTCGCGCAGTTCGCGGTCGCGCTGTCGCAGGTAAGACCGTGCCGCATCGCCCGTCAGCGCCTCGACGCGCCGAACGCCTGCGGAAACCGCGCTCTCGCTGACGATTGCAATCAGGCCGATATCCCCGGTACGCGCGACATGCGTGCCGCCGCACAGTTCGATCGAGAACGGGTTTTGGGCGTGCGCGTCCTCATCGGCCTGACCCATCGCCACCACGCGAACCTCGTCGCCGTATTTCTCGCCAAACAGCGCCAGCGCGCCTTGCTCGATCGCCTCATCAACACTCATCAGCCGCGTTGTCACCGCATCATTCTGCAGCACGATCGCATTGGCGATGTCTTCGATCTGCTTTACCTCTTCTTCCGTGATCGGCTTGGGGTGAGAAAAGTCGAAGCGCAGCCGGCCCGGCTCCACGAGCGAGCCTTTCTGCGCGACATGCTCGCCCAGCACCAGCCGAAGCGCCTCGTGGATCAGATGCGTCGCGGAGTGACTGCGCCGGGTCGCCGCGCGCCGCTGTTGGTCCACATACAGATGTACCTGATCGCCCACGCGCAGCGGGCCGCGCTCAACCTCGCCGTAATGGCAGATCAAGTCGCCGAGCTTCTTCTGGGTGTCGTCGACGCGCAGGCTCGCGCCCTTGGCGGTAACGATCTGGCCGCGATCGCCAACCTGGCCACCCGCCTCGCCGTAAAACGGCGTCTGATTGACAATCACAAAGCCGCTGTCGCCTTTGCGCAGCTGTTTGACGCGCTTGCCGTTTTTCACGAGCGCGGTGATCTCGCCTTCCGCACGCTCGGTGCCATAGCCCAGAAATTCGCTCGCGCCGAGTTCATCGCGCAGATCGAACCAGAGCTTGTCGGTCGCCGCTTCGCCAGAGCCGGCCCACGCCTTGCGAGCTTCGGCCTTCTGGCGCGCCATCTCCGCCTGGAAGCGCTCCGTGTCCACTGCGATGCCGCGGGCCTTGAGCGCATCCTGCGTCAGGTCAAGTGGGAAGCCGTAAGTGTCGTAGAGCTTGAACGCCGTCTCTCCGGAAAGCGTGTCGCCTTCACCAAGCTGCGCGGTCTCCTCCCCCAGAAGCTGCATGCCGCGATCGAGCGTGCGCATGAAGCGGCCTTCTTCCAGCTTCAGCGTCTCGGTGATCAGCGCTTCGGCGCGGTGGAGTTCGGGATAGGCTTGGCCCATCTCACGCGCGAGCACGGAGACCAGCTTGTAAATTACCGGCTCCTTCGCACCGAGCATATGCGCATGGCGCATGGCGCGGCGCATGATCCGGCGCAGGACATAGCCGCGCCCCTCGTTCGACGGCAGCACGCCATCGGCGATCAGGAAGCTGGATGCGCGCAAGTGGTCGGCAATAACGCGGTGGCTGACTTCCTTTTCGCCGCGCGCGGGCGCGCCTGTCACCTCCTGCGACGCGTCGATGAGCGTCTGGAACAGGTCCGTATGGTAGTTGTCATGCGTGCCCTGCAGCACCGCCGCGATGCGCTCCAGCCCCATGCCCGTGTCGATCGACGGGCGCGGAAGGTCCACGCGCTTTTCCGGGGTGACCTGATCGTACTGCATGAAGACCAGGTTCCAGATCTCGATGAAGCGGTCGCCGTCCTCGTCCGGGCTGCCGGGCGGGCCGCCGGGGATGTGCTCGCCGTGGTCAAAGAAGATTTCCGAGCAGGGGCCGCAGGGGCCAGTTTCGCCCATCGCCCAAAAGTTATCGGACGAAGCGATGCGCAGGATTTTGGACTCCGGCAGGCCTGCAATCTTCTTCCAGCACTCAGCCGCGTAGTCGTCATCCGCGTAGACGGTTACCAGCAGGCGATTCGGATCGAGGGCGAATTCCTTCGTCACCAGTTCCCATGCCAGCTCGATCGCCACATCCTTGAAGTAATCGCCGAAGGAGAAGTTCCCCAGCATCTCGAAGAAGGTGTGGTGGCGCGCGGTATAGCCGACATTGTCGAGGTCGTTGTGCTTGCCGCCTGCGCGCACGCATTTCTGCGAGGTGACCGCCCGGTTGTACGGCCGCGTTTCCGCCCCGGTGAACACGTTCTTGAACTGCACCATACCCGCATTCACGAACATCAGGGTCGGGTCGTTGCGCGGCACAAGCGGGCTGGATGGCACGATCTCATGTTCGCGCCGGGCGAAGAATTCGAGAAATGTCGAGCGTATATCGTTAACGCGAGCCATGACTTCCGTTTATTCCATCTTGCCTGCGCCCTGAAGCGTGGCGCGGTGCTGCTTGACTGGAGATTTAGACGGTCTGGCGTGGCGCGACAAGCCAACCGCGCCACGGAGGCGCGGTTTTCACCTTTCGGCGTGTCGATTGTGGAAGCGGGGCCGGGCGCTTCAGGCCTTTGCCCGGCGTCCCGTGGCGGCGCCATTTGCGCCCGAGCCGTTCGCGCCTCCCGGCGCTGCGCCATTCGACGCGTCCCCGTTCGAAGGCGCGTCATCCTCGCCGCCCTCATCGAGGATTTGCTCGGCGATCAGTCCGGCGTTCTGGCGGATGGCGGTTTCGATTGCGCCCGCGATATCCGGGTTATCCTTGAGGAAGGTCTTGGCATTTTCCCGGCCCTGGCCAATGCGCTGGCTGTCATGGGAGTACCAGGAGCCAGACTTTTCGACGACGCCCGCCTTTACGCCCAGATCGATCAACTCGCCGACTTTGGACACGCCCTGTCCGTACATGATGTCGAACTCGACCTGTTTGAATGGCGGGGCGACCTTGTTCTTGACCACCTTCACACGGGTCTGGTTGCCCACGACCTCGTCGCGCTCCTTGATCTGGCCGATCCGGCGGA
>CAZNGB010000151.1:0-4987 GCA_964572465.1 uncultured Hyphomicrobiaceae bacterium
CGTCGATGCCGCGATATGATGTCGAGCGGTTCGGCTTCGCGCCGCGCGGCAGCCCTCGCCAGTCCGACGTGATGATCGTGGCGGGCACGCTGTGCAACAAGATGGCGCCGGCCATCCGCAAGGTCTACGACCAGATGCCGGAGCCGCGCTATGTCATCTCAATGGGCAGTTGCGCCAATGGCGGCGGTTACTACCACTATTCGTATTCAGTGGTGCGCGGCTGCGACCGTGTGCTGCCCGTGGATATCTATGTGCCCGGCTGCCCGCCGACCGCAGAGGCGTTGGTCTACGGCATCATGCTGCTGCAGCGCAAGATCCGCCGCACTGGCACCATCACCCGTTAGGAGCGACAGATGGCGCAAGCCCCCGCAGCGGCCGCGCAGGAAGAGGCGCTCTACGAGCTGGGCGAGCATATCGCCGGCGCGCGCGCGGAGGCGGTGGACAGCTGGCATGTCGCTCTCGGCGAGCTGACGATGCGCGCCACGCGGGAGCACATCGTCTCGCTGATGACCTTCCTGCGCGATGATGTCCGCTGCCAGTTCACCTGCCTGATCGATATTTGCGGCGTGGACTACCCCGAGCGCGCCAAGCGCTTCGAGGTGGTGTATCACCTGCTGAGCCCGCGCCAAAACAAGCGCATCCGCGTGAAGACCGACACCGACGAGACAACGCCGGTGCCAAGTATCACGCATATTTTCCCCGCCGCCGACTGGTATGAGCGCGAGGCGTTCGACCTTTACGGCATATTCTTCTCCGGCCACCCGGACCTGCGGCGCATCCTGACCGACTACGGCTTCCAAGGCCATCCGCTTCGCAAGGATTTCCCGCTCACCGGCTTCGTTGAGGTCCGCTATAACGAAGACCTCAAGCGCGTGGTTTACGAGCCGGTGAAGCTGCAGCAGGAATATCGCGACTTCGACTTCATCAGCCCGTGGGAAGGCGCGGAATACATTCTGCCGGGCGACGAGAAGGCGTCATCGGGCAACACGGGCAAATCTTGACGATCGATGCGAGCGGGAGAGCCCAATGGCCTCGGGACATGAAGTAACGGGCAGGTGTTTGTGTGGTGCCGTGCGCTATCACGCCGCTTTGAAAAACCTGGAAATCGGCGCATGTCACTGCAGTATGTGCCGCCGCTGGACCAGCGGGCCGCTGCTGGCCGTGGAGCCAGAAGGGGCAGTAGTGTTCGACAATGAGGAGCAAATCGGCGCGTACTGCGCCTCGGAATGGGGCGAGCGCGGGTTTTGCCGGACGTGCGGCACTAACCTGTTCTGGCGGATGCAGGACGGTTCGCATGTTGTGATCTGCGCTGGCACGCTGGATGACGCCAGCGGCTTACGCTTGACCACGGAAATCTTCATTGATGAGAAGCCGGCCTATTACGACTTCGCGAATGAGACGAACAAACTGACCGGACAGCAGGTGTTCGAGATGTTCGCGCCCGAACAGGAGAAAGGTTGAGGCCAATGGCTGAGGCTGAGGCAGAAGTCCGCAATTTCTCGATTAATTTCGGGCCGCAGCACCCGGCGGCGCACGGTGTGCTTCGCCTCGTGCTGGAGCTGGACGGCGAGGTCGTGGAGCGGGTTGACCCGCATATCGGCCTTTTGCATCGTGGCACCGAGAAGCTGATCGAATACAAGACCTACCTGCAGGCCATCCCCTATTTCGACCGGCTCGACTATGTCGCGCCGATGAACCAGGAGCACGCCTTCTGCCTGGCGATCGAGAAGCTTCTGGACATCGAAGTGCCGATCCGCGGACAGATCATCCGTGTGCTCTACAGCGAGATCGGGCGCATCCTGAGCCATCTTCTCAACATCACCACGCAGGCGCTCGACGTTGGCGCGCTCACCCCGCCGCTCTGGGGGTTCGAGGAGCGCGAGAAGCTGATGATCTTCTACGAGCGCGCATCCGGCTCGCGGCTGCACGCCAACTATTTCCGCCCCGGCGGCGTGCATCAGGATCTTCCGCCCGAGTTGATCGACGACATCGCCGCGTTCTGCGACCCGTTTCTGAAGGTGCTTGACGACATCGAAGGGCTGCTAACGGAAAACCGCATCTTCAAGCAACGCAATGTCGATATCGGCGTGGTCACGCTCGATGAAGCGCTGGCGCGCGGGTTCTCCGGCGTGATGGTGCGCGGCTCGGGCGGTGCGTGGGATTTGCGCCGGGCGCAGCCCTATGAATGCTACAACGATTTCGAGTTCGACATACCTGTTGGCAATAACGGCGACTGCTACGACCGTTACCTGCTGCGCATGGAGGAGATGCGCCAGTCGGTGCGGATCATGAAGCAGTGCATCGACAAGCTGACATCAGGCGAGGGCCAGGGACCGGTGCTCGCGCCGAACAACAAGGTAACGCCCCCGCGTCGGGATGAGATGAAGCGCTCGATGGAGGCGCTCATCCACCATTTCAAGCTGTTTACCGAGGGTTTTCATGTGCCTGAGGGCGAGGTCTACACCGCTGTTGAAGCGCCCAAGGGCGAGTTCGGGGTTTATCTCGTCGCCGACGGCACCAACCGCCCGTATCGCTGCAAGATTCGCGCGCCGGGTTACCCGCATCTGCAGGCCATGGAATTCATGACCAAGGGGCACATGCTCCCGGATGTGTCCGCGGTGCTTGGTTCGCTTGACATTGTGTTCGGCGAGATCGACCGGTGAGCGGTTCGGAGGAAATTGAATGAGCGTGCGCCGTCTCGACCCCGCCCAGCCAGATAGCTTTGACTTCACTGAGGACAACCTGGCCTGGGCGCGTGAGCAAATAACGAAGTATCCACAAGGCCGGCAGGCTGCGGCGGTGATCCCGCTTTTATGGCGCGCGCAGGAGCAGCATGGCTGGTTGCCGGAGCCCGCGATCCGCTATGTCGCGGAGTTTCTGGACATGCCTTATATCCGCGCCTACGAGGTCGCGACCTTTTACTCGATGTTCAATCTGTCGCCGGTGGGCAAGTATCACGTCCAGCTATGCGGCACGACGCCGTGTATGCTGCGCGGGGCGGAAGACCTGAAGGCGGTATGCCGCGACCGGATCGGCGAGCCGGGCGATGTGACGGCTGACGGGCTGTTCTCCTGGATCGAGGTCGAGTGCCTTGGCGCGTGCGTGAACGCTCCAATGGTCCAGATCAACGCGGATTATTACGAAGACCTGACGCCGGATAGTTTCGCCCAGCTCCTGGACGATCTGCGCGATGGAAATCCGGTGACGCCGGGGCCGCAAGTCCAGCGTCAGAAGGCCGCGCCGATCAGCGGTCTGACCACGCTCAAGGACCGTAGCGCCATCGAGCGTGGGCCTCAGGCCAGCGAATGATGTAAAGGAGCGCGGAAGCGTATGCTCGACGACAAGGACCGGATATTCACCAATCTCTACGGTCTGCACGACTGGCGGCTGCCGGATGCGCGCCGGCGCGGCGCGTGGGACGGCACCAAGGCGCTGCTGGAAAAAGGGCGCGATGGCATCATCGAGGAGGTCAAGGCGTCTGGCCTGCGTGGGCGCGGGGGAGCGGGCTTTCCCACCGGCATGAAATGGTCGTTCATGCCCAAGGAGAGTGACGGGCGGCCGCATTACCTTGTCGTCAATGCCGATGAATCCGAGCCCGGCACCTGCAAGGACCGCGAGATCATGCGCCACGATCCGCATGTCTTCCTCGAAGGGTGCGTGGTGGCCGGCTTCGCGATGGGCGCGCATGTCTGCTATATCTATATCCGCGGCGAATACATCCGCGAACGTGAGGTTCTGCAAGCGGCGGTCGACGAGGCTTACGAGGCTGGCCTGATCGGACCCAATAACGATCACGGCTGGGATTTCGATATCTACATCCACCACGGCGCGGGCGCATATATCTGCGGCGAGGAAACCGCGCTGCTGGAGAGCCTTGAGGGCAAGAAGGGCCAGCCGCGGCTCAAACCTCCATTCCCCGCCAATGTCGGCCTGTGGGGCGCGCCAACGACCGTAAACAACGTCGAATCGATCGCGGTTGTGCCGGAAATTCTACGACGCGGCAGCGGCTGGTTTGCCTCGCTTGGCCAGCCGAACAACACCGGGACCAAGCTGTTTTGCATTTCCGGGCATGTCGAGGAGCCCTGTACGGTCGAAGAAGAGATGGGCATACCGCTGCGCGAGTTGATCGACCGGCACGCGGGCGGCGTGCGCGGCGGTTGGGACAATCTGCTGGCGGTGATACCCGGCGGCTCCTCGGTGCCGCTGGTGCCGCACTGGCAGTGCGACGACCTGCTGATGGACTTCGACTCGCTCAAGGAGGTGCAGTCCGGCCTTGGGACCGCGGCGGTGATCGTGATGGACAAATCGACCGACATTGTCGCGGCGATCGCGCGCATTGCCTATTTCTATAAGCATGAGAGTTGCGGTCAGTGCACCCCGTGCCGAGAAGGCACCGGATGGATGTGGCGCGTGCTGACCCGCATGATCGAAGGGCAGGCCACCAAGCGCGAGATCGACCTGTTGCTCGATGTGACGAAACAGGTCGAGGGCCACACGATCTGCGCGCTGGGCGACGCGGCCGCCTGGCCGATCCAGGGGCTGATCCGCCATTTCCGCGGGGAGATCGAAGGCCGGATCGAGGCCGTGGCGCGGCGCGCCGAGCCCACCGGGATCGCTGCCGAGTAAAACCGCGCTGTAACCGACACGCTGAAAGGCGAGCGAATGGCAAAACTGATCATCAACGATCGCGAAATTGAGGTCGAGGACGGGATCAACCTATTGCAGGCCTGCGAGGAGGCCGGCGAGGAAATCCCGCGCTTTTGCTATCACGAGCGCCTGTCGATCGCGGGCAATTGCCGGATGTGCCTGGTCGAGGTGGTCGGTATGCCCAAGCCCATCGCCTCGTGCCACATGAGCGTCAACGACATGCGCCCAGGCCGCGACGGCAGCCCGCCCCAGGTGCGCACCGACAGCCCGCTCGTCAAAAAGGCGCGCGAAGGCGTGATGGAGTTCCTGCTGATCAACCATCCGCTCGACTGCCCGATCT
>CAZNGB010000152.1:0-4979 GCA_964572465.1 uncultured Hyphomicrobiaceae bacterium
CGTCGCCGTTGGAGCACGGATCAGCGGCTATCCGCGCCCTCGCTAGCCTCCGCCGGCTGGATTTCAACGGATTCGCCGCAGCCACAGGCGCTGGTCTGGTTCGGGTTGTTGAACACAAAGCCCGATGACAGCTTACTCTCCTGATAGTCCATCTGCGTCCCGAGCAGGAACAGCACAGCCTGAGGCTCGATCAGCAGTTTGACGCCCTTTTCCTCGATCACTTCATCCATCGGGCCGATCTCGGCGGCATAGTCCATGGTGTATTCCATGCCGGCGCAGCCGCCCTTTTTCAGGCCGACGCGCACAGCCGCCACTGGCTCGTCGCTCGCAGCGACAATTTCTGACAGGCGCTCGGCCGCGCGGTCCGTGAGGCTCATAACCTTGAGAGATGCCATCAGTTTCGCGTCCATGCTTGCGTGTTTCGCTACCAAAAGTATGGGGTAATCATCGCTCTTTGCCAACCCGTCGCAAACGCGGGCAAATGATTTTGAAGCGGTATGTCACGTAGCCCGCCTCATCTTGTCTTGAAGCGACTTATCGACCTTTCAGCCGCGAGACCAAGCGCCGCGTCGCGCTCTGGCGCATTTGCGGCTGTCTCACGATCTCCGCCGCGAGCCGCGTTCTTTCTTCGCGGGTTTTCCCGGTTTCATAAAGCTTGACCGCAAGGCGCAGCGCATATCTTCGCTCCGTCGTCATCGGCACGGCATGTCCAGGCGGGTCGTCCCATCGCCCCGGATGAAACGGTTCAGTCAGCTTCGGCTGATCATTGGCAAGATGATACATCACGCCGGCAGGGGCCGAGACATTCTTGATGATCGTGTCGGGTATCATCTCCAGCCAGTCTTGATGCTGCTGCCAGCGCCATGTGTTCGGGCTATTGTGCGTGCGCACGCGCAGCCCGATGACCCGCAGTCTACGCTGGACCGCGTTCCAGTCCACCCCGTCGCGCTCCGCCTGCAAATGCAATAGCGCGATCAGGTTCCGCAACGTACCGCCCCGCGACACGAAATCAACGAGCGCCAGTGGGCGCGGCGCGCGGGCGATCGAGGCGGCGTCTATACCTTCTTCCCGGAGATAGGCAAGAAAGCCCGCGAGCCTGTTCGGCGCGATTGCCCCGATGCCGCCCTCGCCTGCCGAGCGCAAGGAGAAGTGGACCAGATGCAGACCCGGCGCATCAGGTGAATTCGCAAAAGCACCGCTTAGATAATCGAACAGGTTTTCCGGCGTGCGCCCGATAAAGGCGAGATCGGCATCGTCCGCCAGCGCGACGGTGCGCGCAGCCATCTTTCGTAAATCGCTTAGAAACCCGCGCTCGTGAAGGTTGACGCGGGGCGCGCCGGCCAGCAGGCCACCGAGCTGCTCGCGCTTGGAGATGGTCCACCGGAATGGCCTTGGCTCGTGCGCGTCGGACGCTCTGCCCATTGTGTTAGGCGACATTCAACAGCAGAACCGCTCTCGCGCGCCCAATTCAGAACATCCCCAGCGCCATCTGCGCGTCTTCGGACATGCGGGTCATGTCCCATGGCGGATCGAAAGTGAGATCAACTTTAGCGCCGCTGACACCCGGCACTGCGCTGACGGCATTCTGCACCCATATCGGCATTTCGCCGGCCACCGGGCAACCAGGTGCCGTCAGCGTCATGAGGACCTTGACCAGGCGATCATCCTCGATCTCGACGCGGTAGATCAGACCGAGTTCGTAGATATCCACCGGGATTTCCGGGTCATAGACCGATTTCAGCGCCGCGATGATATCCGCACTCATCCGCTCCAACTCCTCCTGAGGAATCGCGGATTCAGCCTCGCCAGCACTGTCGCACGGCGCTTCGTGGTTATCGGCGGGCCTGGAGTGCATCTGTGCGGTTTCGCTCGTCGGATCATCCATGACTATCGCTCCTTTACGCGAAAAACGTTTGTGCCCGGCTGATGGCTTCGGCCAATGCGTCGACCTCATCGGTGGTGTTGTAGACCGCGAACGAGGCTCGGCAGGTCGCGTTCACGCCAAAGCGCGCCATCAGCGGTTCGGCGCAGTGGTGGCCAGCGCGGACCGCCACGCCTGAGCGGTCCATGATCGTCGCAATGTCGTGCGCGTGCGCGTCTTTCATGTCGAACGACAGGATCGCCCCCTTGCCTGGCGCTTCACCGATGATCCGCAGCGAGTTGATCGCCCTGAGCCGCTCATGCGCATAAGCGCCCAAGCGTGCCTCATGCGCGGCAATACGCTCGCGCCCCAGCGCCATCATGTACTCCAGCGCTGCGCCCAGCCCGATGACCTGTGCGATCGGCGGCGTGCCCGCCTCAAACTTGTAGGGCGGCACGCCATAGGTGACGTAATCGGTCCCAACCGACTCGATCATCTCGCCGCCGCCCATAAACGGCGGCATCGCTTCGAGGTGCTCGCGCTTGCCGTAGAGCACGCCGACCCCGGACGGTCCGTAGGTCTTGTGGCCTGTAAACACGTAGAAATCACAGCCAATGTCCTGAACATCGACCGGCAAGTGCACCGCGCCCTGGCTGCCATCGACGAGCACCGGGATGCCGCGCTCATGCGCGATCCGCGTCACCTCCTTCACCGGGACGATTGTGCCGAGCACATTCGACATATGGGTGATCGCGACCATCTTGGTCCGCGGGCTTAGCGCGTTCTCGAACGCCTCAAGGCTGAAGGACCCATCATCACCAACCGGCACCCAGTTGAGCTTCGCGCCGCCACGCTCGCGGTGATAGTGCCACGGCACGATGTTGGAGTGGTGCTCCATGATGGTCAGAACGATCTCATCGCCCTCGCCAATGCGCATCCCGCAGAAGGACTGCGCCACAAGGTTTATCGCTGCGGTGGCGTTGCTGGTGAAGATGATCTCGTTGCTCGACGGCGCATTGAGAAACTTTGCCGTGGTGGCGCGCGCGTTCTCATAGGCGTCGGTCGCCGCATTGCTGAGATAGTGCAAGCCGCGATGAACGTTGGCGTATTCCTGCGTGTAGACGTGTTGGATGGCATCCAGCACCGCTTTCGGCTTTTGCGCTGAGGCGGCGTTGTCCAGATATACCAGCGGCTTGCCATGCACCTCCCGCGCCAGGATCGGGAAATCCTCGCGGATCTTCACCGGGTCGAGCGGCCCGGCCGTCTCCGGCATTGCCTCGTCTGCCCGCAGCATATTCGCCTGGTCCATCAATTCGGCTTTCCTAACTCTTTATACACGCGCATCCACTGAATGGCGCAGCCAGTCCGCGGTGCGCGCGCTCAGCGCCTCTTTCAGCGCCTCATCCTCAAGGTCGTCGAACACTTCATCGACGAAAGCGGCGATCAGCAGCGCCCGGGCTTCGGTCTGCGGGACGCCGCGCGACAACAGGTAGAACATCGCCTCCTCATCGAGCTGCCCCGAGGTCGAGCCGTGGCCGCACACGACGTCATCGGCGTAGATCTCCAACTCCGGCTTGGAATCGAACTCCGCCTCGTCCGAGAGCAGCAGCGCGTTCGCCATCTGCTTGCCATCGGTCTTCTGCGCGCCGGGGTGCACATGCACCTTGGCCTGGAAAACCGACCGTGCCTTGTCATCCAGCACGGACTTCACAAGCTCACGACTTACGCAATGCGGCACCGCATGTTCGATCACCATTGTCGTATCGAAGTGCTGCGCGCCACGCCCGAGGCAAACACCGTTGACGGCGGCCATCGTGCCTTCGCCGGCGTAGCGCAGGAAGACCTGGTTCCGGGTCAATTCGCTGCCAACGTTCAGGTGCGTCGCACGGTAATTTACGCCGGCAGCCAGTCGCAGGTTCCAGCTTGCCAGATGCGTTGAGGCGGTGTTCTCGTCCTGCACCTTCACATGCTCGATCCGCGCGCCCTCCTCGGCCAGAACCTCCGTCATCGTGAAAGTGTGGAACGGAGTATCGTTCAAGCTGGCGTAGTGCTCGATCACGGTGGCTTGCGCGCCTGCTTCCACCCGGATCAGGTTGCGCGTCGCCACGCGTCCCGGCTGATCGCCTGTGGTCAGGTTCACCAGATGGATTGGCTTGGCCGCAACACCATTCGCCGGTGCCGTGATGCGGATCACCGCGCCATCACTCATGAAGGCAGTGGCGAGGCTCGCGACCGGCTCGGCTTCCTGCGGGTTGACTTGCCCGAATGTGGCGTCAAACCACTGCGGCGCGATCTCGAGCGCCTGGTCAAGGCTCATCACCTGCACGTTCGGCGCATCTACGGCGGGCATCGGCTGGTGGTAGCCGTTTACGAACACCACGACATGCGCGTCGAGCGCACCGAAATGCCCGATAGCCCGCAGGATTTCCGCCTCGCTCGCTTCCGCGCGGGATGCAGGCGCGAATGCCTCACGCATCTTCGCGCGCAGGTCGGTGTACTTCCACTCCTCCACGCGGCGATGCGGCAGGCCGGCGCGGGCAAACGCCGCGATCGCGCTTTCGCGAAGGCCGCGCAGCCGGCCATCGCTTTCCGCCGCCAACTGCGTCTCGAACGACCGCAGGATGTCAGCCTCGGCTGGCGAGTGATCGTCCCTCACCTGAACAGGCGTTTCGATATTCATTGCGGCCTCCATCACGCGGCCTGTTCGCCATAAGCGGCATAGCCGGATTTCTCCAGCTCCAGCGCCAGGCTCTTGTCGCCCGAACGCGCAATCCGCCCATTGATGAGCACATGGACGTGATCGGGCACGATGTAATCCAGCAAGCGCTGATAGTGCGTGATCGCCAGGATCGCACGGTCCTGATCGCGCAGCTTGTTCACGCCTTCGGACACAATCCGCACTGCGTCGATGTCGAGCCCCGAATCGGTCTCATCCAAAACGCACAGGCCCGGCTCCAGCAGCGACATTTGCAGGATTTCAAAGCGCTTCTTTTCGCCGCCCGAGAAGCCGGAGTTAACCGGGCGCTTGAGCATATCCATCGAGATGTCGAGATCGCCGGCCTTCTGGCGCACCAGCTTCATGAAGTCCGGCGTGCTCATCTCTGCCTCGCCGCGCGCC
>CAZNGB010000153.1:0-4971 GCA_964572465.1 uncultured Hyphomicrobiaceae bacterium
ACGCCGCGCGCCGTCACGGAAGGCGTCAGGATGTGCGCCGGCCTCGCCGCGCCCAGCAGGATCGGACCGACAGGAAGCGCGTTGCTGACAGTCTTCAGCAGGTGAAACACGATGTTCGCCGCGTCGAGGTTCGGCATGATGAGCATGTTCGCCTCGCCGGTTAGCGTCGAGAGCGGGTAAACGCGGTTGCGGTAGGCCTCATCCAATGCCGCGTCGCCATGCATTTCGCCCTCAACCTCCAGTTCCGGCGCCTTCTGACGGATGATGTTGACGGCCTCGCGCATCTTCACCGCGCTGGGTGTGTCGCGGCTGCCAAAGGCGCTGTGCGAGAGCAGCGCGATTTTCGGCGTCATCCCGAAACGGCAGACCTGCTGGGCGGACAGGATCGCCATCTCCGCGATCTCGTCGGCTGAAGGGTCGGTAGAGACATGCGTATCAGCCAGGAAATACGCGCCGTTTGACATGATGACCAGGCTCAGGGCGGAGAAGTCGCGCACGCCCGGCGCGACGCCGATAATGTCCCGCACATGCGCCAGATGCGCGTCGAACCGGCCTTCCAGACCGCAAATCATCGCGTCCGCCTCGCCACGGACCACCGCAAGCGCAGCGATCGCGGTCTGGCTGGTCCGCACCACCGTTCGCGCGCGATCAGGCGTGACGCCGCGCCGCCAGGTCCGGTTAAGATAAGTATCGACATAATCGCGATAGCGCGGGTCGTCCTGCGGGTTGATCAACTCGAAATCCTTGCCAGGCGCTATGGACAGGCCATAGCGGTCGAGCCGCATTCGCACGACATCCGGCCGCCCCACGAGGACCGGCTGCGCAAGCCCCTCCTCGATCGCCACCTGAGCGGCGCGCAGCACGCGCTCGTCTTCACCCTCGGCATAAATGATCCGCTTGGTCGCCGTGCGCGCCTGGGTGAACAGCGGCTTCATGATGAGGCCGGAGCGGAACACGAAGCGGTTGAGCCTGTCGTTGTAGGCGTCGAAATCGGCGATCGGCCTGCGCGCCACGCCGCTGTCCATCGCCGCGCGCGCCACCGCAGGCGCGATGCGCAGGATCAGGCGGGGGTCGAAAGGCGTCGGGATCAGGAACTCCGGGCCGAACAGCATTGTCTGCCCGCCGTAGGCGCGGGCGGCGACATCAGAGGATGGCTCGCGCGCCAGAACAGCGATGGCCTTGACCGCGGCGAGCTTCATCGCGTCGTTAATCTGCGTCGCCCCAACGTCGAGCGCGCCGCGAAACAGGTAGGGGAAGCATAGGACATTATTCACCTGGTTCGGGAAGTCGGACCGGCCCGTGCAGATCATGACATCGGGGCGCGTCTCCTTCGCCATATCCGGCATGATCTCCGGGATCGGGTTGGCAAGCGCCAATACCAGCGGCCGCTCGGCCATATGTTGCAGCATCTCGGGCTTCAGCACGCCGCCTGCCGACAGACCGAGGAAAACATCCGCGCCGGGCAGCACATCAGCAAGCGTGCGATGCGCCGTTTCCCTCGCGAACTTCGCCTTCCAGCGGTCCATGCTTTCGGCGCGCCCGGTATGCACCACGCCGTCGATATCCGTGACCCAGATGTTCTCACGCCGCGCGCCGAGCAGCAGCAGCATGTTCAGGCAAGCCAGCGCCGCCGCGCCCGCGCCAGCCGTGACGATCTTCACATCCTCGATGCGCTTGCCCGCGATGGACAGGCCGTTCTGGACGGCGGCGGCGACGATGATCGCAGTGCCGTGCTGATCATCATGCAACACCGGGATGTTCATGCGCGCGGTGAGCCGCTCCTCGATCTCGAAGCATTCCGGCGCCTTGATATCCTCCAGATTGATGCCGCCAAAGGTCGGCTCCAGGGCCGAGGCGACCGCGCAGAAGGTGTCCGGGTCGTCGGCTTTCACCTCCAGATCGAACACGTCGATGCCGGCGAATTTCTTGAACAGCACCGCCTTGCCCTCCATCACCGGCTTGGATGCGAGCGGGCCGATATTGCCTAATCCCAGCACGGCTGTCCCGTTGGTCAGCACCGCGACGAGATTGCTGCGCGAGGTCAGATTGTCGACCTCTTCCGGGTCTTCTACGATCGCCTCGCAAGGGGCCGCAACGCCCGGCGAATAGGCCAGCGCCAGGTCTCGCTGGTTGCCGAGCGGCTTTGTCGGGGTGATCTCGATTTTGCCCGGCTGGGGGTAGCGGTGATAATACAGCGCGCCGGATTTCAGATCGTCGGATGCGTCGTTGGACATTGGGATTTCCCTCCGGCAGCGGCTTGTCTGTTCGTGCATGAGGCGCGTTCTTTTGAGGAAGACTAGACAATCCGTCTTCATATCGCCACCGCGCTTGGCGTCGGGCGGGGAAAGCTGTAAGCCGGGGCGATATCAGCGCGTTCAAGCAGGATGAGCTTATGGTCAAAGGCGTAGCAGCAGCGGGACACGCGGTCACGGCGCGGGCGGCGACCGAAGTGATGGCCGAGGGCGGCAATGCGTTCGATGCGGCCTGCGCGGCGATGATGACGGCGTGCGTTTGCGAGCCGGTGCTGGCCTCGCCCGGCGGGGGCGGTTTCCTGATGGCGCAGACCCAGGACGGCGAGGCGATGCTCTATGACTTCTTCGCCCACACGCCAAAGCACAGACGCGCGCCCGACGAGATCGAGTTCAAGGCGATCCACGCGGATTTCGGCCCTGCGACGCAGGAGTTCCATATCGGCGCGGGGGCAAGCGCGACGCCTGGCTTCGTGCCCGGGCTGTTCGCCGTGCACAGCGATTTGGGCCGCCTGCCGATGAGCAAGGTCGCCGCACCGGCCATCCGGGCCGCGCGCGAAGGCGTCAAGACCGAACCGATCCACGCCTACATCTACAACATTGTTGCGCCGATCATTCAGGCGACCCAGCCTTCGCGGGATTTGTTCGCGCCGAAAGGGTCGCTTCCTGAAACGGGCGATGTCCATGCGAACCCGAACCTGGCCGCGACCTATGAGGCGCTGGCTGCGGAAGGGCCGGACTATTTCGTGGAAGGCAGAGCCGGGCAGGCGATCGTCGCGCAGTCGCGCCATCATGGCGGGCATCTGACCATCGACGATTTGCGCGGCTATCAGGTCGCGCGGCGCAGGCCGCTCACCTGGACGCATCGCGCGCACCGGCTGTCGCTGAACCCCGCGCCGGCGGCAAGCGGGCCGTTGATCGCGCTGGCGCTCGCCTTCGCGCAGCAGGATCCGCCGGCGCCCGGCGCGGCCATGCTCGCCCAGATCATGGAGCGCGTGAACGCGGTGCGCGACGGTTTTCTGGACGGGCTGGGCGAGGATGTCGCGCCCGAGACGATTGCTACCGAGATCGCAGTGCTCGCCGGACACCCGCCGGCCTATCGCGGCACGACGCATATCAGCGTCATCGACGGCGAGGGCAACGCCGCCAGCGTGAGCATCTCCAACGGGGAGGGCAACGGGCATATCGTGGAGGGCTGCGGCTTCATGCTGAACAACATGCTCGGCGAAGAGGACCTTCATCCCGGCGGCTTCCACGCCTGGACGCCGGACACGCGGCTGTCGAGCATGATGGCGCCGACGATCATCACCGGGCCGGACGGCGGGCTGACGGCGCTGGGCACAGGCGGGTCGAACCGCATCCGCTCGGCGATCTTCCAGGTCGCGCTGAACCTGATCGACCGGGGCATGGCGATCGATGAGGCGGTTGCCGCGCCCAGGCTGCATGTCGAGAAATGCGGTACAGTCAGCTTCGAAGACCTGCTCGATCCGGCGGACCGCGACGCGCTGCTCGCCGCCTTCCCACACGCCCAGCCGTGGCCTGAGCGCAACCTGTTCTTCGGCGGCGTTCACGTTGCCACGCGGCATGCTGACGGGCTGCTGCAAGGTGCTGGCGATCCGCGACGCGGTGGTGTATCGCTCACAACATAAATCCCGCCAACGCCTGCGCGCCGCTCGATTCAGGAGCCGACATCTTGCAAAGCACGACGACTTTTGAAGGCGATGTTGCCAGACAGTCCGGCTGGCTTGGGCGCTTCGATGACGCCGCCGCTCGCGCCGTTGACTGGCTCAGCGCGCGGCCCATGCGCGCCATGGCAGCGCTCCTGCTGCTCTGCCTCGCCCTGTACTTGCCGGGCTTCAGCACCTTGCCCGTCACCGACCGCGACGAGGGACGCTATTCTCAAGCGAGCACGCAGATGCTGGAGACCGGCGATCTCATCGATATCCGCTTGCAGGAGGAGCCGCGCTACAAGAAGCCGATCGGCATCTACTGGCTGCAGGCCGCGAGCACGGCCGTATTCGGTGACATGCAGGACCGGCACATCTGGACATATCGCATTCCCTCGCTGCTCGGCGCGATCCTTGCGGTGCTGGCGACCTGGTGGGCGGGGCGGCCGGTTTTCGGGCGGCGCGCGGCGCTGATCGGCGCGGCGCTGTTCGCGGCGTGCGTTGGCATGGCGATCGAGGCGCGTATCGCCAAGACCGATGCGGTACTGATCTTATGCGTGGTGCTGACCCAAGGGGCGCTTTTAAGGCTTTATCTGTTCCGGCAGCCGCGCGCGGAAACGGTCGGGCTGGCGGCGCTGTTCTGGGTCTCGCTTGCGGCCGGCATCCTCATCAAAGGGCCTGTCGCGCCGCTTATTACCGCGCTGACTTTGGCAGCGCTGCTCATCTTCGACCGCCAGCGCGACTGGCTGGGCCGGATGCATCTCGCCTGGGGCGTGCCGCTGTTGATGCTGCTCGTCCTGCCGTGGTTCATCGCCATCGGCGTGATTTCGAACGGGGAGTTCTATGCGCTCTCGCTGGGTGAAGACTTCGCCTCGAAAGTCAAGCAAGCGCAGGAGGACCATTGGGGTCCGCCGGGCTCATACTTCATCGCCTTCTGGTGGACGTTCTGGCCGGGCGCGCTGATCGCAACCGCTGGCGCGGTGATCTGGATGTGGCGCAGGCGCGCTTCGCGGCGGGTGCTGTTCCTGTTCGGCTGGGTGGTGCCGTACTGGCTG
>CAZNGB010000154.1:0-4932 GCA_964572465.1 uncultured Hyphomicrobiaceae bacterium
TGCCGAACATCACGCCGATCTTCATGCGGATCTGGTTGATGAAGATCACCATGGTATGCGAGCGCGAGATCGAGCCGGTCAGCTTGCGCAGCGCCTGGCTCATCAGGCGCGCTTGAAGGCCTGGAAGGGAATCGCCCATCTCGCCTTCGAGTTCGGCCTTGGGCGTCAGCGCCGCAACGGAATCCACCACCAGCACATCCAGCGCGCCCGAGCGCACCAGCGTGTCGGTAATCTCCAGCGCCTGCTCGCCGGTGTCGGGTTGCGAGATCAGCAGATCATCAAGCGCCACGCCCAGCTTGCGCGCATAGACCGGATCAAGCGCGTGCTCGGCATCGACGAAGCCGCAGACCCCGCCGAGTTTCTGCGCCTCGGCCACAACATGCAGCGCGAGCGTGGTCTTGCCCGAGGATTCCGGGCCAAAAATCTCGATCACCCGACCGCGCGGCAGCCCACCCACGCCGAGCGCAATGTCGAGCCCGAGCGAGCCGGTCGGCACCGTTTCGACCTCGACCACCTGCTCATTCTTGCCAAGCCGCATGATGGAGCCCTTGCCATAGCTGCGCTCGATCTGGCTCAGCGCGGCATCCAGCGCCTTTTGCTTGTCCATGTCCCGTTCTTTGACCATTAACCGGCTCTCCCAATAGCCCAGTTGCGCGCGGTTACGACAATCCGGGACGCGCCCGCATCTCGTTGCACCGATTTATTCCACATCACGCAAGACGCGGCAACAATGGCGTCCATTTCACGAATCACGTAAATTGGGTGCTCGCAGTATGTGTTCGACCCTCATCCGCACCTCATCCGGTGAGCCCGAGGCGTCAACCCGTGTCCAGGCGATATCTCCCGGGTCGAAGCCCAACTGCTTGCGCACCACTGCCGCATCTGCATCGGAGGCGTCAGCCTTGCGCGATTCGACCCGCTCGACCAACGTCTCCTCCGCCGCAGCCAGCCATATGCCCACAAATTCCGCGCCCGTCTGTTCAGCAGTGGCGCGTGTTTCCTCGCGCTCGAACGGCTGGGCATGCACTGCATCCAAGACGACGCTGTGCCCAGCGCGCAAGGCGGCGCGGGCCTTCTTGGTCAAGGTGCGATAGACCGTGCGCGTCACCTGCGCGGAATAGGCGCCCTCAGGTAGCCGCTGCGTTTCGCTGGCGCCGAACAGCCGCTTGCGCTCGACATCACTGCGCAGGACGACCGCGCCGGGCGCCGCGCCGATTTCAGGTGCGATACCGCGCGCCAAGGTCGATTTGCCCGTGCCCGACAGGCCGCCGAGCGCGACCAGCGCCGGAGCTGCCCGGTCCATGAACCGCTGCGCCAGCGCGAAATACCGCCGCGCCTCATCGTTCTGCGCCTGATAAGCTTCGGCCTTCGCCCGGATGCACGCGCGCGTCGCCAAGTATATCGGCAACGCGGCCAGCCCCTCAAGGTTGCGCATGTCAGCATCGCCGGACAAATAGGCGTTAAGCACAACATTCGCGCCTTGCAGCGCATCACGGGCTATCAGGTCCATGATCAGGAAGGCCAGGTCATCCATGACATCCACCGTGGCGATCGCGTCATCAAACTCCACCGCGTCGAATAGCACGGGATGCCCGTCTATCCGCACGACGTTGCGCAGATGCAGATCGCCGTGGCAATGGCGCACAAAGCCGCCGCGCGTACGCTGCTCCAAAAGCGGCGTCAGCTCCGACAGCAGCGCATCCAGCCCCGTGCGCAGCGCGCGAACGCTCTGCGGTGGAAAAAGATTCGGATATTCCGCGAACGCCGCGTCGTTCTGCGCGATCAGCTCGGCAAGCGCCGCTAACGGCCTGCCTGGTTCGATGCGTCGTGCTGCCTCCTGATGAAAGGTGTGGACCGCGCGCGCGAGTTCATCATAGTCTTCGTGCCCAAGATGGCCAGCAGCCGCCAGCTCGGAGTAAAGCGCGCCTTCAGGGAAGCGGCGCATCCTGACAGCCCACTCGACCACCTCGCCGCTGCCGCCGATCTCCAGGCCGCGCGCCTTGTCATAGGTGATCGGGACCACCCCGAGATAGAGGTTTGGTGCAGTGCGCCGGTTCAGCTGCACCTCGTTGATACAGGCCCGACGGCGCGCTTGCGCTGTGGAGTAGTCGAGAAAAGGAAAGACCACCGGCTTCTTGATCTTGTACGCGGTATCACCGGCCAGGAAAATCAGCGAGATATGGGTCTCGATGCGGTCGACCGTTTCGGGCTGCCCCCCATGCGCGTCCGGCTCGCCCATGAACGCCGTGATCTCGTCCCAGGTTGGAAGCTCGTGTTCGCTGCGATACAAGGTCATTCGCGACGGGGCCTTTTGGATATTCAAGGATCGCTTGATCAACCGCGCGCGTGATTGTGTAACCAGCGGGCGAGCTTGTACCGCAACCGCGCGCTTAGATCTTGCGCAGGACCGACCCTACAACAGATGCCGCCATTATTGAATGATGCCGCGCGGAGCCGGCTCGCCGATCGGCTGCGCGCAGAGATCGCGGGAGACGTGCTGTTCGCGCCGTTCGATCGTGGGCGATACGCCACCGACGCATCTATCTATCAAGCGTTTCCGCTCGGCGTGGTCGCACCGCGCACCGAACGCGACCTGCTGGCGATCGCCGCGATTGCGGCGGAAGAACATGTGGCCGTGACCGTGCGCGGCGCGGGCACCGCAACGGCCGGTCAGACGGTCAGCGAAGGGCTGGTCATCGATTGCTCGAAATATCTTAACAAACTGCTGTTTCATGATCTCAGCGCGATGACCTGCGCCGTGCAGCCGGGCATTACGCCGGAGGCGCTCAACCGCCAGCTCGCGCCCGAGGGCGTCTGGTTCCCGGTCGATATCGCCAACCCAAGCAGCGCAACAATAGGCGGGATGACCGGGATCGGCGCAAGCGGCGCGCGCGCGCTTGCCTATGGCGGAATGCGCGAGAACGTGCTGGCGATCGACGCAATCCTCGCAGACGGCGCACAGGCCGTATTCGCGGCGTTACCTGAGGATTTCCCCGACCCTGAAGCCCCGGGCGCGTTCGATAACGTGTTGCTCACGCTGTTGGAAATGGGCGAGCAGCACGAAGAGATGATCCAGCGCGTGTTCCCAGCGCTGCCGAGCCGCACGGCGGGCTACAATCTCGACGCGCTGTTGCCTGACCGCCAACCGCACAACATGGCGGAGCTGCTGGTCGGCTCAGAAGGAACGCTGGCGCTGTCGAAGCGGATCGAGTTGAAGCTGGCGCCGCTGCCGAAGAACCGCGTGCTTGGTGTGTGCCATTTCCCCGAGCTGCGCGCGGCGATGGACGCGGCGGCGGCGCTGGTTCGGCTGGGCCCGGCGGCCATCGAACTGCTCGATCACGCGCTGTTGGAGACAGCCGCCAGCGATCCGCAGATCGCGCCCATCCTGCGGCGTTTCATTCGCGGCGAGCCGGGCGCGATCCTGCTGGTGGAGTTCATCGGCGATGTGCGCATCGAGAATATCCGCAAGCTCAAGGAACTGGACGAGCTGATGGCCGACCTGGGCCACCGCCATGCCGTCGTTGAGGCCGTAGGGGCTGAGGTGCAAAGCGCGATCTGGCATGTACGCGAACGCGCGCTCAGCCTGGCGATGGCGCAGACCGACGCGCGCCAGCCGGTCTCCTTCATCGATGATTGCGCGGTGCCGCTCGACCATCTGGCGGACTACGCCGAAGATCTCAGCGCGCTGCTGGCGCATCGCGGCATCCAGACCGGCCTGTATGGTCACATCGGCGCGGGCTGTCTTCAGCTGCGCCCGATGCTGAATTTGAAGCTCGCGCCGGACGTGAAGACAATGCGCCGACTGGCAGACGAGACTTTCGCGCTGGTGCGCCGCTATGGCGGAACCCATTCGGCGGGCCACGGCGACGGTCTGGCGCGCTCGGAGTTTCACACGGCCATGTTCGGGCGCAAGGCCGCGCGCGTGTTCCGCGAAATCAAGGCGCTGTTCGACCCAGACGGGCGTCTCAACCCCGGCAAGATCACCGGCGCACCGCGCATGGACGACCGAATGCTGTTTCGTTACCGCCCGGATTATCGCGTGCCGCCGGTCGAAACCGCGCTTGGGTGGTCCGGCGGCCTGCAGATGGCGGCCGAGGCATGCGACGGCAACGGCGCCTGCCGCAAGTTGGAGGGCGGCGCCATGTGCCCCTCCTACCGCGTAACTCGCAACGAGCGCGACAGCCCGCGCGGGCGCGCCAATACGCTGCGGCTCGCGATCTCCGGCCAGCTTGGCGCGGATGCGCTAAGCGCGCCGGAAATGGCGGATACGATGAAGCTCTGCGTGTCATGCAAGGCTTGCAAGAGCGAGTGCCCGGCCAGCATAGATATCGCCAAAATGAAAATCGAAGTGCTCAGCGCCACGCGAGAACGCCATGGGTTGCCCCTTCGCGAGCGGCTGACCGCCTATCTGCCGCGCTATGCGCCTTATGCCCGTCACCTATGGTGGGCGCTGAATGCGAGGGATTTCGTGCCTGCGCTCGCGACGCTATCGGACATGGCGCTGGGCGTTTCCGCACATAGGCGGTTGCCCCAGTGGAGCGCGCGTCCGTTCCTTGCCCATGAACCGGCGGGGCCAGAGGACGGGCCGGAGGTCGCGCTATTCGCCGACACCTTCAACACCTGGTTCGAGCCGGGAAACCTGCGCGCAGCCGTCGAGGTGCTGACAGCCGCCGGACGGCGCGTTCACATCCTGCGCGCGGGCGACACGCGGCCGCTGTGCTGCGGGCGAACCTTTCTGGCCAGCGGGCTGGTGGACGAGGCCCGGGCCGAGGCGCGGCGCACGGTGCAGACGGCGGCGCGGTTCGTCGAGCGCGGCGTGCCAGTTATCGGGCTGGAGCCGGCCTGTCTGCTCACCTTCCGCGACGAATACCGCGATATGGGCCTTGGCGACCCGGCGCGCCGGCTGAGCGAGAATGCGTGGTTGCTCGAAGA
>CAZNGB010000155.1:0-4784 GCA_964572465.1 uncultured Hyphomicrobiaceae bacterium
CGGACTCGATCATTTCCCAGTAAAGGTCGTTGCCCTCACGGGTGCGCTCGCCCACGCCGGCGAAAACCGAGTAGCCGCCATGCGCCATGGCGATGTTGTTGATCAACTCCTGGATCAGCACTGTCTTGCCGACGCCCGCGCCGCCAAACAATCCGATCTTGCCGCCTCTGGCGTAAGGCGCGAGCAGGTCCACGACCTTGATGCCGGTCTTGAGAACTTCGCTTTCGGTCGACTGTTCGATGAACTCCGGCGCGGACGCGTGGATCGGGCGCATCTCTGAGAACTGGATTTCGCCGGCCTCATCGATCGGCTCACCGATCACGTTCATGATGCGCCCAAGCGTTCCATCGCCCACCGGCACCGCGATCGCCTGCCCGGTATCCACGACCTCCTGGCCGCGCACCAGACCTTCGGTGGCGTCCATCGCGATGCAGCGCACCGTGTTCTCGCCCAGGTGCTGCGAGACCTCCAGCACCAGCCGGTTGCCGTGATTGTCGACTTCCAGCGCACTCAGGATTTCCGGCAGCTTCTCGCCGAATTGGACGTCGACGACCGCGCCAGTCACCTGGCGAATGCGGCCGATATTCTTGTCGCTAGCCATGGCTTCTATTTCCCTGTTTCGCGTGTCCGGCTACGAGGAGATGGCTTCCGCGCCGGAGACGATTTCGATCAGTTCCTTGGTAATCTGGTCCTGGCGCATGCGGTTGTAGGTCAGCGTCAGGTTTTCGATCAGGTCGCCGGCGTTGCGCGTGGCGTTATCCATCGCGGTCATCCGCGCGCCCTGCTCGCCAGCAGCGTTTTCCAGTAGCGCACGGAATATTTGCGTCGCGACATTGCGCGGCAGCAGTTCGCGCAGGATATCCTCTTCATCCGGCTCGAACTCGTATTCCGCCTGGGGTTGCGCGGCGTCCGGCGTCTCTTCTTCCGCCTCAGGCAAGCTGGCCGGGATTAGCTGGAGCCGCGTCGGCCGCTGAGTTAGCGTATTCACGAATTCAGAAAACACCAGCGTGCAGACGTCGAACTCGCCCTGCTCGAACATGCCAATAATGCGCCGAGCGACGCCATTCGCATCGTCGAAGCCGACATTCTTGACGTCTTTCATGTCCACGACATCAATGATGCGGGACTTGTGATCGCGCCTGAGCATGTCATAGCCCTTGCTGCCGATGCACAGGAACTTGACCTCCTTGCCCTCGGCAATCAGTGGCCGGGCGATCTCGCGCGCCTTCTTCACGATGTTGGCGTTAAACGCGCCGCACAAACCGCGCTCGGCCGTCGCGACGATGATCAGGTGGACATCGTCCTTGCCCGTGCCGACCAAAAGCGGCGGGGCCATGGCGTCGCGAATGATTCGCGCGTTCAGCTTGGCCAGCACCTCGTCCATCTTCTCGGCGTAGGGCCGCGCGGCGTTTGCCGCGTCCTGGGCTTTGCGCAACTTCGCCGCCGCCACCATTTGCATCGCTTTCGTGATCTTCTGCGTCGCCTTGACGCTAGAGATCCGATTGCGCATGTCCTTCAGGCTGGCCATGGGGTCTCCCGATCCTCGGTTGGCTTCTCAGGCGCGCTGGCGGCTATGCGGAGAAATGCTCGGCGAACTTGTCCACCGCGCCCTTCAGCTTCGCCTCCAACTCGTCGGACAGCTTGCCCTCGGTGCGGATCTTCTCAAGGATGTCGCTGTGCTCGCCATGCATGTGGCGCAGCAACTCCTCCTCGAAGCGGCCCACCGAGGCAACCGGCAGCGGATCGAGATAACCGCGTGTGCCAGCGAAGATCACCACGACCTGCTCTTCCACCTGCAGCGGAGAGAACTGCCGCTGCTTGAGAAGCTCGGTCAGGCGCGCGCCGCGGGCCAGCAGGCGCTGTGTCGCCGCGTCGAGATCGGAGCCGAACTGCGCGAATGCCGCCATCTCGCGGTACTGGGCCAATTCACCCTTGATCGCGCCAGCCACCTGTTTCATCGCCTTGATCTGCGCGGACGAACCGACGCGCGACACCGACAAGCCGACGTTCACCGCCGGGCGGATGCCCTGATAGAAAAGGTCAGTCTCCAGGAAGATCTGCCCGTCAGTAATCGAAATCACGTTAGTCGGAATGTAGGCCGACACGTCGTTGGCCTGGGTCTCGACGATCGGCAGCGCGGTCTGCGAGCCGGCGCCGTGATCCTCGTTCAGCTTTGCAGCGCGCTCCAGCAGGCGGCTGTGCAGGTAGAACACGTCGCCTGGATATGCCTCGCGGCCCGGCGGGCGGCGCAGCAGCAGCGACATCTGGCGATAGGCGGTCGCCTGCTTCGACAGGTCGTCATAGACAATCAGCGAATGCATGCCGTTATCGCGGAAATACTCGGCCATCGCGCAGCCGGCATATGGCGCGAGATACTGCATCGGGGCTGGCTCGGAGGCCGTCGCGGCGACAATGATGGAGTATTCCAGCGCGCCGCGCTCTTCCAGATTCTTCACGAATTGCGCCACCGTCGAGCGCTTCTGGCCGACCGCGACATACACGCAGTACAGCTTCTTGCTCTCGTCGTCGCCCTGGTTGATCTGCCGTTGGTTCAGGATCGCGTCGAGCGCGACGGCCGTTTTGCCGGTCTGGCGGTCGCCGATGATCAGCTCACGCTGGCCACGGCCGATCGGGATGAGGGCGTCGATCGCCTTGATGCCGGTCTGCATCGGCTCATGCACCGACTTGCGCGGGATGATGCCGGGCGCTTTCACGTCCGCGCGGCGGTATTCGGCGGCCTCGATCGGGCCCTTGCCGTCGATCGGGTTGCCAAGCGCGTCGACTACGCGGCCCAGCAGCCCCTTGCCAACCGGTACCTCCACGATGTCGCCGGTGCGCTTGACCGTGTCGCCTTCCTTGATGTCGCGGTCTTCGCCGAAGATCACGATGCCGACATTGTCGACCTCAAGGTTCAGCGCCATGCCGCGCACGCCGTTCTCGAACTCGACCATCTCGCCCGCCTGGACGTTGTCGAGGCCGTAGACGCGCGCGATACCGTCACCGACGGATAGCACCTGGCCGATTTCCGCGACCTCGGCTTCCTGGCCGAAGTTTTTGATCTGTTCCTTCAGTATCGAGGAAATTTCCGAGGCCCGGATTTCCATCAGCCTACCTCTTTCATGACGTGTCTGAGACGGTTGAGTTTGGTGCGCAGCGAATTGTCGATCATCTGGCTGCCGATCTTCACGATCAACCCGCCGAGGATCGAAGCATCCACGCGGATATTCATGCTCACATCTTGCCCAGCGAAGTCGCGTAGCGCCTGGCGCAGCGTTTCCGTTTGATCATCGCTCAGGGGCACGGCTGTGATGACTTCGGCCTCGACTTCCCCGCGGTGGCGCGCCGCCAGCGTGTGAAACGCGCGGATAATGCCCGAAACCGTGGAGAGCCTGCGCTTTTCGACAAGCAGTTCGAGGAAATTCTTGGTCAGACCCGAGGTGCCAGCCGCATCGGCGATCACCCGCACCGCCTTGGCCTGCTGGTCCATCGAAAAGGCGGGGCTGTGTGCCAGCCGGCGGAGATCTTCGCTCGTGTCAAGCATCTCCTGAAAATCCGCAAGCTGCGCTTCGACTTCTTTCAACTTGTCCTGTTCCAGGGCGAGTTCGAATAGCGCTGTGGCGTAACGCCCCGCGACGCCGGTCACGCTCATTCCGCCACTAGCCATCGAGTTATCTTGCACGCGCCGCTCCCGGAATGTGCTGGAGGAGTTGGACGCCCCGCTGCGCGCGTGCCATTTTTGACTTGCTTGACCTGAAACAGCCGAGCGGCATCGCGTGCAAGACGCGTCCTTGCAGAAGTTGAAGGTGATCTATCACAGGCTTTGCGGCCCTTGCAATACGCTGCGCGCGCCAAGACGATAGAAGCGTGCGCGAAGGTGAAGGGCGAGGCGCAAGCTCGGCGAACCGCGCTCACAAGAAGCTGTAGGGATCGACGTCGATGACGACGCGCACGCTACCCTTCTCGGCTGGCGCACGGTCCATCCATAGCCGCAGGAAACCCTGCAAATCGACCTCGCGCGGCGCCTTGACGAGCAGCCGGTAACGATAGCGGCCGCGAATGAGGGCAAGCGGCGCCTCCGCCGGCCCCATCACCGTGATGCGCGGCGCGGCCGGCGCGGCGCGAGCGAGCGCCTGCGCATAGCGCTCGGCCTCCGGTTTCGCGCCGGCTGAGACGATGATCGCCGCGAGCCGGCCGAAGGGGGGCAGCCCGGCCTCCCCGCGTGCGGCAATTTCACGCGCCAGGAAGGTATCGCGGTCCCCGGAGATCAGCGCGCGCATGACCGGGTGATCCGGGGCATGGGTCTGGATCAGGCCGACGCCGCCGCTGTCTTCGCGCCCGGCCCGGCCGATAACCTGCTGCATGAGCTGGAATGTGCGCTCCGCCGCGCGCGGGTCGCCGCCTTGCGCCAGGCTCAGGTCGCCATCCACCACGCCCACGAGCGCCAGACCGGGAAAGTGGTGCCCCTTCGCCACGAGCTGCGTCCCAACGATGATGCGCGCCTCGCCCGATGAGATCCGCGCGATGGTCTCGCGGATTTCGGTGAGATTGGTGGTGAAATCGCTCGACAGGATCGCGGCGGGCACTTCAGGAAAACGCTCAGCCACCTCCTCCGCGACGCGCTCCACGCCCGGCCCGCACGGCACCAGCTTGCCGCTCACGCCGCAGGCGGGGCAGTCCTCCGGCCGTGGCAGAACGAAGCCGCAATGATGGCAGGTCAGCTTGCCGCGATGGCGATGTTCAACGAGCGTTGCGCTGCATTGCGGGCATTCGATCCTGTGGCCGCA
>CAZNGB010000156.1:0-4714 GCA_964572465.1 uncultured Hyphomicrobiaceae bacterium
CGCTGATCGACAAGGAGGGCGCGCGCCACGAAATGGCCGGGCTGCTCGGCCTCGTCACGAGCTACGAGACGCGCAAGCTGCATCTGGGCTATCGGGCTGCGCGGCTGGTCGCGCCGATGCCGGGATTTCAGGCGGGCGCACGTCTGCGCGGGCATGAGTTCCACTACTCCACCATCCTGGATGAGCCGGACACTCCGCTGGCCGAGGTCGCCGACGCTGACGGCAGCCCCGTGCCCGAGACCGGCTCGCGCCGCGGCCATGTCACCGGCACCTTCTTCCACCTGATCGCGGAGTCCGGCGCATGACCGGCTTCGTCAGCTTCGTGGGTTCTGGCCCGGGCGATCCGGAGCTTTTGACGCTCAAGGCGGTCGACCGGCTGAAGCGCGCGGATGCGGTGCTGTTCGACGATTTGTCCTCCGGGCCGATCCTTGAGTATGCGCGCAAAGGCGCGGACCTCGTCGGCGTGGGCAAGCGCGCCGGGCGGCCCTCGCCGTGCCAGCCGCATGTGAGCCGTCTGCTGGTGGATTATGCCCTGACGGGCGGGCGCATCGTGAGGCTCAAATCCGGCGATCCGGGGCTGTTTGGGCGGCTGGAGGAGGAGTTGAACGCGCTGCGCGAAGCGGGGATTGACTACGAAATCATCCCCGGCGTGCCGTCGGTCTGCGCGGCGGCCGCGGCGGCCGAGATGCCGCTGACCCGGCGGCTTACGGCCCGCCGCGTGCAGTTTGTCACCGGGCACGACGTGAGCGGCGCGCTGCCGTCCGATATCGACCTCGACGCGCTGGCCGACGCGAGCGCGACGACCGCCGTGTTCATGGGCAAGCGGACATTTCCAGAGCTCATCGAAGCGCTGATCGCGCGCGGCCTGCCGCCCGACACGCCCGCGCTGCTCGCAGAGGCTATCAGCCGACCCGAACAGCGTCTGCGGCACAGCACCGTCACCGCGCTAGCCGAACTGTTACGCGAACACCCAGGCGATGCCGCGGCGATCATTCTGTTTGGTCCTCTTGCCGACACTTCCGAGTAGGGCATGGAATTGGGAGTAGGGCGATGGAATTGCGGCTCATCGGCATTGGCACCGGTAATCCCGACCACATCACGCTGGCGGGGGTGCGCGCTCTGCAAACGGCGGAAATCGTGCTGATCCCGCGCAAGGGCGATGAGAAGCGCGATCTGGCGGACCTGCGGCGCGAGATTTGCGCCCGGGTGCTGGGCGACGACGCGCGGATCGTGGAGTTCGACCTGCCCAAGCGCGACGACAGCGGCGACTATATGGCCGGCGTCAACGACTGGCATGATGCGGTCGCCGCCGCCTGGCAAGCCGCGCTCGCCGCGCAGACGCCCCCGCCAGCCTCTGCCGCGCTGCTGATCTGGGGCGATCCGTCGCTTTATGATAGTTCGCTGCGCATCGCCGCGCGGCTGGACCCGCAGCCTGCTATCCGCGTCATTCCCGGCATCACCGCGCTTCAGGCGCTGACGGCGGCGCATCGCATCCCACTGAACGCGGTTGGTGCGCCAGTGCTGATCACGACCGGGCGACGGCTGCGGGCTGATGGCTGGCCGGCTGGCGCGACCACAATCGCCGTGATGCTTGATGGCGGATGCGCCTTCCAGGCGCTCGACCCGGCGGGCGTGTCGATATGGTGGGGCGCTTATCTGGGCATGGCGCGGGAAATGCTTCGCGCTGGGCCGCTTGCGGAGGTCGGCGCGGAGATCGTCGCTGCCCGCGTTCAGGCGCGCGCGCGCCACGGCTGGATCATGGATTGTTATCTGATGCGACGGGCGTGAAGGGCGCGCGCCATGCGCACCCTCCGGCCATCTGTATTTACGCGCGTGACAGGTTGTTGAGCTGGGAGCGCACGACTTCGATCCGCGGCTGCGCGATTTCCGCGACGCCGGGGATCGTCAGAACCTGCTCGTAAAGCTCTTCAAGCCGCGGCTGGGCCTGATCGACCAGACGGGCAAGCGCCGTGCGTCCGGCCGGCGGCAGTTCTTCGGAAAGCTGCGCGAGGCGCTCAAGCTCGGTTGCGGCAGCCTGCAGCTTGGGTAGCGCCGAGCGCGCAGAGTCCACATCGCTCACGCCCTCCAGCGTCCCGCGAAGTTCGCTGAAAGTCCTGTCCCATGCCTGAGCGAGATCGACGCCGCCCGCGACCATCCGCACCGGCCCGGTTGCAGGCGCCTGTGCGCTGGTCGTGTTCTCCTGAATCACGACCTCCTCGACCGGGGCCTCACTGACATTCGTGCGGTTGTCGCCGAGGAACCACCATGCAAGGGCTGCCACCGCGGCGATTGGCACCAACCATGTTAACATGCTGGACGACGTCCGCTTCTGCGCTGCTTTTGCCTGGGAAAAGGCTGGGCGTGTGACTTTCTCGCCCGCGGGCGTTGCGGACGCTCCGATGCCAGGAATGTCGATGCCTTTCAGGTAGTTCGCAAAGCCGCTGGGCATGGCATCCTGCACATATTGCTTTTGCTCGCCCAGAAGCCGGGCCATGCCGGCGGCATCGAGGCCCTTTTGTTGCTTCTGCTTGCCGAGCAGCCCCAGCACTGCGGGCGCGAGCATTCCGAGCAGCGAAGAGCTCGTCCCCTGACTCATGCCAGAGAACTTGCCGACCGCGCTGGCGAGTGATGACATGGTGGATGGGCCGAGTACGGTCTGGAGCATGTTGGTGCCATTGCGGATCAGGTCTTGCTGGCTGCCACTGGCCAAAATCCCGGGCAAGCTTTCGAGAATGTCCGGTTCCTGCTCGCGGACGGCAGCGTCGAGTGTGGCTGCGCCGCCCGGCTTGGAAGCTGCGCCAGCAAGGCTGCCGATCAACGCGGGCACGGCAGCGGAGACCGCTTGGCCGATCAGCTGGCGGTCGATATTGAATGCCGAAGCGATCCGGCCGATCGTCTCCGGCGTGAGATATTGCATTGCGATTGAAACGAGGTTGGTGCGCATGACGGGCCTCCGGGTTGCGGCGTTTGCAATGTCGCTCGGGCTCATGCTGAGCCGTTTCCGACGGGTGCACGGCCGGCACGACGCCGGCAGTACGCCTGAGGCGGCCACGTTACTTGCGAAAACCTGGGCAGCCGACACCTCTCGCAAGTCTTGGTGAGCTTTTGGTGCGCGAAGACCTATACACGTTCCGCGATGGGACAATTGGGGCACTGATGTGGCTGGGGCGTGGCGAGGTTGCGGCGGTTTGCGCGATCACCTCTTCGCCCAAGCTCTGGTCCGATCTCCTCCTTGACCTGGCTCTCGCCGGACACGCGCCGCAGCGCAGTCAGCCCACTCAGCTTCACCAAGCGCGGAACTGCTTGGCTTGGCACCGAGAAGCCTGTAGGAAAATCGCTAATACGATGGCGAAGGCCGATGGAACGCCGTTCGAGGCTCGCACTACGTGGCTTGCGCCGGCGCCAATTCTAGGAGGTTGAAGAATGCTCTACGTTGATCTGCCCACGCGAAACGAGGTCCTTCAACTGTCTCGCCGCCGGGCTGACGCCTGCATATCGATATACCTCGCAACAAGCCCTCATTCACAAGAGGCCGATGCGAGCCGGACCGAACTTTCGCAACTGTATAAAAATGGGCGCAAACAACTCGAAGAGGCCGGACTCGATAAACGGCGGCTGGCCGATCTGGACGAGCTTGTCGATGACTTTCTTCAAGAAGACGAGTTCTGGAGATTGCTCGCGAACAGCCTGGCGATTCTGGCGACGCCTGAGCGGTTGCAGACGTTCCGTCTTGCAAATAGTCTGTCCTCCATGGTGCAGGTCTCAGACCGTTTTCACTTGACGCCGCTGTTGAGGGCGGTTTCGTTCGCGAATGCTGCGCTGGTGCTTGCTGTGTCGGAAAACGCGGTGCGCTTGATCGAGGTGCATCCTGATCTCCCGCCCTCCGAGGTCAAGGTGCCTGGACTGCCGCGTGACGCGGCGAGCGCGGTGGGCAAATCGACGCTCAACGACCGTAGCCATAGCCGCCGCATCCACGGCAGCGAAGGGCAGAACGTGCGCCTTCGCCAATACGCCAGAAAAATCGACGCCGCGTTGCGCCCGATCCTGGCCGGGCGCGACACCCCGCTCATTCTTGCAGCGCAGGACCGGATGGCGTCCATCTATGGGTCGGTGAACAGCTACCCGCACCTGGCCGGCGAGCATGTTAGCGTGACGGCGGATCGCACGAGCGATGCCGAATTAGCCAGCGAGGCCCGCGTCATCCTCGATCGGCTCAACACCGAGCGCGTGGCCGAACTCAACGCATTGTTTCATGAGCGTGCCAGCGCGGCGCGCGCGACCACGGACATCTCCGATGCGGCGCGTGCCGTGATGCAAGGCGCGATCGAGGTCTTGCTGGTGGACATCGATGCGGAGATGCCTGGAACCATCGACGCGGCGAGCGGCGCAGTCACATTCGCAGATACGCCGAGCGCGGACACATATGACATTGTCGATGAGATCGCGGCTCAGGCATTGGCCACGGGCGCCAGCGTGGTCGGCGTGCGCAAGGAAGATCTGCCTGGTGAGAGCCCGCTGGCGGCTATTCTGAGGTTCGCAGTTTGAGAGTGAGCGCATGACGGCGTGCCGGCAGGCTTGGCTGGGGAACCTGGATTCGAACCAGGACCGAGGGAGTCAAGGCAAGTGTAGAATCTAACTAGAGTAGAGTTGTCAATAACTTAATGGGCGCTCGTTACACTTTCCTCATAACAAGTCATCAGCGGTCACAGCCGAA
>CAZNGB010000157.1:0-4708 GCA_964572465.1 uncultured Hyphomicrobiaceae bacterium
TCCACCATCGTGCCGCCCCTTCGCTGAGTGTCATGGTGTGGATTGGCTCGCCCTGGATACGGCCATCACACGGCAACGTAAATCTCGGCTACATTCGTTGCTCTCGCTCACTTCCAAAGCAACATTGCGCGCCACAGGCTGCAGGATCGAGAGTTCTCCCCGAACTGCGAGCCGATGCTTGGAACAAAGCCAGCGTCAAGCCCGCGCTACCCTCGAAAGGCAGCACTGCGAGCGGGTTAGCCAGAGGCCAGCATTTGCCGACCACCAGCATATGATCTACCATCTGGTTTATGCAGAAGTTCACCAAAGCCCACGACGGCCCATACACGGGCCTGCTAAGCGATTATCACCACCAAGGATTTTACTGCGAACTTTATGGCCAGGCAGACAATGAGCTGGTGCGTGAAGTGTGCCGCCGCCTGGAAGCCTACGAACTCAGAGACCTGCGCAAACGCTGGAAGCAGGCGGATCATGAACTCTTCGACCTTGGCATAACATTCACGGTCTACTCGCACACACAAACGATCGACAGGGTATTACCCTTCGACGTTATTCCCCGCGTCATCAACCGCGCTGATTGGACAGTCATAGAGCGTGGGGTGACACAGCGCGTGGCCGCACTCAACGCATTCCTCCACGACATCTATCATGATGAGCACATCTTGCGCGATGGAGTAATCCCCCCCGATCTGGTTAAGGGAAACAAGCACTATCGGCCGGAGATGCGGGGCGTTCATGTCCCGCGGAAAACCTATATCCACGTCGCCGGCATTGATCTGGTGCGCGACCACGAAGGGAATTTTTGCGTTCTTGAAGATAACGCGCGAACGCCCTCGGGTGTTTCTTATGTTTTGGAGAACCGACATCTGATGATGCGCTCGTTCCCCGATCTTGCCACAGGCATTCCGATCGCCGAGATCGACAACTATGGGACGAGGCTGTTGGCAGCGCTGGTGAAGGTTGCCCCCAAAGGTGTCTGTGATCCGAATGTCGCGCTTCTGTCACCCGGCGCCTACAACTCTGCATATTTCGAGCACGTCTTCCTGGCTCGCGAAATGGGCGCATGGCTTGTGGAAGGCCGCGATCTATTCGTTGAAAACAATAAAGTGTTCATGCGCACGACGACAGGCCCCAAGCGCGTGCACGTCATCTACCGCCGCGTGGATGACGCGTATCTGGACCCGAAAGTTTTTCAGAAGGATAGCCTGCTGGGCGTGGCTGGTCTGTTCGAGGCAATGCGGCGCGGCAATGTTACGATTGCCAACGCGATCGGCACCGGGGTCGCCGACGATAAGGCGATTTATGCCTATATGCCACGGATTATCCGCTACTACCTCGACGAAGAGCCGATACTGCTCAATGTTGATACCAATATCTGCCGCGAGCCGGAGGGACTGGCCAGGACATTGGACAATCTGGGCTCGCTGGTTGTGAAACCGGTGAGCGAGTCGGGCGGTTATGGCATCGTGATCGGTCCGAAGGCGAGCAAGCGCGAGCTTAAAGAGCTGCGCGCAAAGCTTGAGGCGGACCCCGCGAATTTCGTTAGTCAGCCGGTGATCAACCTGTCCGTGAGTCCCACGCTTACGCGCCAGGGTATCGCACCGCGTCACGTGGACTTCCGGCCATTCGCCGTGACCGGCGAGGACAGCTGGGTGATGCCCGGCGGATTGACTCGGGTCGCACTGAAGAAGGGGTCACTGGTGGTCAATTCCTCGCAAGGGGGCGGATCAAAGGACACGTGGGTACTTGGTTGAGCTTGTATCTCGTTTTGCAGAAAACGCATTCTGGCTCGCGCGTTACGTCGAGCGAGCGGAGAACTTGGCGCGCATCATCGACATCAATAAGACTCACGCGCGTGATGGTAGCGGTGTCTCGGATTGGAAGCGCATTCCGGAGTTGTACGCTGAACTGGATCGCTTTCTGGAGGCGTACGACCAGATCAGCGAGCAGACGGTATTGAATTTTTACGCGCTGGATAAGGAAAACCCAACGTCCATTCGCTCGACGATCGGAAGCGCCCGCGAAAATGCCCGGGCGATCCGCCATCTGATCAGCACCGAGATGTGGACGCAACTCAACATCATGTATAATAAATGCCAGTCTTGGACAAAACGCGATATCGATACCTATAATCTCTCGCGGCTTTGCCAGAGCATCACGTTAAACTGTCAAACATTTGAAGGCATTACAGAAGCCACTTTCTTCCGTGGGGAGGCGTGGACATTCTATCAGATCGGCAAACACATCGAGCGCGCAGACCAAACAACGCGCATTCTTGACATAGGCTACGACAGGTTGACGCTGGCGAAAGGAGATGCGGTCGGATCGGTGTACTGGAATGCACTGCTGCGCTCCGTATCGGGATACCATGCCTTTCGGCACTGCCGCCCGCGCGCCTCACGCCCGGAAGACATCGCGCATTTCCTTATTTATGACCGAGAGTTCCCCCGGGCGGTCGCTCTATGCGTGGATCAGCTGACAGAGCGCGTCTACGAGTTGGAACAGCGACATGACTCATCCAGGCGCGCCAACGTGGAGCATGCCCGACTGGCCCTGGCATTCACGTTGGAAACGGCGCTTGAGGATGCTCTCACCGCCGCGAGCCTGCACGCCTTTGCTGACGAGCTCCAGCGGGCTCTTACCAATCTGTCAGACGCGCTGGCAGAAACATATTTCCATTGATCCGGGATAGCACCGGACTACAACTAACCACGTCAACCTTTCAGCATCCGGACCCAAAGCTTGCAACGCCTGAAAGTCGATCACAGGACCGTTTATCGTTATTCACGCTCAGTGACCTTCGGTGAGCACCGCCTCATGGTGCGCCCTCGCGACAGTCACGACCTTCGGCTGATCAAGGCGTCGCTCATCACCAGGCCAGAGGCAAGCCTTCGCTGGATCCATGATGTTTTCGGTAACTCCGTCGCCGTGGCAGAGTTTTCGGATATGAGCGACCAGTTATCCATCGAATCCAGCATCGTGATTGATCGCTATCCAGCGTTGCCCGGCAGTTTCCGGATCGAGCCGTTCGCACAAACACTGCCGTTCAGTTATCCCGCAAGCGAAGTGCCGGATCTGGGGCGTACAATAGAACGACATTACCCCGACCCGCTGCGTCGCGTGACGGAATGGACACGCCGTTTTCTGCACACAGGTATCGGCGCCACCGATACGGATGAATTCCTTCTCAAGGTCACAGCTGCCATCAAAGACGACTTCGAATACGAAGTTCGTAAAGACGAAGGGACACAAACGCCCACTGAGACACTGGAGCGCGGCAAGGGTTCTTGCCGTGATTTCGCGCTGTTCATGATGGAGGCCGCGCGCAGTGTTGGGCTCGCGGCACGCTTCATCAGCGGATATCTTTATGATCCCGCGCTCGATGGTGAACTCAGCAACGTCGTCGGCGCCGGCTCAACGCATGCCTGGGTCGAGATCTATCTGCCCGGGGCAGGCTGGGTGGAGTTTGACCCCACCAACGGCTCTTACGGCGGGCACAATCTGGTGCGGGTCGCCGTGGCGCGTGAACCCAGGCAAGCGACACCGATTTCGGGGATCTATCACGGCGCGGGCAACGAAACCGTGGAACTTGCCGTTGACGTTTCGGTTCATCGCGAAGACCTTCACGAGGGCGCTGCATAACAAGAGAGCGCCAGATAAATACGCCAGGCGCACGCCAGACGACCATCATCCAGACCCGCACGCTGGCTATCGCCGCGGTCGGCGGCGTGGCGTTCGCGTGGCTGGGCGTGCCCGGCGGCTATCTCAGCGGCGCGATCCTCGCTTGCGCGGCAGCCGCCGTTGCGGGCATGAACGAGCGCATCACCCAGCGCCTGCGCAATGTGGCGCTCCTCATGCTCGGTGTCGTTGTCGGCTCCACCGTCACGGCCGAAACGCTCAGCGCGCTGCCTCGGTGGCCGCTCTCGCTGTTGGCGCTTGGCGTGGCGATGGCGGCGCTGATCATCATCCTGCCGCGCTACTTCACGCGGGTGCACAAGATCGACACGCCGACTGCCCGGCTCTGCGCGATCCCGGGCGCAGTGTCGCTGGTGCTAGCGCTGGCCGATGAACTGAACGTGGATGAGCGCCGCGTCGCGGTCCTGCAGTCACTGCGGCTCGCGATCTTGATGTTAGCCGTGCCTCTGGTGGTGAGCATGGGTGTCGAGCTTGGAGACAGCGCGCAAACACCTCAACCGCCGATCAGCGCGCCGCAGCTTATTGCACTGGCGGCTGTTGCAGTGGCCGGCTTCTTCATCGCCCAGCGTTTCGGCGTGCCCGCTCCGGCGCTCACTGGCGCAATGCTGATTTCCGGGGCGCTGTTCGCTTCCGGCACGGTCGCAGGGCGTCTGCCCGAGCCGCTGATCGCCGCCGCGTTCATCGTTCTAGGCGCGTCGGTAGGCGCGCGTTTCGCCGGAATTGACCGCGCCTATCTTGCCGGGTGTCTCGGCATGAGCGCGGGCGGCATCACCATCGCAGTTCTGATCACGGCGCTGATCGCCTGGCCGGCTGCGGCGTATCTCGACCTGCCGTTCATGCAGATGTGGCTGGCCATCGCGCCCGGCGGCTTCGACACCATGATCGCGTTGGCTCTCGCGCTGGGCGTCGATCCGGCCTTCGTCGCAGGGCACCAGCTTCTCCGGCTGCTCGGCTTGTTCGTGATTGTGCCGTTCTTGTTTCGCAAGGCGCGGCGCGCAGATTAGACCGGGAG
>CAZNGB010000158.1:0-4708 GCA_964572465.1 uncultured Hyphomicrobiaceae bacterium
TTTGCGCGGCACCTTGGAAATGCCGTGCTGGGTCTTCTCCCAATAGAACGGGTTGGTCATAAGCTGATAAAACGCGCGCCACGCCGCGACCGAGATGCACAGCCAATAGACCGGGATCAGCAGGATTTGCGGCAGCAAACCGGCCACCCCGCGCGCGCGAAGGCTCACCACGCCCAGCACGATGGCCGCCCCGTAGCCCGCCACAAGATTAAACGTCGCGATCGCCCAGAAATGCATGCCCAGCAGGCTTTCAGCCTGGCGCATGAAGCCGCCATGCGCCGCGTCATAGACGAGCAGGATGTAAAACAGCGGATGCGCCAGAGTTGACATCACCACCGCCGCGAACAGCCCCTGAAACGCCCAGAAGCCGCCCAAGCCAAGCTCGCGCCGCAGCCGGCGCGGGTGGCGCATGTGCACCGCATAGGTCTGCATCCAGCCCTTCAGCCAGCGGGTGCGCTGGCGCAGCCAGTTGCCCGGCTGGCAAGCGGCTTCCTCCCATGTGATCGAATCCAGCACCTTGCAGCGCCAGCCCGCGCGGTAGATGCGCATGCCCAGATCGGCGTCCTCGGTGACGTTAAAGGCATCCCACGCGCAAAGATCGCGCAAAGCGCCCATGCGGAAATGGTTGGAAGTGCCGCCCAGCGGGATCGGCAAGCGCAGCATGTCGAGCGCGGGCAGGATGCCCCAGAACAGCGAAGTGTATTCGATGGTGAATTGCTTCGCGAGCCAGTTTTCCGACGGGTTATCGAAGTTCAGCTTCGCCTGCAGGCACACGACCTCGGGCGGCGCAGCGGCGAACATCGCGACGGCTTTGCGAAGCTGGTCCGGCTCCGGGCGGTCCTCGGCGTCGAAGATCACCGCGAAATCCCCAGTCGCGAACTCCAGCGCGAAATTACACGCCTTCGGTTTGGTGCGCGGCTGGCCGTCTGGCACGGTGATGATGTCGAAATTGCCGGGCAGGTCCATCGTCCGCGCGGCGGCGATCGTTTCGGTATCGATGCTCTCCAGGATCAGCTTGATGTCGAGTTTTGTCGCCGGATAGTCGAGCGCGCGCAGATTGGCCACAAGCTGCGGCAGAACCGCCGCCTCGCGAAACAACGGCACCAGGATCGTGTAGCGCGGCAGGTCGGCATCGGCGATCTCGCTCAGGGCGCTGCCCACCTTGCGCCACCGCCGGCTCGCAAGCTGTGCAGCCGCGATGAGCCTCAGAGCCACGGTGACCAGGAACACCAGCGACAGAGCCGCCGATAGTAGCGTCATCGTATCTCGGAACGAGATGACCGCCGCGCCCGCCACCAGCCCGGCGAAGGCCAGCAAGTAGAGCAGCTGCCACAGCGCCACGCCATCGGCCGCAGACTGAGTGGGCCGCACCCGGCGCAGACGCCACGTCGCCGCGCGCAAAAGAGCCCGCCCACGATGCCGGATGATCAGGTCTATCAGGCTTTGCCGCGTGAGCGGCGCAACCTGAGCGCACCGGCTGCCCAGCGCGGCCGCCATCGCATGTGCAACATGTGCCGGCACGGCCTGAATATTCAGCGCAGCTGCCACGCCCCTGCCGATGGCCGGAAGCGGAACGCGCGCATCCAGCCAGCGCCAGGGCGGCACACGAGCCGCCGCATGCAGGCCAAGCTCTTCCCCGGCCAAACCAGCGCGGAAACCGCACTCACGCGCTATCATGTCGCGATAGGCCTGAGGCCTGACTACCCCTTCTGCGAGCAAAACCGCCGCTGTATCAACCTTCCACGTTGCCGCCAGAAACTCCGCCCGGTATAAATCCGTGTGCGAGACGCCCAGACGCCAGAACAACCGATTCCGCCAGCGGCCGATATCCGGCGGCGGAAGCCGCACGGGCGGGGCGATGGGCGTCGCGCGATGGGGCTTGGACAGGGCTGTTGCTGGCGAACGCATGGTCTCACTCGGTACGCGAAACTTCAAACGCGAGGCCTCTAACGCGAGGCTGGAAACGCAGTCACGGCTAACAATAATCACACATTCTGTGCCATGAAGACATCGAAAATCACACATATCGGAATATTGACCACATTGCTTTCGCTTTCCGGCGCTATGCTTGTGGCTCTTGCAGTGTTCGCCGCGCCCGCCGCCGCGCAGGATGAAGTCCTGCAGGGTCCGGATACCGATGAGCAGATCGATAGCGTGTTGGGCCCGCGCCCCGACTGGTCCTGGCTGGAGCAACTTCGCTTCGTCACGACATCCGACTTCCCGCCGCTCAACTATTATGACGAAGACGGCGTGCTGAGCGGTCTGAACGTCGATCTGGCGCGCAGTATCTGCCGGGTTCTGAGCGTGGACTGTCAGGTGAGCGAGCTGGAATGGGATGACCTGAGCGAAACTGTCAACGATGACGCGGCTGATGCCGCCATTGCAGGCATCGCGATCACCCCCGGAACGGTACAACAACTCGGCTTCACTGACGTCTATCTGCAAATCCCGGCCCGCTTCGCAGCGCGTAGCGACGCCGACATTGCGCAGATCACCGCAGAAAGCCTCGACGGCCAGACCGTTGGCGTGGCCCAGGGCACTGCGCATCATGCTTTTCTTCGGGCATTTTTCCCCGAGGCTGAGTTGAGCCTGTTCGATAGCGTGGACGCGGCGCGCACCGGGTTGCGTTCAGGTGAAGTCGATCTTGTCTTCGCCGATGGCCTCAGCACCGTTTTCTGGGTGAACGGCGCGGGCTCGCGCGGCTGCTGCAAGTTGGTGGATGGCGGCTTCATGGAGCCGAAATATTTTGGTCAAGGGCTCGCCATCGCCGTTAAGCGTAGCAATGAACGGCTGGTGACTGTGCTCAATTTCGCGCTGGCGAGGCTGCGGGCTGAAGGCCGTCTAGAGGAGCTCATGCTCCGCTACTTCCCGCTCAGCCTCTACTGACTTGCGCTTGCGTTGGAATGGCAGCAACAAGCTCCAACCGAAGCGGGTGGGGTCGTCGGACTGATATTCGTTGAGGCCGATTGTCATACCGCCATGCCCGTTCTGGGGCTGCGCGCGATAGGTGCGGAAAATTCGGTCCCAGATTGAGAGATTGAAGCCGAAATTGGAGTTCGTCTCGCGCGGTATGGTCGAGTGATGTACCCGATGCATGTCTGGCGTGACCAGAATGCGCCGCAAGATGCGATCGAGCCATCCGGGCAACTTGATATTGGCGTGGTTGAACATCGCGCAGCCGTTCAGGATGATCTCGAAGAGCACCACCGCGATCGCCGGGGCGCCCAGCGCCAACACCACCGCGATCTTGATGAGCATCGACAGAGCGATCTCCACGGGGTGGAAGCGCAGCGCCGTGGACACGTCAAAGTCCACATCGGCGTGATGCACTTGATGCAGCCGCCAGAGCACGGGGACTTTGTGAAAAATCACGTGCTGCGCGTAGATCGCCAGATCAAGCACGATGATTGCGAGCAACACCTCAAGCCAGAACGGCCAGCCCAGCAGGTTGAACGCGCCCCAGCCCACGATCCGCGCCCATTCCGCAGCAGCAACGGCCGCGACCGGCACAGCAAGCATCGCCATCAGCCGCAAGATCAGTGTGTTCACCCCCGAGATGCTGAGGTTGGTCAGCCAGCGGCGTGGCTTGGAGTGGTGCAGTTCGCGGCGCGGCGCAGCCAGTTCGATTAGCGCCATGACGACGAAAATGCCGATAAAAGCGCTCAGCCGCAGGATCGTTTCGGTGGTCTGGCTCAACTCGCCCAAGACTATAACCTCTGCTTACGGATCTATCCCTCACCTGTTGCCATAGACGTAAGGCGCGCGCCGCGAAATCGCGAGGGGCCCGCCCGGACGTTCAGATCACAACATGGCGAGCGCGCGCGCCCCGTTCGATCGCCACGGTGTTGAGCTGGTCGAGCTCCAAACGGTCCGCCAGCATCTCCAGGAACCGCGATTCTTCCTGGCTAACCGAAAGGTCCGCTGCCGCTATCTCCACCGCGAGCGCATATGCCGTCTCGCGCAGACGCGGCGGGATAGCATGGGCAATCTTGTCCAGAACCCTGTCCAGACCGTCATCGCCGCTGAGCATGTTGCCGCAGGCTTCGGCCGTATGAACAAGCGAGTCTGGGTTGAAATCGCGGAATACCGGCAGATGGCTGACAATGCGCCCAATGCGCTGCAATTCATTGTCGGAAATCTCGCGGTCCACGGCTGCGATCGTCACCATCGCAAAAACCAGCGCCTCATGAACCTCAGCGACTTGCTCGGGGCTGATCGCGAATTTTTTCTCCGTCATGGCCGGATCCTCTCGGTTGCGCTGCAACGCGGCAGTCTTGGTCTACCCCGGTTTGTAATCTGTTCGCCCGCGTGATCAAGCGCGGTATCGCCGCGCCCCGCCTAATTGACGCCGTTGCGGCCTGAGCCTACCTTGCGCGCGATTCAATGCACAGCGCCATAGCGCAGTCAAAGGGCCAGCCCATGTCCACGACGTCCGATTCTCCCGCGTTCGATCCGCTCGCCGCCGAGATGATCGAGGCCGCGCGCGAGAGCAAGGCGTGGCCGTTCGAGGAAGCGCGCAAGCTGATAAAGCGCTTCGAGAAGGACAGCGCGCCGGATGTCGTGATCTTCGAAACCGGCTACGGCCCGTCCGGCCTGCCGCATATCGGCACCTTTGGCGAGGTCGCGCGCACCAGCATGGTCCGCCATGCGTTTCAGGTGCTGACCGGCTTGCCGACGCGGCTGATCTGCTTTTCCGACGACATGGACG
>CAZNGB010000159.1:0-4692 GCA_964572465.1 uncultured Hyphomicrobiaceae bacterium
GGGTCCGGCTCGCGCGCCTGCTGCGCAAACTCCGCAGCTTCATTCACGATTGCGCGGATTTCCTTGTCGATGGCCTTTAATTCGTCCTCGCTGGCCTGACCGCTGTCGATAACACGCTGGCGGACCTGTTCGATCGGATCGTGGTCGGTGCGCATCGACTGCACTTCGTCGCGCGAGCGGTATTTCGCCGGGTCGGACATCGAGTGCCCGCGATAGCGATAGGTGATCATCTCCAAAATGATCGGGCCGTTACCGGCGCGCACATGCTCCGCAGCGCGTTTTCCGGCCGCATGAACCGCGCGCACGTCCATCCCGTCAACTTGTTCGCCGGGAATGCCGAAGCTGCTGCCCAGTCGATACAGATCGGTGATCGAGTGGGATCGCTCCACACTTGTGCCCATCGCATATTTGTTGTTTTCGATGACGTAAATCACTGGCAGCTTCCACAGCTTGGCCATGTTGAAGGCTTCATAGACCTGGCCCTGATTTGCCGCGCCGTCGCCGAAATAAGTAAAACTGATGTTGTCATTCTCGCGGTACTTGTTCGCGAAGGCCAGCCCAGTGCCAAGTGGGACGCTGGCGCCAACTATGCCATGTCCGCCGTAGAAATGCTTGTCCACCGAGAACATGTGCATCGAGCCGCCCTTGCCCTTGGAGTAGCCGGCTTCGCGCCCGGTCAACTCGGCCATTACGCCTTTCGGGTCCATGCCGGTGGCAAGCATGTGACCGTGGTCGCGATAAGCGGTGATGACCTGATCGCCGTCCTTCGCGACCATCTGCATTCCTGTGACCACCGCTTCCTGCCCAATGTAAAGATGGCAGAACCCGCCGATGTAGCCCATGCCGTATAGCTGGCCGGCCTTTTCTTCGAACCGGCGGACGAGTAGCATGTCGCGATAGGCCTGCAACTCCTGCTCGCGCGTGAAGGCTGAGGGGTCGTGCCCATTGCCGCTGCGCGGGTGCGCGTCAACGGTTCTGGCTTCTGCGCTCGATGTATTGCTCGCCATGAGACACCTCCAGGCGGGTATGGCTGGGATTTGTTGGGAGTTTAGCGTCAACAACGCTGCAAGAACAACCAAATCCGGCAGGTGCGCTCACCCTCACCACACGCAAAAAACCGTGATGCCGCTACAGATCTGGCGGTTGGGGGCGGCTTTACGAGCGGGCGGCGGACAAATCCGCTCAGTCGTCACGGCTTGGGGGATAGAGCAGAATAATGTCGCCAGGCCGTGCCAGGTTCAACAGGGCGCGCGCTTGCTCTTCGGCGAGATCAGTAGGCTGCGTCGCTGCCGCGTTCATCAGTGCGACGTGTTGTGCCAGCCGGGCATGCTTAGCCGACAGACGGTCGCGCTCGGCCTGCATTTCAGCAATGCGTTGTTTAATCTGCGCGCGCCGCTCCAGACCATGGTTGCCCTTGACCGCCTGATGCGCAAAGGATGTGATAAGCGCGCACAGCACCAAGAAGATTGCCAGGCCGCGTCCGCGGCGGAGCATTTCGCCAGCCAGGTTGAGCTTATCGCGCATGAGTGCCTCCCGATCAGGATGCGGGACAACACTCGAATACACGGCGCAGCCTAAACAGAAGGTGAATCAGCCGCGCGATACCGCCAGCGCATTGCGCCCTGCATAGAGCGCCAGATCTCCCAGTTCGTCCTCGATGCGCATGAGCTGGTTATATTTTGCCGTGCGGTCCGAGCGCGAGAGCGAGCCGGTCTTGATCTGTCCAGCGTTCGTGGCGACGGACAGGTCGGCGATGGTTGCATCCTCGGTCTCACCTGAACGATGCGAGACGACCACGCCGTAGCCCGCGCGCTGCGCCATGTCGATCGCGTCCAGCGTCTCGCTCAAGGTGCCGATCTGGTTGACCTTGATAAGGATCGCGTTGGCGATGCCCTTGTCGATGCCCTGTTTCAGCCGCTGAGGGTTGGTGACGAACAGGTCGTCGCCGACAAGCTGGCAGGATTTGCCGATCGCAGCCGTCAGCGCCGCCCAGCCATCCCAGTCATCTTCGGCCATGCCATCCTCGATCGAGACGATGGGGTAGCGTGCGGTCAGATCGGCATAATAAGCGGCCAGCCCGGCGGCATCGAGCGTCTTGCCCTCGCCCGCCAACTCATAGCGGCCGTCCTTGTAAAACTCGCTCGCCGCCGCATCTAGCGCCAGCGCGATCTGCTCACCCGGCTTGTAGCCCGCTGCTTCAATCGCGCGCATGATGAAGCCGAGTGCCTCGTCCGCCGACTTCAGCGCCGGGGCGAAGCCGCCTTCATCGCCGACATTGGTGCTGTGGCCGGCATCGCGAAGCAATTGCTTGAGCGCGTGAAAGGTCTCCGCGCCCCAACGCACCGCCTCGCGCAAGGACGGCGCGCCGACCGGCATGATCATGAATTCCTGGATGTCGATCGGGTTGTCGGCATGTGCACCGCCATTGATGATGTTCATCATCGGCACGGGAAGCGCCCGCGCCGGAAGCCCGCCGATATAGCGGTAAACCGGCAGCCCGGCGCTCTCCGCCGCGGCTTTCGCAACCGCGAGCGATACGCCGAGGATCGCGTTTGCCCCGATCCGGCCCTTGTTGGCCGTGCCGTCCAGGTCAATGAGGATCGTGTCGATGCGCCGCTGGTCCTCCGCGTCCATGCCCTGCAGACGGTCGAGAATTTCCTCGTTCACGGAGGCGACCGCGCCGCGCACGCCTTTACCGATATACCGCGCATCGCCGTCGCGCCGCTCATGCGCCTCATGCACGCCAGTGGAGGCGCCCGATGGCACGGCGGCGCGGCCCAGCGCGCCGTCTTCGAGGATCACATCGACCTCCACGGTCGGGTTGCCGCGGCTATCGAGAATTTCCCGGCCGATGATGTCCATTATCGCGGTCATGGCATACGTCCTTGGTAAAATGGATGTCTCGTTTCCCGGCGACGACCGGGTTCAAGCATTAACATAAGCTAGCCCATGTATAATGCCGCCCAGCACGAATAGCACAAATAGCGCGATCGAAGCCGGGTGGCGCATCGGAAAATAGACTGGCTGCAACACAGCGCGAAAGGCCCAGAAAAACCCCCCAGCTAGCAAAACTGGTCCCGCCGACACTCCCGCCTGCGTCGCTGCGGCCAACCCGACGGCAACCGCGAAGAAAACGAACGTCAGGCACAGATTGAGCACCTGCGTGATCCCGGCATTTACGCCCCCTGCATTGGCGAGACTTGCAGGCCAGTTGAAAAGCCACCAAAACAGCAGATGGAAGACGCCGAATCCGGCGTTAAAAATGATGGCGAGTGTGATCATGCCGCCTCCGACAGGATTGCTCTATGCCTGAGCGCGGTGAGACGTCAAGCATGCATGCGCTGGTGCTGTTTTCCGGCGGACAGGATAGCACCGTCTGCCTTGCGTGGGCGCTGGAGCGGTTCACTTGCGTCGAGACGATCGGCTTTGACTACGGCCAGCGTCATCGTGCCGAGCTTGAGGCGCGCCAGACCGTGCGCGGCGAGATCAAGCGGCAGTTTCCAAGTTTGGGCGCGCGGCTGGGCGCAGATCATACGCTGGCGCTGCCGACGCTCGCGCAGATCAGCGACACCGCCCTCACGCGCGATGCCGAGATCACCATGACCGATGCGGGGCTGCCGAGCACCTTCGTGCCGGGACGCAATATCCTGTTCTTCACCTATGCCGCTGCGCTGGCCTACCGGCGTGGGATCGCCGATCTGGTCGGCGGCATGTGCGAGACGGATTATTCCGGCTACCCCGACTGCCGCAACGAGACGCTGCAGAGCCTCGCGCGCAGCTTGAGCCTCGGTATGGATCGCCCGGTCAACATTCACACGCCGCTGATGTGGGTCGACAAGGCCGGGACATGGGCGATGGCGCATGATCTGGGCGGGGACGCGCTGGTTGACCTGATCGTCGAGCACACCCATACCTGCTACTTGGGCGACCGCACCCAGCGGCACGAGTGGGGCTATGGCTGTGGCCACTGCCCGGCCTGCGAACTTAGGGCCAATGGCTGGCGCGAATGGCGCGGCGCGACGGTCTTGATCGGCTAACGATGTATTCGCTCAAGGAAATCTATTACACGCTGCAGGGCGAAGGCGCGCAGACGGGCCGCGCGGCGGTGTTCCTGCGCTTTGCCGGGTGCAACCTGTGGACCGGGCGCGAGGAAGACCGCGCCAAGGCGATCTGCCAGTTCTGCGACACCGATTTCGTCGGCACGGACGGCCCAGGCGGCGGCAAGTTCGCGGACGCGCACACGCTAGCCGAGGCCGTTGCGGCGCACTGGCCAGGCGGCGGGAGGCAACTGGTGGTGTGCACAGGCGGCGAGCCGCTATTGCAGCTTGACGGCCCGCTGATCGACGCGCTGCACGCGGTGGGCTTCGAGATTGCCGTGGAGACCAACGGCACAATCGCCGCGCCGGAAGGCATCGACTGGATATGCGTCAGCCCGAAGGCGGGCGCGCCGCTCGTGCAGCGCAGCGGGCATGAGTTGAAGCTGGTGTACCCGCAGGAAGGCGCGCTCCCCGAAGCTTTCGAGGCGCTCGACTTTCAGCATTTCTTCCTGCAGCCGATGGACGGCCCGGAGCGCGAGGCGAATACGGCTGCCGCCGCGCGCTATTGCCTCGAACATCCGCGCTGGCGGCTGTCGCTGCAGACGCACAAGTTCATCGGGCTGGCCTGAGCCGGGCGCAATCGGCTAAACAGGCG
>CAZNGB010000160.1:0-4640 GCA_964572465.1 uncultured Hyphomicrobiaceae bacterium
GAACGGTCATCAGTCAGTTCGAGAATTACGTCAAGCTGAACAAGAAGATCTCGCCGGAGGTGCTCGGCACGCTGAGCCAGATCGAGGACTATTCCAAGCTGGCCGATACGGTCGCATCGCACCTGGCAATCAAGATCAATGACAAGCAGGGCATCCTTGAGACCACCTCGGTCGCCGCGCGGCTGGAGGCGATCCTGGCGCTGATGGAAAGCGAGATCTCGGTACTGCAGGTGGAAAAGAAAATCCGCTCGCGCGTGAAGCGCCAGATGGAGAAAACTCAGCGCGAATATTACCTCAACGAGCAGATGAAGGCGATCCAGAAGGAGTTGGGTGATTCCGACGATCGCGACGACATCTCCGAGATCGAGGAAAAGATCGAGAAAACCGAGCTGACCAAGGAAGCGCGGGAGAAAGCTCTGGCCGAGCTCAAGAAGCTCAAGCAAATGAGCCCGATGTCCGCCGAAGCCACGGTCGTGCGCAACTATCTCGATTGGCTGTTGTCGATCCCGTGGGGCGACACCGCGGAGGTCAAAACCGATCTCGACGAGGCCGAGAAGATCCTCGATCACGACCACTACGGTCTAGAGAAGGTCAAAGAGCGCATCGTTGAGTATCTCGCAGTGCAAAAGCGCACCGATGCGATGAAGGGGCCGATCCTGTGCCTGGTCGGGCCGCCGGGCGTCGGCAAGACTTCGCTCGGCAAGTCGATCGCAAAGGCGACCGGCCGGGAGTTCGTGCGCATGTCGCTGGGCGGGGTGCGTGACGAGGCCGAAATCCGCGGCCACCGCCGGACCTATATCGGCTCGATGCCGGGCAAGGTCATCCAGTCCATGCGCAAGGCCAAGCAGGCCAATCCGCTGTTCCTGCTGGACGAGATCGACAAGATGGGCGCGGATTTCCGCGGCGATCCGGCTTCCGCGCTGCTGGAGGTGCTCGACCCTGAACAGAACAACACCTTCAATGACCACTATCTCGAGGTGGATTACGATTTGTCGAAAGTGATGTTCATCACGACGGCGAACACGCTGAGCATCCCGCCGGCGCTGATGGACCGCATGGAGATCATCCGTATTGCGGGCTACACCGAGGACGAAAAGCTGGAGATCGCCAAGCGCCACCTGTTGCCCGGCCAGATGGAGGCGCACGCCCTCAAGCCGGAAGAGTGGAGCGTGGATGATGAGGCATTGCTGGAGACCATCCGCCGCTACACGCGCGAGGCGGGCGTGCGTAACCTTGAGCGTGAGCTAGCCAAGCTGGCGCGCAAGGCGGTCAAGCAGATCGAGGCCGGCGAGAAAATACAGGTCCATGTGACTAAGGCTGATCTGCAGGATTACCTGGGCGTCGCCAAGTTCCGCTTTGGCGAGGCCGAATCCGAGGATCAGATCGGCGTCGTTACGGCGTTGGCCTGGACCGAAGTTGGTGGCGAGTTGCTGACGATCGAGGGCGCCATGATGCCCGGGCGCGGCAAGATGTCGGTAACGGGTAACCTGCGTGATGTGATGAAGGAATCCATCCAGGCGGCTGCGGCGTATGTCCGCTCCCGCGCGAAAGATTTCCACATTGATCCCTCGGTGTTCGACAAGCTGGATATCCACGTCCACGTGCCCGAAGGCGCGACGCCGAAGGATGGCCCCTCGGCGGGCGTGGCGATGGCGACTGCGATCGTCTCGGTGATGACGGGCATCCCGGTGCACCGCGACGTGGCGATGACCGGTGAGATCACGCTTCGCGGTCGTATTCTGCCGATCGGCGGCTTGAAGGAGAAGCTGCTAGCGGCGCTGCGCGGCGGCATGAAGACAGTGATCATCCCGGAAGAAAACGCCAAGGATCTGGCGGATATTCCGGACAACGTGAAGGACCGTCTGCAGATTACGCCGGTCGCGCGGATGGACGACGTGTTGCGCGTCGCTCTCACTCGGCCGCCGGAGCCTCGCGACTGGGACCAGTCGGCCTCGGCGGCTGCGGCTGCGGCAGCGGCGTCGGAGGCGAGCGTTGAGCCGGACAAACCGGCCAGCACCAGCTTCCGCGCGCACTGATCCCTCGGGGGCCGATTGACAAGAAGACATGGCCGAGGCGGCTCAAACTGGGCCGCCTCTGGCGTTTTTAGGCCCTTATCGGGGCTCAGCAGGCGGATGCGCCCCTTGCAACGAACTTTTGCGTGGATAAATCCCTGCATACACTTGGCGGATAGGGGCGAAGTGCCCTTGACTGACCGCTCGAATGCCGTGTGCGAACACGATTTCTGACGACCATGTGTTGTGGCGAAAGGAAGAGAAGATGAACAAAAAGGAGCTGGTCGCTGCTGTAGCTGACGATGCCGATCTGACAAAAGATCAGGCGGGCGCGGCTGTGGACGCGGTCATTCGGCACATCCAGAACAGCCTCCAGGAGGGAGACGAAGTCCGCATCGCCGGCTTCGGTAGCTTCAAGGTGTCCGACCGCAAGGCGACGACGGCGCGCAACCCGCGCACGGGCGAGACGGTTGAGGTGCCGGCCAGCCGGGTGCCGAAGTTTCAGGCTGCAAGGGGCTTGAAGGAAGCGCTCAACCCGTAAGGGTGCGCTTGCGCGACGCCAACCGTGTTTTGCAAGGGCGGCTCGATCGGGTCGCCCTTTCGCATTCCGGCGTCTGGGCGGCCCATGGCAAAAAGCATGGCTGCCCCCGAGCGATCTCTGATAGGATCAGCGCGCAGAATGCTTGAGGGGGCAACTGACTTAGCATGTGGGAATTTTTCAGGAGCTTCTGGCGAAGCCGGGTCACCGGGACATTTCTGGCGGGGTTGATTGTCCTGCTGCCGATCGTCCTGACCGCCGTCATCATCGCCTGGCTTGTCGGCATCCTGCGCGACGCCCTCGGCCCCGGCACGTTCCTCGGAGAGCTGCTGCGCCGCGGCGGCAGCGCACTTGTGGAAAACGACACGCTCGCCTTTTGGCTGGGCGTCGTCATCGCGCTGATCGGCATCTGGGTGCTGGGCGCGATCGTGCGCACCGAAGCGCGGCGCGGCGTTCAGGGGGCGATTGACCTGTTGTTCGCGCGGCTGCCGCTGGTCAAGAGCATCTACAACCCCGTGACGCGCGTGATCCGGCTGGCGACGGAAAAAGGCGGTGGCGACCTTTCGGGCATGGACGTTGTCGCGGTGCGCTTTGGCGGGCAGGACGGCACCCATATCCTGGCGCTGCTGGCCAGCCATGACCGATATTATGTCGGCGATCTGCGCCGGGTGATGGTCTATCTGCCGACCGCGCCGTTTCCGATGACAGGCGGGCTGATCCTGGTGCCGGAGGAAAACATCACTGTCGTGCCTGGCATGCGCGTTGAAGATCTCCTCAAGGTCTATTTCTCGCTGGGCGCGCTTGCGCCCGAGAGCATGCCGCCCGAAATGGTGCGGGTGCGTCCGGACGATGCGCCGTTACCGGACGCCGAGACGATCGCGTCGCCGGCGGCAGGCGAGACGGCGCGCACCACGGGCGAGGACCAGCACGGCACGAAACGTGAGGACGAATGAACATGCAGGCAAAAGCAACTTACGACGACAGCGATATCGCCGCGCGGCTGAACAAGGATCTGCCGAACTGGCGCTATGAAGGCGGGCAACTCCGCCGGACCTATGCCACACATGGTTTCAAGGCTGCCGTGATGGTGGCGAACGCCGTAGCGCATCTTGCGGAGGCCGCGTGGCATCACCCCGACATCACGATCTCTTTCGGCAAGGTGGAAGTGGCGATCGAATCGCACGATGCCGGCGGCATCACCGATCGCGACTTCGAACTGGCTACCAAGGTCGAGCAGGTGATCATGTGGCAGCCGGGCAAGGAAGGCGGCGCACTCACTGGCACGCCTGAAAATGAGTCGATTGCCAAATACATCAAATATGATGGCTAAAGCGCGATCCCGCCCCGGCGCATCGTGACCGGCCTCCCTCCCGCAATGCCCGGCTGACGGTGCGCCCCCACATGAGCGAATACCCCACTTCACCCGACGTCATCTTTGTGCGCGACCTCGTCCTGCCATGCAGCATCGGCCTCCACGCCGAGGAGCATAACGGCAAGCAGCGTGTGCGGTTCAGCGTGGATATCGCCGTGGCGCATGGCGCGACCCGGGACCGGCGCGGCCCGGTGGTCGATTATGACGCGATCATTGCGGCAATCCAGGAGGTGATTGACGAGGGGCACATCAACCTGATGGAGACGCTGGCCGAACGCGTGGCGGCGGCGTGTCTCGATCTGGGCAGCGCGCGTCGCGTGAGCGTGCGTGTGGAAAAGCTCGACCGCGTGCCCGGCGCGGCGCTGGGCGTGGAGATCACGCGCGGCAAAGGCGAGTAAAGCCGCTTTCTCCGCGCGCACGGCCGCAGGCGGCCCAAAAAGCTGTGTCGGGCACGCCAATCAAGTGTGCTTTTCGCGTTACACCGCTAGATATCCCCTGTGGCTGACCTCTCGTCTCAATTTGTGCAACACGCGAATCAGCTTACCAGCAAAACTATGACGTGCAGCAGGGGATCGCGCCTTTCAGGTGCGGGCTGAGCGTCACCCGCCTGCAGGGGGCAGACGGGATTATGGGCATATCGAGAGGGACTTTTATGCGCAAACTGGCTTTTTGCGCCGCGACCGCGGCGTGTCTTGGCATGGCCGCACCGGCCATGGCG
>CAZNGB010000161.1:0-4506 GCA_964572465.1 uncultured Hyphomicrobiaceae bacterium
GATCGTTGATGCCCGCTCGCCTGAGCGGTTCCACGCTATGGCGCCGGAGCCACGCGCGACAGGCCGAGCCGGACATATCCCCGGCTCGAGAAATGTGTACTATGGGGAAATGCTGAACCCCGACGGGACCATGCGCCCGCCCGAGGACATCAAGCAACTGTTCCAGATCGCGCAGGTCGATCTGAACAAACCGATCGTCACCACTTGCGGATCAGGCGTCACAGCGTGCATCCTGGCCCTGGGCCTTGCCACGGCGGGATACGAGCGCGCGGCTGTCTATGACGGCTCCTGGACCGAATGGAGCGAAGCGCCGGATACGCCGGTCGCAAGCGGCGGCGGCTCCTCAGCGTGACGCTTTACAACAGCGGCAACTCAAGCTGCTGCGATTGTGTTCCTCCAGCACGCGGCCATCGCCCTGCTGGACCTTCATGCGCAGCCTGACCTTGCGCTGCTTCGGCATCACGCAACTGACCGACCGATGCTTCCCGCGCTTCGACTGCCTGGCGCAATACGCGATCGGCGAGCGCGCCCAACACATTCCACTGCTGTTCCACGACTCACTCCAACTTACGCATGTCACCTTTACATCACGGCACAAGTGCAATCTGGCGATGAACTATGGTTTTTTCGAGATGATGTGGCTGATTTGCGACTTAAGCCGTAGCAACTTGGCGCCGCGCAAAGCGCGCTAGCCCGAGCCCGGCCAATGCGGCCAGCCCCAGCGAGATCACCGCGTTCCAGCCCGCGAAAGACAGCCCCAGCACACGGAACGCCGGCTCGTCACAGCGCACGGTCTGTCCGTTGCGCAGGCTCTCGATCAGCGCGCTCGTGTCGGTAGAAAGCTGCACGCCGCCAGAGCAGCCCTCCGGGCCGGCCCACCAGCCCCATTCGACGCCCGCATGATGTACGCCCAAACCCGTGTTCAGCAGAAACGCGACTGCGATCACCCCAAGCGCGCCAGCAGTAACCGCCGGCCGGCTGCGCGAGAACAGTACTCCGGCGAGCGCGACTGGGATCGCGATATAATACGCCCAGCGCTGGCGATAGCATAGCTCGCATGGCACATAGCCGCCGATATGCTCGTAGGCCAACGCCGCGAGGATCGTCGCGCCCGCAAGCGCCAGCAGTCCGAGCGCCGCTTCGCGCAGTCCGATCCGGTCGATGATCTCGTGCATGTCTTGCTCCGTGCCGCCTCAGATATATCTGAGCGCGAGGAAGCCGCCGAACAAGGCCACGAAGAACGCAAAGGTCACGAGGCCGAGCCGGCGCTCGATGAAATCGCGGATCGGCGGACCGAACCAGTATAGGAGCGCCGCCACAAGGTAAAACCGCAGCCCCCGCGCAACGAGGCTCGCGAGCATGAACACGAGGAAATTCAGCCCCGTGACGCCCGACGCGATCGTGATGACCTTGTAGGGAAATGGCGTGATCCCTGCGAACAGCACGATCGCCGCGCCCCAATCATTGTAGCCCTGAGCAAACTCGGCGAACTTGTCTGACTTGCCGTAGAACTCCAGGATCGGCTGGCCCACGAGTTCGAACAGGAAAAAGCCGATCGCATAGCCCGCTGCGCCGCCCGCGACTGAGCTGAGCGTCGTCATCCCGGCGTAAAACCATGCCTTGGCGCGCTTGGCCAGCACCATCGGGATCAGCATCACATCCGGCGGGATCGGGAACACCGAACTCTCGATGAACGACACCGCCATCAGCCACCACACGGCGAGACGGTGCGCAGCCAGGGCCATCACGCGATCGTATAGACTTCTGAGCATGGCGGTCGCTTTACAGGGGGACGGAGAACTTGTCTATCGAAGCCGCGCGGCCGGGCTTGTTTTGCCCTGCGGAGCGTGGCTGGGTAGCCTCTGATGTTGACGCTAACAAGGCGTTGGTTATGATCGCAGCCAAGTATTGTGAGTAGCCCCAGTGGCGGAATCGGTAGACGCGACAGACTCAAAATCTGTTGCCCGCAAGGGCGTGCCTGTTCGAGTCAGGCCTGGGGCACCATTCGCCGCGCAGCACCGCGCCGTGCCCGCGCCCCGTCCAACGCATCCCGCCCTTGCCCTCACCCGGCGACTGCGGCTAAACATCCATTAAATTAAAAAATTGCCTGTATCAAACCGGCTCACTTTGCGCATTTGTCAGGTTTTCGGCTTAATCTTGACCCTGAGCGCTGAAAATCACCAACGAACGACGAAACGGGGAAGCGTTGCAATGCGTACAGGATTTCAGATGTTCGCGATTATGGCGTTTCTTTTAGCCGCCATGTCGAGCGAACCGGCGCGTGCGGCTCCTGCCATCGTGATCGACGCCGAGACCGGCCTCGTGCTCTACGCCGAGGACATCGACCGGCGCTGGCACCCTGCCTCGCTCACCAAGCTCATGACCGCCTATCTTGCCTTCGAAGCGATGCGCGACGGCAAACTTTCGATGGAGGACAAGCTGGTGGTCTCCCCCACCGCCCACGCCGAGCCGCCAAGCAAGATCGGCGCGCCCATCGGCACCGAGATGAGCATGCCGACTGCCCTGCGTGCGCTCATCATCAAGTCAGCCAACGATGTTTCGGTGATGTTCGCGGAGAAGATCGCAGGCAGCGTGACGGCCTTCGCCGACAAGATGAACGCCACCGCCAAGCGCCTCGGCATGACGCGCACGCGCTTCGTCAACCCTCACGGCCTGCCCGATACGCGGCAGATTTCTACCGCTCGCGACATGGCGATCCTGGCACGCACGCTGCTGAGAGAGTTTCCCGAATACGCCTATTTCTATTCCGAGAAGTCGTTTCGCATCGGCCGCGCCTATTTACGCTCGCACAATGCGCTGCTGCGGGTCTATGACGGCGCGGACGGTATGAAAACCGGCTTCATCTGCGATTCCGGGTTCAATGTCGTGGCGAGCGCAACGCGCGGGGATCGGCAACTCATTGCGGTGGTCATGGGCGCGTATAACAGTCGGGCGCGCACCACACGGGCCAAGGCGCTGCTCGATCACGGCTTCGAGGTCTATGAGTGGAAGCAGATGTTCGCGCCGCGCCTGGAACATTATGGCTATGGCAGCGGGCTGGATGAACCCGCGCCGAAGCTGCGCCCATTGGTCTGTGGGGCCCGCGCCACCGCACTGCGTAAGCGGCAAGAGCGGCGTGAGCGCACGGCGGTCGCCACCATCGACTGACCGCCCCTAAGCCACTGCCTTTTCCATCGGATCGTAATTGAGGATCGGCGCGAGCCAGCGCTCGGCCTCCTCAACCCGCCAGTCCTTACGCTTGGCGTAATCCTCGACCTGATCGCGGTCGATCTTGCCGACCCCGATATAGTGCGCTTGCGGATGCGCGAGATACAATCCCGATACGCTAGCCGGCGGGGTCATGGCGTAGCTCTCGGTCAACTCGATCCCGGCATTGGTCTCGGCGTCTAGAAGGTCGAACAGCGTGCGCTTCTCGGTATGGTCAGGCTGTGCGGGATAGCCCGGCGCGGGGCGGATGCCGTCGTATTTTTCCGCGATCAGATCGGCGACGGAGAAATCCTCATTCGCGCCGTAACCCCAAAGCTCCTTGCGCACCTTCTCGTGCATCCGCTCGGCAAAGGCCTCGGCCAGACGGTCGCACAGAGCCTGGGCCATGATCCGGGAATAGTCGTCATTCGCCTTGGTGAAGCGCTCAGCGATGGCAAGTTCACCAATCCCCGCCGTCACGGCGAAACCGCCGATGTAATCCGCCACGCCGCTGTCCTCCGGCGCGACGAAGTCAGACAGCGCCGTGTTCGCCCGTCCGCTCTCGCGCGTCATCTGCTGGCGCAGCGTGTAAAGCGTGGCGAGGCGCTCGCTGCGGCTCTCGTCGGTGTAGATAGCGATATCGTCATCCCCCACCGCATTGGCCGGCCAGAAGCCGACGACACCGTGGGCACGCACCCATTGCTCATCCAGCATCTGCGCCAACAGCGCCTGCGCATCCTCGAACAGCTGGCGCGCGGTCTCGCCATAGCGCTCGTGCTCCAGCACGCCGGGATATGTTCCCTTGATCTGCCACGTGGCGAAGAAAGGGGTCCAGTCGATATACTTGGCCAGCTCACGCAGATCGAAATCGCGGAACGCGCGCGGGCCGGTGAATTGCGGGCGGACCGGCTGATAAGCCGCCCAGTCGATCGCGTATTTGTTGCGCCGCGCGTCTTTCAGGCTAACGCGGCTTTTCTGCCCACGGCCGCGCTTATGCGCCGCGCTGACCTTTTGATAGTTTTCGCTGATCTGGTCGAGGTAGGTCTGCCGATCGTCCGACAGCAGCTTGGAGACCACGCCGACCGCGCGGCTGGCATCGGACACGTAAATCGCCTGGCCACGGGTGTAGTTCGGGCAAATCTTGACAGCGGTATGCACCTGGCTGGTCGTCGCCCCGCCGATCAGCAGCGGCACGTCAAAGCCTTCGCGCTCCATCTCGGCGGCGACATGGCACATCTCGTCAAGGCTCGGCGTGATCAGCCCGCTCAGGCCGATCATGTCGGCCTTGTGCTCGCGCGC
>CAZNGB010000162.1:0-4300 GCA_964572465.1 uncultured Hyphomicrobiaceae bacterium
GATTCGTCCTCCCACGCGCCGCTGTCCAGAAGCTGGTTGACGTTGGAGCCGTATGCCCCATCGGCGTTAGAGAACACCCGCAGCGCCGCCGTCTCCAGGTCGCAGCCATGCGCCTCGGCATAGGCGAGCGCGTGCTTGCGGATGAAGTTCTGCTCCACCGGCTCGTCGGCCTGGGCAGCGAGCAGGGCGGCCTCGGCCAGCAGCCGCGTCTGCAGCGGCAGCAGATCGCGGAAGATACCTGACAACGTGACGATCACGTCGATGCGCGCACGGCCAAGTTCTTCCAGCGGGACCAACTCCGCGCCGGCCAGCCGGCCATAGCTGTCGAAGCGCGGGCGCGCCCCAATGAGCGCCAGCGCCTGTGCGATCTGGCTGCCCTCGGATTTCAGGTTGTCTGTGCCCCAGAGAACCAGCGCTACAGTCTGGGGCAGGCCGTGGCCGTCATGCATGTGACGTTCAAGCAGCCGCTCGGCCTGCGCCGCGCCATCCTTCACCGCGAAAACGCTGGGGATGCGGAACGGGTCGAAGCCGTGCAGGTTGCGCCCCGTGGGCAGGATGTCCGGTGAGCGCAGCAGGTCGCCGCCTGGCACAGGGGGAACGAAGCAACCGTCAAGCGCATGGATCAGCGCAGGAATTTCGCTGTCCTGCATCAGCAACCTGTTGGTGCCGGACAGCTCGCGCGCTGTTGCGAGCATTTCCTCGGTGGCCTCGACGCCAGCGTTGGCCAGTGCATGCTCGGGCGTGTCGCCTTCGGCCAGAGCTTGGGCCAGTGGCTCACTCAAGCTGATGCCGTGAGACGCCTCGGCGATGGAGCGCAGCAACTCACACCGATCCTCGGCATTCATTGCTTCGCCCACGACATGCAGCCCGTTGGGGATCAGTGTCTCTTCAAGCTCGGCGACATCCTCGGCCAGCTTACGGATGTGCAGGGACGGGTCACCCTCCCAAATCGGCTCGGCCTGCGCCATCTCAAGTTCGGCGGCTTGCGATTGGATGAGGATTGCAAGCTGAGCACGCTCTTGCGCCTCCTCAGGCGGCAGCGAGCGCCAACGTTCGATGGAACTCTTCAGGTCCAAAAGCCCGCGATAAAGCCCGGCATGCGCGACAGGCGGCGTCAGGTAGCTGACCAGCGTGGCCGCCGAGCGCCGCTTGGCGATCGTACCTTCGGACGGGTTGTTCGCTGCGTAAAGGTAGATGTTTGGCAGGTCGCCGATCAGTCGGTCCGGCCAGCACATGTCGCTGAGGCCCGATTGTTTGCCGGGCATGAATTCCAGCGCGCCATGGGTGCCGAAGTGCAAGACCGCGTTGGCGTCGAAATCCTCGCGCAGATAGCGATAGAAGGCCGAGAACGCGTGGGTTGGCGCGAAATCCTTCTCGAACAGCAGGCGCATTGGATCGCCCTCGTAGCCGAAGGTGGGCTGAATACCGATGAAGATGTTGCCGAACTGCTTGCCGAGGACGTGGATCGTCCGGCCATCCGTCTGCTGACGCCCGGGCGCTGGCCCCCACTGTTCCTCGATATCTGCGAGCCAACGCTCGCGCTGAACGTGATCATCGACGGGAATGCGCGCATGGACGTTGGCATCAGAGCCGTATTGCGATGCGTTGCCGTGGATAATCTCTTCGCGCAGTGCGTCGACCGTATCTGGCACCTCGACGTCGTAGCCAGCCACCTTGAGCGCGCGCAGCGTGTTGTGCAGCGACTGGAAAACCGAGAGGTAAGCCGCCGTGCCGGTCGCGCCGCCATTGGGCGGGAAATTGAAGAGCACGATTGCAAGTTTGCGCTGGTCCCTCGGCGTCTTGCGCAGGCGCACCATCCGCTCGACCCGCGACGCAAGCTGCTCGGCGCGCGCCACGCAGACCTGCATGGCGTTGACGCCGTGCTGGCTTTCAAAGCGGCAATGGCGCTCACACCCTTCGCAGGGCATGCCGGAAGAATCTGCGCGCCCGCCATAGATCAGCGGTGAGGTCGCCCCGTCCAACTCAGGGATCGCCACCATCATCGTGGTCTCGACCGGCATCAGCCCCCGGTCGGAGCCGCCCCATTGTTGCAGCGTCTGGAACTCCATCGCGTGGGCGGCGGTATAGGGAACATCCAGTTTTTCAAGTATCTTCTGCGCCGCTTCGGAATCGTTGTAGGCCGGACCGCCCACCAGTGAGAAGCCCGTCAGCGAGACAACCGCGTCGACCGCCGGCTTGCCGTTTTGCATGAAGAAGCGCTCGATCGCGGGGCGCGAATCCAGTCCGCTGGCGAACGCCGGGATCACGCGGAACCCGCGCGCCTCCAGCGAATGGATCACCCCGTCATAGTGGGCGGTATCGCGGGAGAGAATGTACGAACGCATCAAGAGCACGCCGATGGTGCCGCGCTGACCCTTGCCATGCGGCAGCTCCTCGGCGCGCTCAGCCACGCGTCCGACCATCCTGGGATGATAGACGCCGGTTTCCGGGTAGACCATCGGCGCCTGGACGTTGATCGCGCCGCGCAGCGCCAGACGGGCACCATCTGCATAGCGGTCTATGAGTTGGCGCACCATGTTCGCGAGGTTGTCATCCGAACAGGCCAGCCAGTACTGCATGGTCAGGAAATAGGCACGCACATCCTGCGCGGTGCCGGGGATGAACTTCAGGATGCGTGGCAGGCGGCGCAGCATCGCCATCTGCCCGGCGCCCGAGCTCTTTTTCTTGTCGCTTGAGCCGCGCAGCCGCTTTAACAGCTTTACCGCGCCGGACGGTTCGCCACCCATGGTGAATTTGCCCATGCGCGTCAGCCGCATCACCTCGCCGGCAGACATGCACGCTACCATCGCATCGCAGTTGTCCCGGCGCGCCTGCAAGGCTGGCAGTATCGCCTGGATATGCTCGTCGAGGAACATCATCGTCACGATGATGATATGGCCTTTGGCGATATCAGCGCGGCATGCATCGAGTGCCTCAGCGCTCTCTGCCCAGTCCGAAGCGGCGTGCAGGCTGAGGTTGATGCCGGGAATGTCGCGCTGCAGGGTCTCTCGCGCCCGCTCCGCGGCAGGCGCAAGGTGCTTGTCCAGCGTGACGATCACCACATTGACGGGTGCGATCTCAGCGGCCGAAATGTGCTTTTGCATCGTACAGTGTCTCTACGGTTATCTGTGAAAGGCCCTGCTGCGCGGCGAAAGCCTCAGCGTTGCGCTTGGCCTTGCCCCGGACGAAAAACGGGATCTTGCGAAGCTCCTGCTCGGCGTCGGCTTCCCAGATAATGGGAGCGTGGCCGGCCGGTGCGGCCTGTTGCGACGCCGGCGCGGTATCCTGCGGCGCTTCGGTTTGCGGTTGGACGCGCGGGCCGGTTTCGCCGTGCATCGCCAAATGCGAGGGAACAGCGTCGTCGTTGAACTCGAAGTCCTCGCGGAACATGCCGAGCAGGTGTTCTTCCAGGCCCATCATCAGCGGGTGGACCCAGTCATCGAAGATCACGTTCGCGCCTTCGAAGCCCATTTGCGGGGAGGTGCGCGCGGGATAGTCCTGAACGTGGACCGGCGCGGAGATCACGGCGCAGGCGATGCCGAGGCGCTTGGCGATGTGCCGCTCCATTTGCGTGCCAAGAACAAGTTCGGGCTGAAGCTCCTGCACCTGCTCTTCGACTTCGAGGTAGTCGTCGGTGATCAGCGCGTCGATGCCGAGCTCTTTTGCCTTGGCGCGGAGATCGCGGGCGAACTCGCGGCTGTAAGTGCCAAGACCCACGACCTCGTAGCCCAGTTCCTCAGACGCGATGCGCGCCGCGGCCAGCGCATGGGTGGCGTCGGCGAAGATGAAGACGCGCTTGCCGGTAAGGTAGTTCGAGTCGATCGAGCGGGAGTACCACGGCAGGCGGCACTCAAGTTCTTCCAGCGCGGCCGCCGGGTCGATGCCGGCCAGTTCCGCTACTTCGTGGATGAAGTCGCGCGTCGCACCCACGCCGATCGGCACGGTCTTGGTGTAAGGCTGCTTATAGTTGCGCTCCAGCCAGCGCGCGGTGACATCGGCGATCTCGGGATACATGACGACGTTGAAGTCCGCTTCGTCGAGCCGGGAAATATCGTCGGCTGTGGCGTTGAGCGGCGCGCAGACGTTCACGTCCACGCCGAGCTTGTCCAGTAGATAGCTGATCTCGCGCACATCGTCGCGGTGGCGGAAGCCGAGCGCGGTCGCGCCCAGCAGATTGCAGCGCGGGCGTGCGCCGGAAGCGCGTGGCGCGGCGTCTTCAGCCGGGCGGATCAGCTTGCGCACCAACTGATAGAAGGTCTCCGACGCGCCCCAGTTTTCTTTCTTCTGATAGGACGGCAGC
>CAZNGB010000163.1:0-4296 GCA_964572465.1 uncultured Hyphomicrobiaceae bacterium
ACAGGCGCGCCGGTCGTCGTGGAACTTTTTACCAGTCAAGCCTGCTCTTCCTGCCCGCCGGCCGACCGGTTCCTCGCCAAACTTGCGGAGCGTGAGAATATCATAGCCATTTCGATGCCCGTGGATTACTGGGACCACCTGGACTGGAAAGACACCCTTGGCCGGGCCGAACACAGCGAGCGCCAGCGCCACTACGCGCGCCATTTGGGGCATCCGAACGTCTTCACTCCGCAAATCGTGGTCAACGGCCATATCGGCGTGATCGGCAGTCGGGTCGAAGCCGTCGAGGCAGCCATCCGCACCGCCCGCGACGACAGCGCGCGCGTGCCTGTTGAGATCTCGCTAGCCGGTGAAGAGTTTCGTCTGCGCATCGGCGCCGCTAAGGGCCTCGGGCCGGCCAATATCCTCGTGGTACCACTGCTATCGACCCAAACCGTGGCTATCAAGCGCGGTGAGAACCGCGGCAAAACCATTACCTACCACAACGTCTCGCGTGAACTGATGTCAGTCGGTACCTGGACGGGCGAAGCGAAGAGCCTCACGCTTGCCCATGACGAGGTCATGGTTGGTGGTGCAGATCGCTGCGCGGTGATCTTGCAAGACGCGCGCACGGGCGCAATACTCGCTGCGGCCTTGCTGGAGGGCGCCTGAGCTATCGGCGTCCTCTGGGCCTAACGCGCAGCAGGAGGTCGCCGCGATATGGCATACTGGCTTTTCAAATCCGAACCCGGCACATGGTCGTGGGACGACCAGGTGGCCGCCGGCGAGAGCGACGGGGAATGGGACGGCGTGCGCAACCATCAAGCCAAGAACCAGATGCTCGCCATGAAAATGGGCGATCTAGGCTTTTTCTATCACTCGGTGAACGAAAAGCGCATCGTTGGCATCGTCGAGGTGGTGGCTGAGGCTCACCCCGACAGTACCGACCCTGAGGGCAAGTGGATGTGCGTGGATGTCGCCGCGCGCGAACCAATGCCAGAGCCGGTGACGCTGGCGCAAGTGAAGGCCGAGCCGGAGCTTGCCGATATGGCGCTGATCAAGCAGTCGCGGCTTTCAGTGCAGCCAGTCGATCCGGATGCGTGGGAGAGGATCTGCCGCATGGGCGGGCTCAAGAAACCACCAAAGGCAAAATCCGCCGCTTGATCAGCGAATGCGCACGCGCACGCGGTCCCGCCGCCCTTTCGCGTCCACGACGACAATCTCCGCAAAGCCGCGACCATCCGGCTTCCACAACAACTGCCGCCGGCCCCGGCCACGCTCGATCGGCCGCCCCTCGACCAACCATGTGAGCGGCAGCGCACCGTCTTCCGCCTTGAATGGCACGGGTGCGGGCGCACCCGATGGCAGTTTTTGCAAGGCCAGTTCCGCGCCATCCGGTGGAAAAGCGATGCGCACTGGCGGCGCGGCAACATCGCGGCCAGCCGACGCTTGGCGCAGCCGCGCATCGAAATAGCGCAGCCGCAACGGTAGTGCAGCGGTCTGGGCGATCAACGCACCCCTTGGTGGCTCCGCTGGCTGGTCCTTACCGTCCAGCATGGCGAATATGTCGAACAAAAGCGGCGCCGCCGACCCGCGCCCCGTCAACCCCGGCGTCGCCGAACCATCCGCGCGGCCGACCCAAACCGCAACCGTGTAGCGCCCGCGAAAGCCCGCAGACCACGCATCGCGGTACCCATATGAAGTTCCGGTCTTGTAAGCGATACGCCCTGCCTTGGAATGACGCGGCGGGGGTGCGCCGCGCAGGATATCGCGCACATACCACGCAGCTACAGGCGACAGGAGCGCGGTCCGCGCAGGCTCGGCCTCTGCGCCGGCCTGCGCCAAAAGATATCGCAACTCGACTGGCTCACCCCCGCGCGCCAGCGCGGCGTAAAGCCCGGTCAACTCGTCCAGCCGCAGCCCGATCCCGCCAAGCGCGATCGCCAGGTTGCGTGGCACCGACATCGCAAAGCCTGCATGGCGCAGCCGCGCCGCCAGCCGCGCCGGGCCGACCGCCGCGAGTATCTTGACCGCGGGCACATTGAGCGACAGCTGCAGCGCCTCTGCGACTGTCACCGTGCCCTTGTGATCGGCGTCGAAATTGCGCGGCATATAGCGGGCAAAACGCGTTGGGCGGTCTTCGATCAGCATTTGCGGATGCGCAATCCCCGCCTCGAAGGCCAGCCCGTAGATGAACGGCTTGAGCGCCGAGCCTGGCGAGCGGACTGCGCGCGTCATATCGACCGCGCCGCGCCGCGCCGTGGCGAGGTAATCCGGCGAGCCGACATGGGCGCGAACCGCCCCCGTCTTGTGATCGACCACGATTGCAGCGGCCGAGAGTTTCGGACCGAGCCGCTGTGCGGCTTGTGCAATCGCGCGCTCGACGCCGGCCTGAAGGGTTTTGTCCAGGCTAAGCCGCAGCACGTCTCGCCCCGGATAGCGCAAAAGCAGCCGATCGCTCAAATGCGCCGCCAGCATGGGGAAGCGTTTTCGCGCATTAGGCACAGGCCGGCTCTTGGCCCAGCGCGCCTGCGCCTGGGTGATCACGCCCTCACGCGCCATCCGCGCAAGTACCCGGTCGCGCGCCCGGTGCGCGGTCTGGGCGTAGCGGTCCGGCCGGCGGGTTTCCGGAGATTGCGGCAGCGCAACCAGCAGCGCCGCCTCATGCAGCGCGAGCCGCGCCGGCTCCTTGCCGAAATAGGCGAGGCTTGCCGCGCGCACCCCCTCGACATTGCCGCCATAAGGCGCAAGCATCAGATACGCCTCGAGAATGTCGCGCTTCGACATCCGCCGCTCAAGCTGGCGAGCACGGATGATCTGCACGGCCTTATCAGTGAAGGAGCGCGTCTCGAGATCATCCAGCAGCCGGCCGAGTTGCATTGTGATGGTCGAAGCGCCAGAAACGAGTTCGCCCTCGCGGACGAACTGCCATGCCGCGCGCGCCATTGCCCGAAAATCGACGCCACCATGCGCGTAGAAGCGCTTGTCCTCATAGGCGAGCAGCATGTCGAGGAAGCGGGGATCGACATCCTCAAGCGCGACCGGAAGCCGCCAGCGGTCTTCCGCTGTGGTGAATGCGCGCAGCAGTCGCCCGTCGCGGTCGAGCACAAGCCGTGAGTTATCGCTCAGCTTGCCCAGCGGGACGGGTCCAAGCGCGCGCTCAAACGCTGCCAGCCCCGCGACCGCTGCAAGCGGCAATAACAACGCTGGCGTCAGCAGATAGATCAGCCGTCTGACAAGCCCGCGCCGCCTCGCCATGGACGTTTACTCCTGCGCAACGACCCGCACCTTGCCAGGCGCCGTTCGCGCAAACCGTTCAGGCCGGTACATGTCCTCGACCTTCGCGCCGCCGCGCACATATTCGCCCGGCGTGACGGCGCGCACGATATAGGCCATGCGCAGCGTCGTGGGCTGCTGACGGTTCGGGTTAGTCAGCGCGAACGCCGCCATGAAGCTATCATCGCGGAAGGCTGTGTGCGCCGGGCGCCCTTGCGTTTTGAGCCAGGGCAGCGCGCCCGGTCCGCTTTCGGGCAGCAGGCGCGGGTTCTCGATCTGGAAGCCTGCCGGGAGCCGATCCTCCACGACCAGATGACCAAGCAGCGGCTGCTCTTCCTTCACGCTTAGCACGATAACGTAACGGCCATTCTGCGCCGCTTCTTCCAGCGAGACCGGCTCGCCGTCTAAGGTGTAGACCTGCCGCTCGATGCTCAGGCCGGATTGCGCCGCCGGCTCCGGCGTCGCGGATGCGCCGGTTACCAGCACCGAGACCGGGGTCTCCCGTTCCGACAGGTTGCGCACCACGAAGGGCTGGGCCGCGAGTTCTTCCCCGCTGAGCACCCGCTGGACCGGGCCCTCGCGGGTCTGGCCGCCAACTTCCAATTCGACCGAAGCGCCCTCCCCGGCCATCGCATGGGCGGCCAGCAACAGCCAAGCGTTCTCCTGCGTCGTGGTGCCGGTCTTTTGCGCCCGCCAAGCTTCCACCGTCTGCGCGAGGCGGCCGATCGCATCATCCATCACGCGCGTCTCGGCAGCCAGTGTCAACAACCCGGCACTGTCGCGCAGCCGGCTGCCAAAATCAGAGCGTAGCGGAGTTTGCGCCGCTTGAGCGGGTTTGAGCCGCGCCAGTGCCGCGTCGAACGCCTTGCGCGCCCGCTCGGTGTCGCCGTAAAGCGCCAGCGCCGCGCCGATCTGCGCCTGCGCCAGCGGCGTTGCAAAGTCATCGAGCTTGGCGTCGGCATAGTAGCGCAAGTCACCGATCACCGCGCGCCCGGCCCGCGCCAGCACATAGAGCGCATAGGCCAGGTCGTCGCCGCCATC
>CAZNGB010000164.1:0-4278 GCA_964572465.1 uncultured Hyphomicrobiaceae bacterium
GCTGGGTGGCTGAAACCGGTACGCGCAGCGAAACCGATACGCCGGTGCTGGAAGAACTCGACTTCCCGACGATGGAACTCTACGCGATGCCCGCCGCCTCGCAGACGCTGCTGGATGACTCCGCTGTCGATATCGAGGCATGGATCGCTGATGAGGTCCGCATCGCCTTCGCCGCGCAGGAGAACACCGCGTTCGTGGCCGGCAACGGCACCAACAAGCCGAAGGGTTTCCTCGACTACACCCAAGTCGCTGACGCGTCATGGGAGTGGGAGAAAATCGGCTATCTCGCCACGGGCAAGGATGCCGACTTCGCCGATACCGACCCCGAACACGACCTGTTCGACCTGATCTACACGCTGAACGCGGGCTATCGCGGCAACGCCAACTGGGTGATGAACCGCTCGACGCAGGCCGAGGTGCGCAAGATCAAGGACGGTGACGGCAACTATATTTGGCAACCCGGCACGGAAGCCGGCGCGCGCCCGATGATGCTTGGCTTCCCTATTGTCGAGACCGAGGACATGCCGAGTATCGGCTCCGATGAGACCGCGATTGCGTTTGGCGACTTCCAGCGCGGCTATCTTGTGGTGGACCGCATCGGCATTCGCGTGCTGCGCGACCCATTCTCCTCGAAGCCCTACGTGCTGTTCTACACCACCAAGCGCGTTGGCGGCGGGGTGCAGGACTTCGGCGCGATCAAGCTGCTGAAGTTCGGGGTCTCCTGATACTGGCCCACTCCCTGGCCGGTTGTGGGCCGCGGTGTTCCTCCCCGCCGCGGCCCTTCACGATTTCAAAGATGGAAGGTGAGCCATGCCGCTCGTGCTGACAGCAGCGCCGGCGCTCGAGCCGGTGAGCGTTTCGGAGGCGAAGGACTATCTGCGCGTCGACACGGCAATCGAGGACCCAGTGGTCGCCAGCCTGATCCTCGCCGCGCGCCTGCATATCGAGGGTGCGCTCGATATTGCGATGGTGACGCAGAGCTGGTCGCTGTTTCTCGATTGCTGGCCGGAGGAGGGACGCGTGTCGATCCCGCTCGGCCCGCTGAAGAGCGTCGACAGCGTGAAGGTCTATGACGCCGACGACGCTGCGCAGACAGTTTCGCCTGAAACATATGTCGTGGATCTGTCGTCGCTGCGCCCGCGTCTGGTCCGTCAAGGCGGGGCGATATGGCCGAGGCCGGGGCGCTCAGCAAACGGCATCGAGATCGCGCTTACCGCAGGGTTTGGCGACACGCCAGCGCACGTGCCGCAGCCGATCCGCCAGGCCGTCCTGATGCTGGTCGCGCATTGGTACCAAGAGCGTGAGCCCGTGGCGTTCGATAAGCCGGACGCGCTACCCCACGGCGTCGCCGACCTGCTGAAACCCTACCGGCAGGCCCGGCTGTGAGCGCGCGCATCGGAGCTCTGCGCCAGCGAGTCGTGCTGGAACGGCCGGTGCGCGACGCGGACGAAGGCGGCGGCGCGGCCGAGACGTGGTCGCCGGTCGCCGACCTCTGGGCGATGATCGAACTACGCTCCGGCAAGGAAGCTGTCGAAGCCGACCGGCTTACCGGTAGCCGCAAACTCGACGTGACGATCCGCTACCGCGAAGACGTCGCGCCGAACATGCGGTTTCGCTTTGGTGATCGCGTGCTCGACATCCGCGCGGTGCTCGATGAGGACGGCCGTCGCCGCTTCCTGAAATGCAATTGTGAGGAGCGCGACCTGTGAAGGTGTCGGTGACATCGCGGCGCCGCGGGCTGCGGGCCCTGTCGCGCGCTTTGGACAAGACCGAAGCCGTCGACGATGCATTGCGCACAAGCGCGCAAGAGGTGGCCGACGAGGCCCGCGAGGGGCTTGAGCGTGACGGCGGTCCGGGGACGCGGGCGCTCGCAAATTCGCTTGCGGTTCGGCGCGGGCCACGCGCTCTCAGCTACCGAGTGGTGTCGCTTGCCCCGCGCGCCTGGTTCAGCGAATTCGGTTCGCTTTCGCGGGCGCAGCAGCCGTGGCTGCGCCCCGCGCTGGACCGTGCACGATCAGGCATTGTGCGGCGTATCGGCCAAGCCGTCCGGCGCATCACCACCCGCCGCTGAGGTCAGGAGACACCCATGAGCAGTTGGGCCTTGCAGCGCGAGGTGTATGCCACGCTCGCGAACGATACCGCTGTTGCCGCGCTTCTTGGCGGCGCACGTATCTTCGATGATGTTCCGCAGGACACGCCGTTCCCGTTCATCACGCTCGGGACAGCTTCCGTCAGCGACTGGAGCACCGGCACGGAACCGGGGCTGGAGCACCGCCTCGATGTGCATGTTTGGTCGCGCTACGCGGGCAAGCGCCAGGCCTATGAGGTGATCGACGCGGTGCGCGCGGTGTTGCATGACGCGTCGCTCAGCTTGAACGGCGCGCAGCTGGTCAATTTGCGCTGCCAGTCCTTCGAGGTGCGCCGCGACGACGACGGCGAGACCTATCATGGGGTGGCGCGCTTCCGCGCCGTCACCGAACCCGCTTGATCCAGCAAAGGAGACACCCATGAGCGCCCAGAAGGGCAAGGATCTGCTTTTGAAGGTGGACAGCGACGGTGGTGGGAATTTCATCACCGTCGCGGGCTTGCGCGCACGCACGCTCGCCTTCAACGCCGCGACTGTCGACATCACCAACACCGAATCTGCGGGCGAATGGCGCGAACTGCTCGCAGGGGCAGGCATCAAGACCGCGCGCATCTCGGGCAACGGCGTATTCAAGGACGCGCAGTCCGACGAGACGGTACGTGGCTACTTTTTCGACGGCGTGCAGCGGGACTGGCAGGTGATCGTGCCGGATTTCGGCACGGTCGAGGGGCCGTTTCAGGTCACCACGCTGGAATATGCCGGCCAGCACGACGGAGAGATGACATTCGATCTGGCCTTGGAATCGGCCGGGCAGCTTAGCTTCACGGGCGCGTAAGTCATGGTCAATCCCCATCGCGGCGAGATCGAAGCGGTGCTCGGCGGCGTGCCCTACACGCTTTGCCTGACGCTGGGCGCGCTCGCGGAACTGGAGCATGCTTTCGGCGAGAGCGACATGCTGGCATTGGCCGAGCGCTTTCAGACGGGCCGGATCAGTGCGGGCGATGCGCTCAAGATAATATGCGCTGGCTTGCGCGGCGCGGGCCATGAGGTGAGCGAGGACGAGGTGGCGAGGCTGTCCGTGCCAGGCGGTGCTGCCGGCTTCGTCGATATCGTCGCCCGGCTGCTGAACGCGACCTTCGGCGCATCTTCGGGCGCAGATGAGCGATAAGCCGCGCCCGTTCCCGTGGGCCGAGGCGATGGCGATCGGGCTGGGCGTTTTGCGCCTGCCGCCGCGCGACTTCTGGGCGATGACTCCGGCTGAGTTTGGCCGTGCGGTCTCGGGGCTGACGGGCAGCGCAGATGGCGCACCCATGAGCCGCTCTAGCCTCGACATGCTGATGGCGCGCTTCCCCGACGGAGAATCACATGGCTGAAACTGTTGCCGATCTTGCGATCGAGGTGTCGGCGCGTACGGATGATGCGCGCGCACGGCTGAAGGAGCTGGAAAATCTTGGTGAGAGCTTCGCCGGGCGGATGAGCCGCTCGCTCGAAGCTGTTGCGCTGGATGGAGAGGGCTTGCGCGGGGTCCTGCAAAATCTCGCGCTGGACCTGTCCCGGCTTGCGCTGCGCTCGGCTTTCGCGCCGATAGAAAGCGCCGTCGGCGGGCTGTTCGGCGGGCTTGCGGGGGGCGTGCTTCCGTTTGCCAAGGGCGGCGTGTTGCAACAGGCGATGCCGGTGCCGTTCGCTGATGGCGGCGTCGTGAGCGCGCCGGTCGCGTTTCCCTTGCGCAGCGGGCGCACAGGCCTCGCTGGCGAGGCGGGGCCGGAGGCGATTTTGCCGCTGGCGCGGGGGCGTGATGGCCGTCTGGGCGTTCGTGCCGGTGGCGGAACGGGGGCGCTCAGCGTGACTGTCAACATCTCCACGCCCGATATCGAGGGCTTCCGCCAAAGCGGCGGGCAGATCAGCGCGCAGATCGCGCGCGCGGTGCAACGGGGGCAGCGAAACTTGTGATGTTTTTAGCTGTCCGGCCCACATCCGTGGGCCGGTTACGCGCTAAGCGCGGCGCGCAGTCGCGCTTTCAGCGCGGCAGGGGCCGCGCTGGGGTGCCCTGCGCGAACAAACGGAAATAACCCATGGCATTTCACGACGTGCGCTTCCCCACCGGCATCTCGCGCGGGGCGTCCGGCGGGCCGGAGCGGCGCACCGAGATCGTCGCGCTCGGATCAGGGTTCGAGGAGCGCAACCAGCGCTGG
>CAZNGB010000165.1:0-4166 GCA_964572465.1 uncultured Hyphomicrobiaceae bacterium
CTGCCATGCGTTCGATTTTAGCGAACGAAATGATCTTAACAATGAATTTTATAGAAGGACCCGGCGCTGCTAGTCCTACCTGCGACATTCTTTCCAGAGCGAGGGTCAAAAATGGATTTTATCGCTATTGCCGCCGTCGCCGCGCCGCTCGTGCTGCTGGCGGTCTGGCTATTCGCGCAAACCCAGGCCGGGATGCGCCCGCGCCGCTTGTTGGATGCCGCGCGGCTCGCGACCCTGGCGACGCTGGTTATCGCCGTTGCGTCCGGCGCGGCCGTCGCGCTTTACGGGCCGATGACAACGCCCACGCTCGGGGCTGACGGCCTCGGCCTGTCCCTGCGCCTCGATGCACTAAGTGCGGTCATGTTTGCGCTGGTCGCCTTCGTCGGGGCCATCGTGGTCGAGTATAGCCGCAATTACATGGATGGCGATGCGCGCCAGGGCGCATTTACCGGACGCCTGTGTCTAACGTTGGGTTTCGTCACGCTGTTGGTCCTGTCCGGCAATCTCGCGATGCTGGTACTCGCCTGGTTCGGTACAAGCCTGGCGCTCCACACGCTGCTGCTGTTCTATGCGGACCGGCGCAAGGCGCTCATTGCGGGGCGCAAGAAATTCATGACGGCCCGGCTGAGCGATGCCTGTCTGATCGGCGCGGCCGTGATGCTCTATCAGGTTTTCGGCACAGGCGATATCAGCGCGATCCTCGCGGGCGCCTCGCAGATGGACGGGCTTGAGCCCGGTGTGATGACCGCGACCCTCCTGCTGGCGGGCGCGGCGCTGCTGAAATCCGCGCAGTTCCCGTTCCATAGCTGGCTACCGGAGGTGATGGAAACGCCGACGCCGGTCTCTGCGCTGCTGCATGCGGGCATCATCAATGCGGGCGGCTTCCTGATCGTGCGTTTTGCCGATGTCATGCTGCTATCCGCGGCCTCGCTGCACCTGCTCGCGATCATCGGCGGCTTCACTGCGCTTTTCGGCGCGGGCGTAATGCTCACCCAGACCAGCATCAAGGTCTCGCTGGCCTGGTCTACCGTCGCGCAAATGGGCTTCATGATCCTGCAATGCGGGCTGGGCGCGTTCTCGCTAGCGGTGCTGCACATCGTAGCGCACTCGCTTTACAAGGCGCACGCCTTCCTGTCCTCAGGCAGCGTGATTGACATCGCGCGATCCTCCTGGGTGCCGGAAAAGACGCCGCCGCGCGCCTCGCATGTGATGCTGGCTGTCGGCCTCGCGCTTGTTCTTTACGCGGCCATCGGCGCGGGCTTCGGCCTTGCAATCGATGTCGCGCCGCAAATCCTGGCGCTCGGCGCGATCCTGATCATGGGCCTGACGGTGTTCATCGCGCAGTCGACCGCTGGCAAGCTGAACGCCTATGTTATCGGCCGCACGCTCGCCGCCGCGACCGCCGTGACGGTGGCCTATTTCATACTCCAGGCCGGGTCGCTGATGCTTCTGGCCGGGGTAGTGCCGCCGCCGCCCGCGCCTGGGCCGTTCGCATACGCGATCATGGCGGTGGCCGTCGCCTCGTTCGCCACGGTCACGGTCCTGCAGATCATCGAGCCGTCGCGCGCGGCCTCGCCGTTCTGGCGTGCCGCCCGCGTGCATATCGCGCAGGGGTTTTACGTCAACGCCATTTTCGACCGGATCGTCGGCGCTCACAACCGGCCCCACGCCGCCAAACAGGGAGAAGCGCAATGAACGCACTGCCCGCATCGCACATGACCGATGAGACCCCAGCCGTAAGCTTCAGCGACGCGGCGATCCTCGCGGCGGCTGACCGCGCCGGCAAGCGGATCGCTCCGGTCTGGCCGCTCAAGCACTTCGTCGCGGTCAACCCGTTCTGGGGGCTGGCGGACCATGACTTCGCTGAAGCCGTGCAGGTGGTGGCGCGCAGGGCTGGCGCGCGGATGACGATGCCGCGCAGCCATTACCTCGAAGCGATCCAGGCGGGGCGGATCACCGGCGAGGACATCGCCGAGGCGCTCAAGCGGGTGAGGGGCGCGGCGCTGCCTTTGGACCCGAACGCGGTGATCTCTGCCGCACGTGAAGAAGCGGCGTTGCCGCCGGCTTTGCCGACCATTGCCGACATCGCCGGGGAGGTCGCCGGCAAGGACTGGCCGGGCTTCATCACCGAGCGCATTTCGGCCTGGGCGGCGGACCAGTTCGATGAGGGACAGGCGTCCTGGCCATCGGCCGGGCAGACGCAGCCACCCTATGCGCATTGGCGTGAGGTCGCTGCAGTGGACCGCACGCCGGAATTCGCGGGGCTGGGCAGCATCCGCGCCGCGGTCGCCGCGCTTCCGGAAGAGGCGGATGCGCTGATCGTCATGGCCATGCAGCGGCTGGGGCTGGATGATGACAGCATCGAGCCGTATTTCCACCGCCTACTGCTGACGGTTGGCGGCTGGGCGGCCTATGCGCGCTACAAGCTGTGGGACGCCGAGCTTTACGGCCGCGAGGACGAGGTGCTCCGGCAATTCCTGGCCGTGCGGCTCGCCTGGGATCTGATCCTGTTCGAGCGCTTCGCGGGCAATGCGGATTTCGCCGCGCGCTGGGCTGAAGCCTATCCGGTCGCACCGGCGGACGGGCGGGCGCTAGCTATCGACGCGGTGCTGCAGACGGCCTATGACGCTGCCTGGCACCGCGAGTTGGTCGGCAAGCTGAGCGCCCGCGCGGCGGATGCGCCAGATGCGCGCAAGCAGGTGCAGGCGGCGTTCTGCATCGACGTGCGTTCCGAGGTGTTCCGGCGGTCGCTGGAAAGCGTCGCGCCGGAGGTGGAGACGATCGGTTTCGCCGGCTTTTTCGGCTTCGCCATCGAGTACATCCCGATCGGCAAATATGAGGGCGGCGCGCAGTGTCCGGTGCTGCTGACCCCGCAATTCACCGTGCGCGAGACGGTGCGCGATGCCACGCCCGATGAAGAAATCGAGATCCTGGGCCTGCGGCGGTTGCGTCAGCGCGCATCGAAGGCTTGGAAGTCGTTCAAGCTGGCGGCGGTGTCGTCCTTCGCCTTCGTAGAGACGGTGGGCATTTCGTATCTGGTCAAGCTGGTCAGCGACGCCACCGGCCTGTCGCGCACGGTGACGCATCCGGCCTCCGACGGGTTGGACGCGTCGGTCGAAAAGCGGCTGATGCCCGAGATCGAGACGCGCGCAATGGCTGGGCGCGAGACGGGGTTCACGCCCGAGCAGCGGCTGGCAATGGCAGAGGGTGTGTTGAAGGCGATGTCGATGACCTCTGACTTCGCGCGGATCGTGATGCTGGCCGGGCACGGCGCTACTGTGGTGAACAACCCGCATGCCAGCGGCTTGGACTGCGGCGCGTGCGGCGGGCACACCGGCGAGGCGAATGCGCGGGTTGCCGCGGCCATCTTGAACGACGCCGACGTTCGCGCCGGACTGGCCGGGCGGGGCATCCATGTGCCGGAGGACACGATCTTCATCGGCGCGCTGCATGACACGACCACCGATGAGGTCGCGTTGTTCGATCTGGAGACCGTGCCGGCAAGCCACGCCGATGATCTCACACGGCTGAAGGACTGGCTCGATCGGGCTGGGCATCTGGCGCGCGCCGAGCGTTCGGCCCTGCTGAACATCGACAGCGGCCGCGAGATCGATGCGCAGGTCATCGGCCGCAGCCAGGACTGGGCGCAGGTCCGGCCCGAATGGGGGCTGGCTGGTTGCGCCGCCTTCATCGCCGCGCCGCGCAGCCGCACGACCGGGCGCGATCTCGACGGGCGCAGCTTCTTGCACAACTACGATTGGCGGCAGGACGAAGGCTTCGCCACGCTGGAGCTGATCATGACCGCGCCGATGGTTGTTGCGAGCTGGATCAGCCTGCAATATTACGGCTCGACGGTGGACAACCGCGTGTTCGGCTGCGGCAACAAGGTGCTGCACAACGTGGTCGGAACGCTCGGCGTGCTGGAGGGCAATGGCGGCGACCTGCGCACGGGGCTGCCCTGGCAGTCGATCCATGACGGCGAGCGGCTGATCCATGAGCCGCTGCGGCTGTCGGTGGTGATCGAGGCGCCGCGCGAGGCGATGACCGCCATCATCGAGAAGCACGAGGTGGTGCGCAATCTCTTGGACAACGGCTGGCTGTACCTGTTCGCCATCGACGACAGCGGCAAGGTCGCCTGGCGCTACGCCGGCGGCGGCGAGTGGGAG
>CAZNGB010000166.1:0-4152 GCA_964572465.1 uncultured Hyphomicrobiaceae bacterium
GCAGGGGCTGCGGCCTTGGGCTGTTTGACGTGTTTCATCGGTCTGATGGCTCTTCGGGAACGGATTGACGCGCCTCGTGACTCGCGCTTTGCGCGGAGTTGTATCAGCCGCACACGCAACAATCCAGACGCACTCGCAGGGTTTTTCAGCCCGCCACAAGACGTTTGAGCGCAGCGCGCAGCCAGTCCTCGCTTTCACCGTCAAGCGCAAGCCGCACCGGCAGGACACGCGATGCCGCCTTCAGTGCGCCAACCGGCGAGCGCCCTTCGCGCATCCGCACCCAGTCCTTTTGCGTTGTCACCAGCCGCGCATCCGCCTGCTGCGCGTGCGCGATCAGCTTTGCAGCGTCCTCGGGCGTGTAGTCGTGATGGTCCGGGAAGGCGTAGCGCGCCAGGATCGGCGCGCCAAGCAGCTCCAGCGTCTCGAAGAACTTGGCCGGCCGCCCGATACCCGAATATGCGATCACGGGCGCCTCGCCGAGCCAGCGCGTGTCTGCGTCCGCCATCAGCCGCCCGCGCAACACCGGAAGGCGCAGCCGCTGCGCCAGCGCTTCGCCCGCTGCACCCTCGCCGATCAACATTAGCGCATCCGCCCGCCCCGCCTGAAACCCTAAAGGCGCGCGCAGCGGCCCCGCAGGAAACACCGCGCCAGTCCCGATGCCGACCGCCGCATCAACCACGAGAAGCGAGAAGTCCTTGGCAAGCTGGGGGTTCTGGAAGCCGTCATCCATGATGATCGCGCCGGCCTGCTGCCGCTCGATCAGCTGTGCGCCCAGCTTCCTGTTGCGCGAGATGACCGTTGGGGCGTGACGCGCGAGCAGCAGCGGCTCATCGCCCACGCCGCCAGCGTGGTCGCGATCGGGGTTGACCAGATGCGGGCCAGTGCGCGCGCCGCCATAGCCACGGCTCAGGAAAGTCGGATAGACTTCCATATCCTGCAGCATCTCGGCGACCCGGATCGCTGTCGGGGTCTTGCCAGCGCCGCCCGCGGTGAAGTTGCCGATGCAGATGACAGGGATGTTCGCGCGGTAGGGGCAGGCGAGCGCGAAGCGCAGCGGCGTAATCGCGCCATAGAGCCACGATACGGGCGTCAGTGCAGCCTTTGCGGTGCGATTGCTCAAGGACGCGCGGCGCGCGGCGTCGTCCGACCACCAGCCCGGCGCATCACGAGGCATGGCGCGTGTCCGCGCGCGCCTGCGAGCCCGCGGCCTCGCCTGCTGCCAGCCCGGACGCTGCCGCATTCGCCTCAGCAGGCAAAATTTGTTGTGACGAACGGACGCTTTCGCCCTTCGCATATGGCGCCAGCGCGGCCAGTGTGCGCTCAAGTGCGCCCTGAAGCTCCAATGCGGCGGTGTGGGCCGAGACGCGCATGGCCTCCAGTGCCTCGGGGTGGGCTGACAGCTCCGCGACCGTGTCGGCAAGCTCGCGCGCGCTCGATACTTCGCGGCATCCGCCCGCTGTCGAAAGCGCCTCGAAGCTTTGGGCGAAATTGGCGTGATGCGGTCCGGTAATGACGCCGGTGTCCAGCTTTACCGCTTCTATCGGGTTCTGTCCGCCATGCGGGACGAGCGAGCCGCCGATCAACGCCAGCGGCGACACGGCATACCAGGTACCAAGTTCGCCCAGCGTGTCGGAGATGAACAGTTCGATATCCGCGCCGGGCAGCGCCGTGCGCGAGCGCCGCGCCGCCGATATCCCGCGTGCTTTCGCCATGTCGAGGATCGCAGCCCCGCGCTCAGGGTGCCGCGGCACGATCACGGTCAGCAGTTGCGGGAGCCGGGTGCGCAACAACTCCGCGGCCTCGGTGATGATCTCGTCCTCGCCGGGATGCGTGCTCGCGGCCAGGAAGACCGGCCGGCCCTCAAGCGCCGCGTCCAGTTCCTTTCGCAGCCGCTCGTCCACCGGCGGCGCGGGCGCATCAGCCTTGAGGTTGCCTAGCGTGTGGACGGTATGCGCGCCGACCTTCATGAAGCGTGTCGCCAGCACCCTATCCTGCGCAAGGATCATGTCGAAACGCGAAAACAGTGGCCGGCTCATGCCCGGTTGCTTGCGCCAGCGCTGAAACGAGCGGCGCGACATCCGCGCGTTCACCAGGATCATCGGCGCGCCGCGCGCATGGGTCTCCATGATCAGGTTCGGCCAAATCTCCGACTCGGTGAAGGCCGCCAGCTCAGGCCGCCAGTAATCGAGGAAGCGGCGGACGAACTGCGGCGAATCGAGCGGCGCGAACTGGTGCACCGCGCCGTCCGGCAGACGATTGCTGGCGATGCGTGCCGAAGTGACGGTGAATGTGGTCAGCAAGAAGCGAATGTCGGGGTAGCGCTCGTGCAGCGCGTGCATCAGCGGCAGGATCGAATTGGTCTCGCCGACGCTTGCGGCATGAAACCACCACAGCCGCCCCGATGGGCGGTTGCGCCCGGGCCTGCCAAAACGCTCGCCCAGCCGCTCGCCGATCTCCTTGCCCCGCGCCACGCGCCGGCGCAGCAGCAGCCCGGCGGCCGGACGCGCCACCCGGGTCAATAGCCGATATGCCCCCAGCGCCAGCCCCGGCCTCTCAGGGTTCGCGGCGCTGACGGGCTCGGCGAGGTGGGCGCTACCGCCTGCGAGCCGATAGGCGCGGCGTGTCGCGGCGTTGATCCGGCCTTCCAGATCGCGGCGGCTCGCCTCAAGCTGATCGTCGTCGGCATCCGCCGGGACACGCAGTGGCTCGCCCATCACCATTGCCAATTTGGAAAATGGCAGATTGAGCGTGAAGCGGCTCCAGCTTCTGAAGGCAATGTTGCGCCGGGTCGCGAAACCCATCGGGATCACCGGGCGGCCCGAGGCTCTGGCGAGCGTGACCACGCCCAGCCCAGCCTGGCGCGCGGGGCCTGGCGGCACATCGGCGGTCATCGCGATATTCACGCCTTCCTTGAGGCTGTTCAGCGCAGCGCGAAATGCGGTCGCGCCGCCGCGGTCCTTGCGCCGTCCAGCCGCGCCTGCCCCGCGGATCAACTCAACGCCGAAGTAGCGCACGGCCTGCGCGATGACCTCGGCATCGCCGTGGCGCGCGATCATCATCTTCGCCGGTTGATGCGCCGGCTTCATCGTTGCGGACATCAGGAATTGGCCGTGCCACGTCGTGAAAATGGCCGGCGCCGTCTCGTCGATCTGCCGCTCCAATTCGCTCGGCACCCGCATAACCGTGGAGGTATCGCGCACCAACGCGATGTAACGCGCAGCAAGCCAGCCGAACATTTTCTTCAGAGCAAACGGTGTGGAGCGGCGTTTCGCCATGAAACACTCACGATGGTCGCAGGTTCGCCAGCACGCCCGGTCCGTTACCGTAAATCCGTTTCGGAAATCTTACCGCTTTCCGGGTCGAGCAGGCGGTGCATGTGAACAATGAAATAGCGCATATGGGCATCATCGACCGTTCGCTGGGCGGCATCCTTCCACGCGTCATAGGCCTGAGCGTAATTCGGATAGATCCCGATTATATCGAGTTCCGAGACATCCTTGAACTCAAGATCGTCGAGAGACTTCAACTCACCGCCAAAAACCAGGTGAAGGAGCTGCTTCTGCGGTTGATCTTGCTGCTGCTTTTGCATTGCGTCTGTCGCTCCGCTTTTTCATCTCGCCAGTTATCGAATGGCGGCCAACAGCTTTTCGTGAAGACCAGGCGGCCCGGCGATCGTCCCGTCGAAAACGGGGTTTGGCTTGTTGAAGCGGTACCGAGATCCGTCGCTGGACGTCACCCGACCGCCAGCTTCTTGCACGATCAACGCGCCCGCCGCAACGTCCCATTCGCTCTTTCGGCCCTTGGCGATCAGTCCGTCCGCGCGCCCGGCCCCGACGAGGCACATCCGATAGGCGATGGAGTAGACGAAAGTGGCGGTGACCTCTGGCTCCCCAGGTTGGTCCCAGCCGGCGTGCCTGGCGACGCCTCGCGGGGCCAGAATGACGGTGCCGTGCAAGTCCGCCTTTTCAGAGACCAGCGCCGGCTCGCCGTTCAGCGACGCGCCTTGGCCCCTGGAGGCAGCGAACAATTCGTCCCGCGCCGGGTTGTAGACTGCGGCGGCGATGGGCTCGCCCTCCTCAACCAGCGCTGCCGAGATGACCCACTGTTCGCGATCCTGAATGAACGCCTTGGTGCCGTCGATCGGGTCCACGA
>CAZNGB010000167.1:0-4080 GCA_964572465.1 uncultured Hyphomicrobiaceae bacterium
GGCAAGGGCATCTGTTTCGATACCGGCGGGCTGAACATCAAGCCGGCCAGCGCCATGGGGCTGATGAAGAAGGATATGGGCGGCGCGGCCTCGGCCTTGGCGCTCGCTGCGATGATCATGACGGCGAATCTGCCGGTGCGCCTTCGGCTGCTGATCCCCGCGGCGGACAACAACATCTCTGCCAACGCATTCCGCCCTGGCGACATCCTGCGCGCGCGCAACGGCACGACGGTCGAGATCGCCAACACCGACGCGGAAGGCCGGCTGGTGCTTGCGGATGCGCTGTGTCTGGCGGATGAAGAACAGCCGGATCACCTGATGACCTTCGCGACGCTTACTGGCGCGGCCCGCGTCGCGCTCGGGGCCGACCTGCCGCCGTTTTATACCGATGACGAGGCGCTGGCGCGCGACCTGCATGAGACAGGGCTGGCGGTGGCCGATCCGCTCTGGCGAATGCCATTCTGGCAGCCCTATGAGCAGCTCCTGAAAAGCCGCGTCGCCGATGTAAACCACATCTATAACGGCCCCTTCGCCGGGTCGATAACGGCGGCGCTATTCCTCAAGCGCTTCGTCAAGAATACGCAACGCTTCGTGCATCTGGACATTTATGGCTGGACGCCCCGCGCAGTGCCAGCCAAGCCTGCTGGCGGCGAACCACAGGGTGCGCGCGCTGCGTTCCAGCTTCTGAGCGAGGTCTATCAGCCGTGAATACGCCGCGCCTCGACCCACGCCGCTATGCCTATCGCCAAGACCTCGCCGCGTCCGCACTGAGCGACAAGGTGCAGGCGCCGCGCTATGTCGACGGCGTCACACAGCAGGTCATTGCCATGCGCGCGCCGGTGCGCAGCGCGCCCAAGGTCCATGCGCCGCTGATGACTGAGGCCCTGCATGGCGAGGCCGTCACGGTCTATGACTCCAAGGAGGGCTGGGCTTGGGGGCAACTCCAGCGTGATGGATATGTTGGCTACATTCCGGCCGACCACCTGTCCTCCAATGTCTTCAACCCTACGCATACTGTGCGCGTGCGCGCGACCCACATCTACCCTTCGCCCGACATCAAGACACCGCCGATCGATATGCTGAGCTTCGGCGCACGCCTATCGGCGGACGGGCGCGAGGGCCGGTTCCTCAGCCTGGCGCGCGGCGGCTATGCGTTCGCGGAGCACTGCGTCGGCGCGGGCGACAAGCTGAAGGATTATGTCCGCGCGGCGGAGCGGCTGGTCGGCACGCCCTATCTGTGGGGCGGCAAGACAAGCTTGGGGCTGGACTGCTCGGGCCTCGTGCAGCTTGCGCTCAATGCCGCCGGGATTGAATGTCCCCGCGACACCGACATGCAGGAAGCCGAGGTCGGCGAGACGGTCGAAGGCGTGATCGAGGACGATGGGACGCTGAAAGGCGGGTTGGAGCGCGGCGATTTGATGTTCTGGAAAGGACATGTCGCAATTGCCCAGTCAGGCGACTGGATCGTTCATGCTAGCGGACATCAGATGGAGACCGTCATGGAGCCGTTGCGCCACGCACTGGAACGGATCGCCCAGAGCTGGGGCAAACCCACCGCCGTCAAGCGGCTTTCCCTCGAACCGACGATCCTGCAACTTCCCGACGCGAGCGCGGGTCAATAACCGCGCTGCAAGTCAACAACATGGTCCAGCCCCTCGCCTCGTTCGAACTTTTCGACCTGCTGCAGCACGTACTCGAACAGCGGCGCCGGGCGGGAGATCGCGGCATTATGCGGCGTCACAACAACGCGCGGATGTGTCCACAGCGGGCTGGTCTGCGCCAGCGGCTCGGTTTCGAACACATCGAGCGAAGCCGCCCACAGCGCGCCTTTGTCAAGAGCCGCAAGGATTTCGCCTTCGTTCTGCAGGCCCCCGCGCCCGGCATTGATGACCACGCGGCCCGGTAGCACACCATCAGACGCCATTGCCGCGATCAGCTTTGCGCCGAGCAGCCCACGCGTTTGTTGGGTGAGCGGCAGCAAGCAAACGAGTATGTCGGTGCCGGCCAGGAAAGCTAGAAACTCATCAGATCCGGCGTAGGCGCTCACCCCGGGGATGGTCTTGCGCGTGCGGCTCCACCCACGCGTCTGAAAGCCGATTGCCGCCAGCTTTGCCGCCGCTGCAGACCCGAGAACGCCGCATCCCATCACCCCGACGCGCACTTCTCGCGCAGCGGGTTGTGCCAGCGGCTTCCATTCCTTGCGCGCCTGCTGCTCGGCATAGTCGAGATGGCGGCGGTGATGCAGCAGTACATGGTGGAGCACATACTCGCTCATCTGCTCGGTGAGATCGTCTGCGACGAAGCGAACGATCGGCACAGCCGGCAAGTCCCGATCGCCGACCAGATGATCGACGCCCGCGCCCATAGAGAAGATCGCCCGCAGATTTGGAAAGCCTTGCAGCGCGCCGCGCGGCGGCTTCCACGCAATGGCGTACTCGATCTCCGCCGGGTCCTGCAGATAAGGCCAAACCCGCACGTTGCGCTGTTTCGCAAGCTGAGCGATCGCCCCGTCCCACTCCTCAGGCACCATGTCGGAGATCAGAAGCAGTATCGCCAAGGAGTCCTCCGTTCCGCACGCGCTGCCAGCACGTAAGCTAGCGCGGGTTTAGCCAGGCGCGGGCTCGGCGCAAGGCCTCGTCGATCTCAGCTTTGGTCATTTCCGCGGCGATCTCGCGGCGATGGCGAAGCGCGGCCTGGTTGCCCCGTATGGCCGCGATATTCAGCCACTTATGCGCCGTCACGAGATCAGGCTCAACCTCGCTGCCGGTCGCGTATTGCATCCCTAAGCGCAGAAACGCGTCGCTCGTCTGCGCGTTGCTGCCCCCGCCGTCAACACCATAAATCTCACAGTCTTGTCTTGCCATAGCGCAATACTCCGCTCACGCCAACTCGCTCAAACGCCCGCTGCCCGAAGACAGACGCGCGCAATACCCGTAAAACGTGTGCGAGGCTGTCAGATTATCGGAAAAATAGAGTAAACGGCGCGGGCGAGGCCGAGCATTTTTACCGTTGGCGTGATAAAATCGTAAATGCGCTGCGCGGGCGCAAGCCTCGACCGGTCTAATCGACGAGCAGAACCGTGGAGCCAGTTGTTCGGCGCGCTTCGAGGTCGCGGTGCGCCTGGGCTGCATCACGCAATGGGTAGGTCTGATTCACGTTGATTTTCACCTTGCCGCTCGCAACCACGTCGAACAGGTCGCTCGCGGTTTCCTCCAATTCCTCGCGCGTGGCGATGTATGCCGCCAGCGACGGGCGCGTGAGGAACAATGAGCCTTTCGCCGCGAGAATACCGATATCGACCGGCGGCACCTTCCCCGAAGCGTTGCCGAAGCTCACCCACAGCCCGCGGCGCTTGAGACAGTCGAGCGAGCCGGGATAGGTGTCCTTGCCCACCGAATCATAGACGACATCGCATAGCGCGCCGCCGGTGATCTCGCGCACCCGCTCGACGAAGTCCTCCTCGCGGTAGTTGATCACATGGGTGCAGCCATGCGCGCGGGCGAGCGCGGCCTTTTCGGACGAGCCGGCTGTGCCGATAATCGTCGCGCCCAGCGCTGCGGCCCATTGACAGGCGATCAGACCGACCCCGCCGGCGGCCGCGTGAAACAACATCACCGTATCCGGACCAACCTCGTAGGTTTTGCGAAGCAGATAACGCGTCGTCATGCCCTGAAGCATCATTGCCGCTGCGGTCTTGTCGTCAATCTCGGGCGGAAGCTTGACGACGCGGTCGGCGGGAATGTTGCGCGCTTCAGCGTAAGCGCCCATCGGCCCGGCATAAGCGACGCGGTCACCGACGGACAGACCCGTGACGCCAGAGCCCAGCGCAGTCACCTCGCCCGCGCCCTCGGTGCCAAGCGTAAATGGCAAGCTTGGCTGCGGATACAGCCCGGTGCGGTGATACACATCGATGTAATTGAGCCCGACGGCGGTTTGGCGCAAGCTGACCTCGCCGGGGCCGGGCGGCGGCACCTCGACACTCTCCCAGCGCATTTCCTCTCGGCCGCCATAGCTATGAACGCGAATCGCGTGGGGCATGATTCCATCCTTGTTGTTCCTGCTTCATTGGATACGGCAAGA
>CAZNGB010000168.1:0-4079 GCA_964572465.1 uncultured Hyphomicrobiaceae bacterium
CTGATCGCCGTGCATCCGGCGGCGAACGACACCACGGTGGAGTTCTCGCTGGGCGCAACGCCGATCCCGATGCATCCGGGCGCGCTGCGCTACTATGAGGAAACGGGCGCTGATATCCGGGATGCGCTTCGCCCATAATCTAAAACCCTTGGGGCGGCTGTTCGCGGCCGCCCTTCTCTCATGGGCCGTCGCCGCAAACGCCGCGCATGCTGATGCGCGCCTGATCGTCGAGCGGCCCGGCGGCGAAGTCCTGGTCGAGGCCCCCGCGCCCGCTGGAACTGGCTGGTGCTTGCACTGGCGTCATTCGGTCACCGGGGGGAAGGTCGCGGACTGCTTCGCCAATAATGGCGGTCGGATGATCCTCGTGCGTTCGTTCCTGCACGATTTCGCGGCGGGGCTTGGTACGGTCGAAGGCCGCGGCGGCAGGCTCGTATCCGTGCCGGGCGGCGGCTACTGGATCGAGGGGATCAACGAACACATCCCGGACAATGCGCTGGCGCTGCGTGTCGGTGCGCGCCAGGTCGGGCATCGCCTCGAAATCGGAGGCGAGACAATTAGCTTGTCGTCCATCGCGGCCCGGGAGCGGGTGATCATCCGGCTGCACGACACCAGTGTGGGCGGGCGGGCCGGATCAACAGCGGCAAACCGCCAAAACGAGCCTTGACCCGACGCCCGCCACAAGGTTCATGCTCTCACGCTTGCATCGGCCGCTGCGTTTGGCGAAGGAGCCTGCCTTGAACAACACCCCAACTTCGGCGCTCCCGGACGAGATACGCTTTCCCGGAAGCGATCAGCCTCGCGCGGTGATGCTGCTCATCGCGGCTGTCGCCATTGCACTTTCGCTCTTCCAGCTTTACGCGGCTGGCGTGCAGCCGCTCGGGCTGTTTTATCAGCGTCCGATCCACCTTGCCTTCATTCTGGTGCTGGTCTTCCTGCTCTACCCCATTTGGGGCGCGGGCCGCGGCCGCGGCATCGTTGGCTGGACCATCGACGCTGCGCTTGTTGCGGCAGGCGCGCTCAGCGGCGGCTACATCTCATGGAATATCAACGAGATCGTGATGCGTGCCGGTTTCTGGAGCGAAACCGATATCCTGATGGGCATCATCGCCACCGTTGTTGTGCTGGAAGCCAGCCGCCGCGCCATCGGCCTCGTCATGACGCTGATCGGGATCGCCGCGATCATCTACGCGCTGGCGGGTTCGCGCGGGGCGCTGCCCGAGTTGGGCGGGTGGCTACCGGGCATCCTGGAGCATCGCGGCAACTCCGTCGACCGGCTCGTTGGCCAGCTCTATCTGGGTCAAGAGGGCATCTTCGGCCTGCCGCTCGGTGTTGCCGCCACCTACATATTTTTGTTCGTGCTGTTCGGCGCGTTTCTTGAGGTGACTGGCGGCGGACGGTTCTTCATCGATCTCGCTTATGCCGCGATCGGCCGGCGTCCCGGCGGCCCGGCCAAGGCGGCGGTGTTGGCATCCGCGGGGATGGGGTCGATCTCCGGCTCGGCCATCGCCAATGTAGTTACGACCGGTGCGTTCACCATTCCGCTGATGAAAAAGCTCGGCTACCGCCCCGCGCAGGCCGGCGGCATCGAGGCGGCAGCATCCACGGGCGGGCAGATCACGCCGCCGCTGATGGGCGCGGGCGCATTCCTGATCTCGGAATACACGCGCATCCCGTATATCGACATCGTCGTCATGTCGATCTTTCCCGCCGTGCTCTATCTCGGCACCGTCTACCTATTCGTGCACATCGTCGCGATGAAAGCCGGCATGAAGGGCATGTCGCGCGAGGAACTGCCCCAGGTCGCCAAGGTGCTCGCAGCCGGCTGGCAATATCTGATCCCGCTTGGCGTGCTCATCTGGCTGCTGTCCGCCGGCCTATCGCCAATGCGCGTGGGCTTCTGGGCGATCGTGTCAGTGGTCGGGGTCGCGGCGCTGCGCGCGGCCATCGATATCTTCATCCTGGAGCCGCGCGCGGGCAACCCGGTGACGATGGTCCGCGTCTCAGGCGCGCTCGCCAAGGGCGGGCAGTTGATGATTGCGGCGCTGGTTCTGGGCGCGCGAAACGCGGTAGCGGTGTCGGTTGCATGCGCGGTGGCGGGCATCATTGTCGGGGTGGTCGGCCTCACAGGGCTCGGCCTGAAGTTCTCTTCGATCATGGTCTCGTTCTCGGGCGGTTATCTGGTCGCCGCGCTGGCGCTGGTGCTGATCGCAAGTCTGGTGCTCGGCATGGGGCTGCCGGTCACGGCCGCGTATATCGTGCTGATCGTACTGGTCGGCCCCGCGCTCACGGAGGATTTCGGCATCCCGCTCATCATCGCGCATCTGGTGGTGTTCTGGTATTCGCAGGACAGCAACGTGACGCCGCCGATAGCGCTAGCGGGGTTCGCGGGCGCGGCGATAGCAGGGTCGAAGCCGATGGAGACCAGTGTTCAGGCGTGGAAGTTCGCCAAGGGGCTGTATCTGATCCCGGTCTTCATGGTCTATAATCCGGAGATCATCCTGGGCGGACCGCTGCTCAGCGTGCTCTGGGCGGGCGCGATCGCGATCCTGGCGCTTGCGGCATTCGCCGCAGCTATAGAAGGGTGGCTGTTTGCGCCGATGGACCCGATCTCGCGGCTGCTGGTAGTTCCGGCCACGGTCGCCGTTTTTCATCCAGCCTACGCCGTCGAGGCGGTGGGCGCGGCGGTGCTGCTCGGCGTGCTGGTGATAAACTGGCTGAAAGGGCGCGGCGCGGCACGCTCCGAGCTGGCGTGACAGCGGTCAGACGTCCAGATTGGCGACTTCGAGCGCGTTCTGCTGGATGAACTCGCGTCGACTCTCGACCACGTCGCCCATCAGCGCCGAGAAAGTCTCGTCCGCCTCGTCCAGTTCCTGCACGGTGACTTGCAAGAGCGTGCGCGTGTCCGGATCGAGCGTAGTTTCCCAGAGCTGATCCGGATTCATCTCGCCCAGCCCTTTGTAGCGCTGCACAGAGATACCCTTGCGCCCCATAGCGTAAATCTCTTCCAGCAACCCGCGCGGCCCGTAGATCGGCGTCTGGGTGTCCTTGCGCCGGAGCATAGCTGGCTGTCCATACACCTCACCGAGATGCTCTTTCATCCCGTCCAGCTTACGTGCATCCGCCGAGGCGAGCAGCGCCTTGTCGATCACATGCGCCTCGCGCACGCTGCGCACCTCGCGTGTGACCATCAGACCGTCATCCGTGACAGCCCCTTCCCAGCCTTGTTCAGTCTCCTCCGAAAGCCGGTCGAGCCGCGCTGCGATGTTGGCGGCGACCTGTTCAGCGGCGGCCCGGTCAGCCAGCAGATCGGCGTTAAGCGCGCCGGCAATCGCGGCCTGCTCGACGACAAAGCGCGCATAGCGGCTGTGGATGCCGTCAATCACGCCTGCCGCGGCTCGCGCCTTGTCGCAAATGTGGCGCAGGTCATTGCCGGCCAGCGTCTCGCCGTTACCAAGCTCCAGCGCTGCATCTTCTATGCCCGTGCCGATCAGGTAATTCTCGAACGCGCGCTCATCCTTCAGGTATTGTTCCGATGAGCCGCGCTTTACTTTGTAGAGCGGCGGCTGCGCAATATACAGGTTCCCGCGCTCAATCAGCTCCGGCATCTGCCGATAGAAGAAGGTCAGCAGCAGCGTGCGGATATGCGCGCCGTCAACGTCCGCGTCGGTCATGATGATGACCTTGTGATACCGCAATTTGTCGATGTTGAAGTCGTCGCGGCCGATGCCCGTGCCCAGCGCGGTGATCAGCGTGCCGATTTCCTGGCTCGACAGCATCTTGTCGAAGCGCGCGCGCTCAACGTTGAGAATCTTGCCGCTCAACGGGAGCACGGCTTGCGTGGCGCGGTAGCGCGCCTGTTTCGCTGAGCCGCCGGCGCTGTCGCCCTCCACGAGGAAAATCTCGGCCTTCGCCGGATCGCGCTCCTGACAGTCCGCGAGTTTGCCGGGCAGGTTGGCGACATCGAGCGCGCCTTTGCGCCGGGTCAGTTCGCGGGCTTTGCGCGCGGCTTCTCGAGCCACAGCGGCTTCGGCGATCTTGTGCATGATCGATTTCGCCTCGTTCGGATGCTCCTCGAACCA
>CAZNGB010000169.1:0-3965 GCA_964572465.1 uncultured Hyphomicrobiaceae bacterium
TCCGGCACCTTCCAGATCATCTGGTTGAGGTCGCCCTCCTGCCGGCGCGCACCATTAACATCGAGCGTGATCGCGCCATCACTGGGGTGCCCGATGCGCGAGGCCGGAACGAGCGGGCCGCAGGGCGCGGAATGCTCGAAGCTCTTCGCCACGTCCCACGGCCGGCCAAGCTTCTTCGCTTCGGCTTGCAGGTCGCGGCGGGTCATGTCGAGCCCGACGGCATAGCCGTAGACGTGATCGAGCGCGTCGGCCACCGCGATATCTTTACCGCCTCTGCCGAGTGCGACGACCATCTCGATCTCATGATGAACCTCGGCGGTCTTCGGCGGGTAGGGGAACGCGCCGCTCGTATCCAGCGCGCTTGCGTGCTTGAGGAAGAAAAACGGCGGCTCCCGGTCCGGGTCGTGCCCCATCTCCACTGCATGGGCGGCATAGTTCCGGCCGATGCAGAAGATGCGGTTGACAGGAAACAGCGCCTCGCTGCCCTCAACCGGCAATGCGGTGATGGCGGGCGGCTCGATTACGTAGCGGTCCCCGGGGTTATGATTGTCGAAATCCGACACGTGCTGCCTCGCCGTTAGCGGTAGAGATCGGCGCGCGTGGGCGGCAGCGGCGGCTCCCCGCGGGCGCTGCGCGAGGCGAGCGTCTGGTAGATGCGTGCCGAGCCGCGCTCAAACGCCAGCGAACACCCCGCCAGATAGGCCGTCCAGATGCGATAGGTGGGCGCGCCGACAAGCGCCTCGGCCTCGTCGCGCCGCGCCATCAGCCGCTCGCACCACAGCCGCGTGGTCCGCGCGTAGTGCCGCCGCCAGCCTTCCACGTCATGCACCTCGAAACCGGCCTGCTCCATCGCCTGCACGGTGTGGCCGATGTCGTCCAGCTCACCGCCGGGGAAGATGTAGCGGCGCAGGGCGCGCTGCTCGGCGCGCGCGCCGAAGCGACGGCGATTGCGCTTTGACCGGCGCGAGATCGCGTGGTTGAGGAAAAGCCCGTCTGGGGTGAGCACTCGGCGCACCGTGCGCATGTATTTTTCGACGTTGGCCAGCCCGATGTGCTCATACATGCCGACCGAGACGATCTTGTCGTAAGTGCCCGTAACATCGGCGTAATCGGTGAGGCTGACGGTGACGCGATCGCTCAGGCCGGCCTCGTCGATGCGCGCCTGCGCCACCTCAAGCTGCGCAGGCGACAGCGTGATGCCGTGGGCCGTGACGCCGTAATGCTCGGAAGCGTAAGTGACCAGCCCGCCCCAGCCGCAGCCGATATCGAGCAGCCGGTCGCCGGGCTTCAGCCGCAGCTTGCGACAGATCATCTCCAGCTTGTCGGTCTGCGCCTGGTCGAGCGAATTGGCGGGGTCTGTAAAATAGGCGCAGGAGTACTGCATCCGCTCATCAAGGAAGAGGCGGTAGAAGTCGTTGCCGACATCATAGTGAAACTGGATGAAATCGCGGTTCTGCACCTGCGCACGGCTCTCGCCATCGGCATCGCCGGAAAAGGCGCGCGCGGCGCCGGGCTTCTGCGCGCGCGTGAACAAGAACGGCAGCAGCTCGCGCGCGACGCGGCGCTTGCTGACGTGTTTCAACGATTTGCGCTTGCCGTCTGCTTCGAGCCGATGGCCCAGGTCGATCAGTGAGCCGCCTTCGAGCGTAATGTCACCTGCTGCGTAATGCCGGATGAGCCGGTCGAGGCTTGGCCAGCGGAGCAACGAAGCGATGACCCCGGGCGCGGCGATCCCGATGGTCAGTGGCCCGCGCGGATCGTGGCCGAGCGGGACTAGTGTACCGTCCCACAGCCGAACCGACGCGTCGAGATCGAGGTGATCCGCGAGATGTGCGATGAGGCGGCGCGCAGCGGCAACATGCCGATCTTGCTGATGGAGCTTCACTATGGCCCGCCCCTCTCAATCAGGCTTATAGCGCTCAGCGCGGAACTCTTCTTCGGCCAGTTCGATCTGCTCCTGCAAAAGCTCCACAGGCTGTGCGCCCACGACGGCCCGTTTGCCGCCCAGCACGAAGGCCGGAACGGCGTTCACGCCAGCATTTTGCGTCTGTTCGACCATCTTGAGGATGGTGTCGCGGTCTCGATCATCGGCGAGTTTCTCGCGCGTCGCTTCAGGATCCATGCCAGCATCCGCGGCCGCGCCAGCGAGTACGTCCGCGTCGCCGATATCCGCACCTTCGAGGAAGTAGAGCTGGAAAAGCCGTTCGACGACCGCATCTTGCGTGCGCCCAGCGCCAGCCCAGTAGATGAGCCGGTGGGCATCCACCGTATTCGGTGCGCGCTCGATCGTGTCAAAGGTGAATTCGATGCCATCTTCGCGGCCGATCTCGCGCAGGGCCATATACATCTCCCCGCCATCGGCGGAGCCGAACTTCTTGCGCAGGTATTCGCCGCGCTCAATACCGCCGGGCGGCAGGGTCGGGTCCAGCTGGAATGGCCACCAGGTTACAGCCGCATCGATATGCGGCAGCCGCTCCAGCGCCCCCTCCAACCGGCGTTTGCCGACGAAGCACCACGGGCACATCACATCGGAGATGACCTTTATCGGAAACGGTTCCAGCGGCGTAGTTCCGAACGGCTGATTCATCTCTTCACCATGCCTGATGCGATCATCTGTGCCAATAGGTTGACGCTGTTTCGCAGCCCCCTTTACCCAGCCACGTCATAACCAGCCAAGGCGGCGAAATTGACGAGGTCATTGTCGGTCGCGCCCAGCCCGGCGATCTGCACCGGCCGGTTGAGGCCAACGATCAGCGGCCCCACCACCTTGCTGCCGCCAAGCTCCTGAAGCATCTTGGTGGAGATGCTGGCGGAGTAGACCGCTGGCATGATCAGCACATTCGCCGTGTCCGACAGCCGGCAGAACGGGTAGGCCGACATTGCCTTGCGGCTCAGCGCGGCATCGGCGGCCATCTCGCCGTCGTACTCAAAGTCCACGCCCCAATCATCGAGGAGTTTCACGGCCTCGCGGACGCTTTCCCCGCGCTCGCCCGTCGGGTGGCCGAAGGACGAATGCGCCAGCAACGCCACGCGCGGCTTGAAGCCGAGCCGCTGCGCCACGCGCGCGGCCTGAACGGTGATGTAGGCGAGTTCGGTCGAGGTCGGCATTTCATGCACGGAAATGTCTGCAACCAGCACCATCCGCCCGCGGCACTGGATCAGCGAAACGCCGATCGGCGTGTGGCCCGGTTTTGGGTCCAGCACGCGGCGGACGTCCTGATAGGCGGTTTCCCAGTTGCGGGTGACGCCCGTCACCATGGCGTCGGCATGGCCCATCGCCACCATGCAGGCCGCGAAGATGTTACGGTCCGTGTTCACCAGCCGCTGACAATCGCGCTTCAAGAAGCCGCGGCGTTGAAGCCGGGTGTAGAGGAGGTCTGCATAGTCGGCGTTGTGCTCGGTCACGCGGGCATTGATGATTTCGATCTCGTCGCACTGGCGCATGATCCCGGCTTGCACCATGGTTTCGCGAACCGTGTCCTCACGCCCGACCAGAACCGGGGTGCCCAGCCCGGCTTCGGCGAATGCGCTGGCGGCGCGCACGACCTGTTCTTCCTCGCCCTCGGCGAAGACGACGCGCTTCGGGGCGGCGCGCAGATGCTCGAAGATCATGTGGAAGAAGCCCGCGGTTGGGTCCATGCGCTCGGACAGCCGCGCCTTGTAGCCATCCATATCGACGATCGGGCGGCGTGCGACGCCAGAATCCATCGCTGCTTTCGCGACCGTCGCAGAAACATGACTGATAAGGCGCGGATCAAATGGCGCAGGGATAATGTAATCCGGCCCGTAGCGCAGGCGCCGCCCCTGATAGGCCGCGGCGACCTGGTCAGGCACATCCTGGCGCGCCAGCTCGGCAAGCGCCTCCGCCGCGGCGATCTTCATGGCGTCATTGATGGTGCTGGCCTGTACATCGAGCGCGCCGCGGAAGATGTAGGGAAAGCCGAGCACGTTGTTGACCTGGTTCG
>CAZNGB010000170.1:0-3923 GCA_964572465.1 uncultured Hyphomicrobiaceae bacterium
CCGCTCGGCTGCTCGCGCCCCTTGAACACCAGATCACACGCCGCCTGAAAACCCGGGCTGGCCTCGAAATCAGCCGCCATCGGCTTGTACGCAGGGTCGCCAGCGTTCTGCTCATCGACCACACGCGCCATCCGCTTCATCGTCTCCATCACCTGCTCGGGCGTGCAAACGCCGTGATGCAGCCAGTTGGCGATATGCTGGCTGGAGATGCGCAGCGTCGCCCGGTCCTCCATCAGCCCAACATCATTGATGTCCGGGACCTTTGAGCAGCCGACGCCCTGCTCGACCCAGCGCACGACATAGCCGAGGATGCTCTGGGCGTTATTGTCCAACTCGTCGCGCACATCATCCGGCGCCCAATTGGCGCGATCGGCGACCGGAATGCTCAGCAGATCGTCAAGCTTCGCGCGCGTCTGGCCGCCCAGATCGTTCTGGCGCGCGCGGACATCGACCTTGTGATAATGCACCGCGTGCAGCGTCGCAGCCGTCGGGGAGGGCACCCAAGCCGTATTGGCGCCAGCCATCGGGTGGCCGATCTTGTCTTCCAGCATATCCGCCATCTTGTCGGGCATTGCCCACATGCCCTTGCCGATCTGCGCGTGGCCGGGCAGCCCGCAGGCGAGGCCCACATCGACATTGTTGTCCTCGTAAGCGAGCAGCCACGGCGCTGTCTTCATGTCGCCCTTGCGGATCATCGCGCCGGCTTCCATCGAGGTGTGGATTTCGTCGCCGGTGCGGTCGAGGAAGCCGGTGTTGATGAAGAACACGCGCGCGCTCGCCTCGCGGATGCATTCCTTGAGGTTGAGCGTGGTGCGCCGCTCCTCGTCCATGATGCCCATCTTGAGCGTGTGGCGGGGCAAGCCGAGCACATCTTCGACGCGCGAAAACAGCTTGTCGGAGAAGGCGACCTCTTCTGGCCCGTGCATCTTCGGTTTGACGATGTAGACCGAACCGGCCTGGCTGTTCGCGCGCCGGCCAGACGCCCCGATATCGTGCAGCGCGATCGCGCTGGTCACGATCGCATCGAGCAGCCCTTCATAGATCTCGCTCCCGTTGGCATCGAGGACAGCCGGCGTCGTCATCAGGTGCCCGACATTGCGCACGAGCATCAGGCTGCGGCCCTTGAGCTTGCGCATGCCGCCGTCCGGCGCGGTATAGGCGATGTCGCCATTGAGCTTGCGGGTGAAGCTCCGCCCGCCCTTGCTGACCTCCTCCGTCAAGTCGCCTTTCATGAGGCCGAGCCAGTTACGGTACACGACCACCTTGTCCTGCGCATCAACGGCGGCGACGGAGTCCTCGCAGTCCATGATCGTGCTCATGGCGGATTCGAGCCGCATGTCCGACACGCCCGCGGGGTCTGCCGCGCCGATCTCGCTTGCGCGGTCGACACGGATTTCGATATGCAGCCCATTGTTGCGCAGGAAGATCGCGTCTGGGTCATGAGACGCGCCGCGATAGCCGGCGAATTTGGCGGGGTCGTTCAAGCGGGCGGTGCCGCTGCCAATCTGCGCCACAAGCTGGCCGCCATTGACCGCGTAGGCAGTCACTTCTCCGTGGCTCGCGCCGGACAGCGGCGCGGCGTCATCGAGGAACGTCTTGGCCCAGGCGATCACCCGCGCGCCGCGCGCCGGGTCATAGGCCGCGCCGGTTGGCGTATCGCCGAGCGCATCGGTGCCGTAGAGCGCGTCATACAGGCTGCCCCAGCGCGCATTGGCCGCATTCAGCGCATAGCGCGCGTTCGACACCGGCACAACGAGCTGCGGACCGCTGACATGCGCGATCTCCGCGTCCACGTTCGCGGTGGTGACGGCAAAGTCCGGCCCCGCGGGCAGCAGATAGCCGACCTCGCGCAAGAAGCGCTCATATTCGCCGATGTCGAAGGGCTGGCCGCGCCGCGACTTGTGCCAGTCGTCGATCTGCGCCTGCAGGTCGTCACGCTTTTGCAGCAGCGCGCGATTCTCCGACGTAAGCTCGGCGACAACGCCGGCGAAGCCGCTCCAGAAGGCGTCCGGGTCGATGCCGGTGCCGGGCAGGGCTTCCTCGTTGATGAAAGCGTGAAGCTCGGGTGCGATCTGCAGCCCGGAATGGGTGACGCGGTCGGTCAAGTCAGCCTCCTGTTCGTGAGCCCGGCGCGCACGAAACGCGCTGCGCGGAGCACATTTTACCGCTATTCAGACCTGAAAGGTGGTGTCAGATCAACCGGCGCGGCAGCGCAACTGTTTCGCTTATCGGTCAAGCCGGGGTGACGGTGTTGGTGGGGGCGCCGCGGTGGAACGCCTCGATATTGGCGATGACCTGGTCCCACAGCGTCTGCATGGCCGTGTCGCTGGCCCAGGCGGCATGCGGCGTGATGATGACGTTGGGCCGGTCCGCGATGAGCATGAGCGGGTTGTCCGGCTCCGGCGGCTCTTTGGTGAGGGTGTCGAAACCGATAGCGCGGACCTGACCAGCGTCGAGCGCGGCAGAGAGATCGGCCTCGTTCACCAGCCCGCCGCGCGCGGTGTTGATGATGATCGGCTTGCGGGCCATCGCCGCGAGTTCCGGCGCGGCGATCAGGTTGCGCGTTTCCGGCGTCAGCGGGCAGTGCAAGGTGATGACGTCGCTCTCGCGGATCACCTGATCGAAGGGCGTGCGGCCTTCGCGAGGGCTGTCCTCGCCCTTGCGCCCGGAAACCAGCACGCGCATCCCGAACGCGCCCGCCAGCCGCGCAACCGAATCGCCGATCGCGCCCGCGCCGATCACGCCGAGCGTCTGGTCCGCGAGATCGCGGATCGGGTGCGCGAAGAAGGTGAACTGCCCGGCGCGCTGCCATTCGCCGTCGATGACATCCGCGCGGTAGGCGGCCAGCGAGCGCGACAGCGCCAGCATCAGCGCCATGACGTGCTCCGGCACGGTCTGCGCCGCATAGCCGCGCACATTGGCGACCGCGACATTCGCAGCATCGCAGGCGGGCACGTCGATGATGTCATAGCCCGTGGCGGCGACCGCGATCATGCGCAGCTTGGGCAGCTGGCTCAGGCAGTCAGTGTCGATCGGCACCTTGTTGGTGATGATGATTTCGGCATCGCGCGCGCGCTCGACCACCTCGCCGGGGGCGGTCTTCTCGTATTCCTCCCACTCGTGCGGGAACTGCGGGCGCTTGAGATCGACCGAGGGGCCGATGGTGTTGCGGTCGAGAAAGACGATCTTGGTCATTGTTGCCCTCGGATTGGAAGCTCCCGGACCGGCGGCTCGCGCGCGGTTTTTCATTTTGATGCCAGCAATGGGGGCAGCGTGCAAGCGCGGGGCTACAAAACTGTCATGGGCGTGCGTTAGGCTCTTGTGCAATGCAGCACGCACGCGCGGCATGGGATTTGCACCGCAGCAAGGCATGAGGAGGTCCGGCATGTTTTCACTCCACGGCAAGAAGGCGCTGATCATCGGCATCGCCAATGACAACTCGATCGCCTATGGCTGCGCGAAGGCGCTCCGCCAGCAGGGTGCCGATCTCGCCATCACCTATCTGAACGAGAAGGCCGAGCCGCATGTGCGCCCGCTGGCCGAGGAGTTGGGCGCGCAGATCATCGCGCCGCTCGACGTGACGCAGGACGGGCAATTCCAGGCGCTCTTCGACCAGATTCGCGAGCGGTGGGGCCGCGTCGATACCTGCCTGCATTCGGTCGCCTTTTGTCCGTCGGGGGACCTGCACGCCCGCGTGGTCGACACCTCGCGCGAGGGCTTTGGGCAGGCGATGGACATCTCGGTCCATTCCTTCATCCGCATGGTGCGCCGGGCCGAGCCGCTGATGCCCGCGGGCGGCACCTGCATGACCGTGTCGTTCTACGGCGCGGAGAAGGTGGTGGAGAACTACAACATCATGGGGCCGGTGAAGGCGGCGCTGGAGTCGGCGACGAAATACATCGCCGCCGAACTGGGGCCGAAGG
>CAZNGB010000171.1:0-3912 GCA_964572465.1 uncultured Hyphomicrobiaceae bacterium
CGGGAATATCACTCGCGGCGGCCGAACAACCCTTCAATTGCATTCTTGAAATCGTCCTCGCTGACCTCTCCGCCGGTGAGCTCTTCTACTGCCTTGCCAAAGTTTTTCGCCGCTCCCAAGCTGCCTTCCGGGTCCTGGAGTACGGCCTCGACATCGGGCAATATCGAAGGGTTATCCCAGTTGCCCTGAACGCGGATCGGTAGTTCAATCGCCTCGGACTGCTCCTCGCCACTGCGCGGCGTGATGCGCGGGCTCAGTTTCAGGTCGATTTGTTCTCGGCGGATATCCACATCGCCGTTCCCGGTTGCGCTGACGAACGGTCCTTCCAGCTGCAGATCGTCGGTGCTAGCCACGCCCTTGTTGATCGTCCATGTTGCATCCAGCCGTGCGAACTGCGTCGTGGTTCCTTCTTCGCGGCGGATTTGCGAGATGTCGCCAGATTGCAGGCGGCTGAGGATGGCCGGTAGGTCCAGCCCCTCCAGCGCACCGTTGCGCAGCGCCATTTCCGCCTCCCCTTGAAGCCGGCCGCGCAGCTCATCGAGCGTGCCTCCCCCGCTCGCCAGCCGAACCCGGCCGGTGAGGTTGCCGGAGAGCCAGTCGAACGAGGACGAGTCCATGAATAGCGGAAGCGCATCGACGTCCTCCACGTTCAGTGCTGCGCTCAATACCGGGACATTCTGGTGGGTGCTGACTTCAGCCGTGCCGGTTGCACTGCCTTCGTAAAGGCTGAGGCGCGTCAGGCCGAGATTGAGTGTCCCGTCCCTGAGCGTCGCGCGGGCGGCGGCGTCGCGCGCGGTAAGCGCCGCGCGGCTCAGGCGTTGCGCAGTCAGCGTTATGTCGGCGTCGAGCGCGTCGAGCGCGCTAAGGTCGAGCCGGATGTCATTACCAGGCGCGGCGTGCGCTGGCCACAGCCCTGGGTTTGAGGCGCGGGCCGCCTCCTGCGGGACAGGCTGCAAGCGAAGGGTATCGAGATCGAGCGTGTCGAAGTCGAGCCGTCCGGATAACGACGGCCTCTGGCCGCCAAGCGCAACAGCAAGGTCGCCGCGTGCGGTCATGTCATCGAGCGTTGCCGTCAGCCCGGAGAGCCGAACCGCGCCGGCGCTGGCGTCGATCTGTCCATCCAGAGCGATGCTTTCCAGCATCGGTGCGGCATTGGCGCCGGCGACCGCGAACAACTGTAGCGGCTCATCCGTGCGCATCTCAAGGTCTCCCGCGACGGCTTGTTCCGGCGTGATGTATCCGTCAAATCGCAGTTCGGCGAATGAACCTGATAGTGCGGCGATGAGCCGGGCGCGCGTGCCAAGTTCGAGATTTTGCGGGGCGTCTAGCGTTGCATCCACCTCCACGGGCCGGCCTCGCATGGAGAATTCGCCGGTGAGCGTGGCTGCCGCATCAGGCGCGGGCATCCGCAAGGTGAGGTTCGTATCGGCCATCTCCAGTGGCGCAGTCGTGTCGGGCGCGTGATACCGGATTGTGGAGTCGCGCAGGCTGACCCGCCGGATGCTTACCCGCGCAGGCGCTGCCATTGCGGGCGCGGCATAGGCAAGCGCCGGACGCTGATGCGCCGCGCCGAACTGCCAGTTGACATTTCCTGCTGCATCGCCTCGCAGGTCGATGATCGCGTTGTCGAGTGTGAGCGCGTTAAACGTCACGCCCCCGCCGATCAGCGAGAACAGGTCGATCTCGGCCGTCACCGTCTCGGCGCGAAGGAACGGGCGCTGAGGGTCGGCGTCGGGACCGGAAAGCTGAATGCGCTGGAAGCTCACGCCTGCGGATGGGAAAACCTGGAAATGCCCATCGCCGCCGATGATGAGCTGCCGCCCGGTAGCCTGTTTGACATATGCTGCCAGTTCGTCCTTGACCGCTGAGGCCGGGACAAGGAATGGCACGACAACCACGGCTGCGCCCGCCACGAGAACCGCACTGACGAGGATAACGAGAATGCGTCGCATGTCTTCCCCCTGATGGACCGATCAGTGGGAGCATCGGTCCGACTAACGGCGGAAACATGAACGCGCCAGAGTTTTCTACATGTCAATTGGCGCGGCGGCTATTCCGCTTCGGGCAGCACCGACACCGTTGTCCGTCCGCCACGGATGTTGCGGAACGTCACTCGGCCTTCGCGAACCGCGAAGATCGTGAAGTCGCGCCCCATGTCGACGCCGTCGCCGGGGTGCCACGTGGTGCCGCGCTGGCGGATGATGATGTTGCCGGGGATGACCTGTTCTCCGCCAAACTTCTTCACGCCGAGGCGCCGCCCGATCGTGTCGCGTCCGTTGCGGGATGAACCGCCTGCCTTTTTATGTGCCATAGCTTTCTCTCGCGTCTGCTCAAGCCCGAGGGCTTTACGTCAACTTGCCCGCGCTTCAGGCGTCGTCTTTCCCGATCATCTGCTTGGCCTGGCTCACCCAGTCATCGCGGGTAGCGCGGCCTCGCAAATTCAGCGCGGCGTCCATTTCCTCCACATTCGCCTCGCTCATCGCGGCGAGCTGATGGAAATGGAAGATACCATATTCGTTCAGCTTTTCAGCCAGTTTCGGCCCGACGCCGGGCAGAGCCTTAAGGTTGTCTGGTTCGCCCTGCGGCGCGTCGAGCTTCTGGAAACCGCCAGCGGTCTCCTTGGACGCCGACTTCTTCTTGCCTTTGCCGGTTTCGGCCTTGGCTTCGGCGTTCTCAGCGTTGCTCTTACTCGCCGGTTCGGCGCCGAAACCTTCGCCCGGCTTCTTCTTTGGCTTGGGCTCAGTCCCGCTGCTTTCGCCAGGCTTCTTCTTGGCTTTTTGACCCGCATCCAGCACCTCCAGCACTCGGATGGTCGTCAGATGCTGGCGGTGGCCGCGTTTGCGCCGATAATTTTTCCGGCGCTTTTTCTTGAAGACGATGATTTTATCGCCGCGGCCCTGCTCCAGCACTTCCGCCGCGACGCGTGCGCCTTCTATGACCGGAGTACCGACCTGAGGTTCGCCGCCATCTTTGCCGATCAGCAGCACCTCAGGCAGTTCGACGACACTGCCCTCTGCTGCCTCAATCTTCTCGATTTCCAGAACGTCGTCTGGCGACACGCGGTATTGCTTGCCGCCCGTGCGAATGACCGCATACATCGCTTCAGCCTCTCTTGTCTCTTGCCGCGCCCTGTGGCGCCGCAAACGCAATAGCTGAGCCCCAACGGGGAAGCCGTTCGTTCGCGGGCTTTATGTCCGAATTGGAGATGGCCTCGGGCAGCGCTTTCTGCGCGTGGACTGGTATTCCGCGCGCACATGGGAACCGAATAGAGCTTATTGCATCGCTTTGTCAATGTCGGCGGGGGTCAAATCTCGTCAATCCGCCAAGATGCACCAAATACGGCCGCGGCTGCCACCTACCGCGACATGAGCGCGCGTGGCTTCGCCGCCGGGGCTGGCCGGCTCGTCGCCGCGATAAGGTGCGCTACTTCGTCGATTCGCTCACGCAGCGCTTGCGAGCGCTCCCGGCACAGGCCGGGCAGCAGATCAGCCCGCCCCTGCCGCGCCACGTTGATGACGGCTTCCACAGCGCTCATGCTCTCGTCATCGAGCCGGGCCACCGCGCGCAGAAAAGGCCGGCGCACGGTCGCGAGCGTGCTAGCGAAGGCGGCGATGGCGAATTGGCCGTCGCGAAGGCCGCTCATGCGAAAGTAATCGTCGTAGGCGCGCGGCCGCCAGTTGGCCAGCTCGCCTGCCAGCAGGCCGGGACTAGCAGGAAACCGCTCCAGCAGCATCACAAGCGCCACATATTGCTCAAGGAATTCACTGCTGAGCAGCGAGCGCTCATTCACGCACGTCGCATCAGCGTGCTTGCTGTAATGTCCGTGAAGCGCCTTGGCGTAGCGCTTCGAGAGTGTCTCCGACCAGGCTTTCCAGAACCACTCGTCGTTGGCGAAGTTCAGGTCCGTGTTCA
>CAZNGB010000172.1:0-3870 GCA_964572465.1 uncultured Hyphomicrobiaceae bacterium
ACGCCTACCCCTTCACCCGGGACATCACGCCTGAAGAGGTCGCGACCACCTACAACAATTTCTATGAATTCGGCTCGCACAAGCGCATCTCGTCGGCTGCGCAGGCGCTGCCGATCCGACCCTGGGAAATCGCGATTCAAGGCGCGGTCGAAAAGCCGTTCAAGATCGGCATTGACGAGCTTTTGGCGAAGATGCCGCTGGAAGAGCGGGTCTACCGCCTGCGCTGCGTCGAGGCATGGTCCATGGTGATCCCCTGGAGCGGCTTTCCCATGCGCGCGCTGCTGGATCTCGCCAAGCCGCTTGGCAAAGCAAAATACGTCAAGATGCAGACCTTCATGATGCCGGACGTGGCGCGCGGTCAGAAGGCACATTGGTATCCATGGCCTTACACGGAGGGCCTTACGATCCAAGAAGCCGCGCATGACCTGACCTTCCTCGCCACGGGCATGTACGGCAAGCCGATCCCGAAACAGAACGGCGCGCCGATCCGCCTCGCGGCGCCGTGGAAGTACGGCTTCAAGTCGGTCAAGTCCATCGTGCTGTTCGAATTCACCGATCAGCGCCCCACCACCTTCTGGGAGGAAATCGCGCCGTCCGAATACGGCTTCTGGGCCAATGTGAACCCGGAAGTGCCGCATCCACGCTGGAGCCAGGCGACCGAAGAGGTCGTCGGTACGAACTCGCGCATCCCGACCCAGCTCTATAACGGCTATGGCGAATTCGTTGCCGACCTGTACAAGGAGATGGAGGACGAGCGCCTGTTCATGTAACCGTTCGGCCGATAAATCTTGATAAGGCTTGTCAGGTTCTCATATCCTGACGCGAATGCGTGAACGCCAAGTCAGGAGGCAAGGTTGGGCAAGAAGGGCGACAAACTCCCCTCTCCGTGCATCGATATCTGCAAGGACAAGCGCGGCGTGTGCGTCGGCTGCGGGCGCACAAAAAAGCACAAGAAGGCGTGGAAGGACGCGGGCAGCGACGCGGCGCGCGAAGCCCTGATCCTGGAATGCGCCGACGCTGCGAAATCCTTGGGTATTTATGAGTTCTGGGCCGGTGAGTACCGGCGTAAATGCCGCAAGAAGGGCCGCGAGTGCCCGCTCGACCAGCTTGAGCTGGAAACCGAAGCGCAAAGTTGAATCCGGCCACGGCGCGCGTTGCAACTGTTTATTCCGGCCGAAGAGTGTAGCGGCGATCAGCGCCGCTGCCACCAGCCGCGACGGCGCTGGCGTTGTTCAGTGCGCTGCGGCTCCGCCTCAGCCGTCACGGTGTCTCTATCGGCTTCGACCGCCGCCGTCGTCTCGGGCTGGGGCATTTCGCTTGCGTCCTGGGCGGCTGGCTGGCCCTGGTGCGGGATCATTTCGCGCTCGCTGGGCTTCGTCTGATCGTGGAGCCCGGCTTGCTTTTCCGCCATTTCGGGCTTGGCCGCAACAGCTTCCTGCGCGCGCGGATGCGCTACCACCTCGGCCGCTTCGCGTTGTGGTGAACCTTCGCCATCAGCAGCTTCTGATGGCTGGGCCTCCTGCGAGACCTCGCTCGGCGCGCTTTCCTCGCGAGGCTGCGCCGGCTCACTGGCCGCGTCATAGTCCTGCGCACTTGCACCGGGTTCAACACCGCTTTCTCTGCGCGCGCGTTGCCGCCGCCCGCCGCGCCGGCCGCGTCTGCGTGACTTGCGGGCGCGCTGGGCTTCGTCCGCGCTTTCGTCGTCGCCGCGGGCCTCGTCCTCCTCGCCGCTGGTATCTTCGTCAGGCTGCGCCTCGGGGCTGGCAAGCGCCTCATCGTCCTCCTTGCGGCCGTTACGGCCACGACGGCGCTTGCGCCGCGAGCGTTTGCGCTCCTCCTCGCTCTCGGTCTTCTTGTCAACCGGCGCCTCAAAGCCCCAATCCATCTGGACGACCACATTGCTTTCCGCGTCGCCCGCAGTTTCAGGCGACATCCGCTCTATGGTGAAGCTTGAGCCCTGCATCCGGTCATCGGTCACAACGCCGAGACGCACGCCGAAGCGGTGCTCGATATCGTTGAGATACTCGCGTTTGTTGTTGAGGATATAGAGCGCAACTTCGCCAGAAGTAACAGCGGTGAGGTCCATGACCCTGTTGGACCGCAAATAGTCCTCCAGCGAGCGCAGCACAGATAGCGCCACCGACTCGACCGAGCGGATGATGCCGGTGCCCTGGCAGTGCGGACACAGGCTGGTGGAGCCTTCAAGAACACCGGTGCGGATGCGCTGACGCGACATCTCAAGCAAGCCGAATGCGCTGATGCGCCCGATCTGGATGCGCGCGCGGTCATAGCGCAGCGATTCCTTGAGCTTTCTTTCCACCGAGCGGTTGTTGCGCCGCTCCTCCATGTCGATGAAATCGATGACGATCAACCCGGCGAGGTCGCGCAAGCGCAGCTGCCGGGCAATTTCCTCGGCGGCCTCCATATTGGTGCGCAGCGCAGTATCCTCGATCGAATGCTGCTTGGTGGATTTGCCCGAGTTGACGTCGATCGCGACCAGCGCCTCGGTCTGGTTGATCACGACGTAGCCGCCTGATTTCAGCGTGACATAGGGGCTGTACATCGCATCGAGCTGGCGCTCGACGTTACTGCGGATGAAGATTGGCTCCGGCTCGCGGTACGGCTTCACGTTCTTTGCATGGCTCGGCATGATCATGCGCATGAAGTCCTTGGCCTCGCGGTAGGCCGTCTCGCCGGCGACCTGCACTTCGTCGATCTCCTTGTTGTAGAGATCGCGGATCGAGCGCTTGATGAGGTTGCCCTCCTCATACACGAGCGCCGGGGCGGTCGATTGCAGCGTCAGATCGCGCACGTTCTCCCACAGCCGCAGGAGATATTCGAAGTCACGCTTGATCTCCGCCTTGGTGCGGCTTGCGCCGGCCGTGCGAACGATCAGCCCCATGCCCTCGGGAACATCCAGCTCATCGACGATCTGGCGCAGACGCTTGCGATCGGTCGGCGAGGCGATCTTGCGCGAAATTCCGCCGCCAGAAGCGGTGTTCGGCATCAGCACGGTGTAACGCCCAGCGAGCGAGAGATAGGTGGTCAGCGCCGCACCCTTGTTACCCCGCTCTTCCTTGACGACTTGCACGAGCAGGATCTGGCGACGACGGATGACCTCCTGGATCTTGTAGTTGCGCTTGCGCCTGCGCGGACGGCGCTGCGGCACCTCTTCCAGCGCATCGCCGGAGCCGACGGCCTCGACGTCCTCGCCTTCCTTGACCGGGCGCCGATCGCCGTCAGTATCCTCCTCGGGCACGCTCTCCACGTCGCGTAGCGCCTCGGGATCGAGCGCATCGTCCGTTCCTTCATCGCCCTCTTCCAGCGCGTTCTGGGTTAGCGCCTCGAGCCGTTCGGTCAGACGCTGTTTTTTCGCGGCATACACCTCGGGCGGGATTTCGTCAGCGGCCTCGTCGGCACGCGCGACGGCCTCTGCCAGCTCCTCGGAGATTTCGCGCGGCAGCACGCCGTCCAGCGCCATTTCCTCGGGCTCATCGGCATCGGCGCGGAAATCATCCGCTTCGTCGTCTGCATGCTCGCTGGCATCCTCGCCGCCGTTGTTTGCGTTTGCACGCGAGATTTCGGCTTCTTCTTCAAGCAGCGCGCGCCGGTCAGCGACAGGGATCTGATAATAGTCCGGGTGGATTTCATTGAAGGCAAGGAAGCCGTGCCGGTTCCCGCCATAGTCGACAAAGGCTGCCTGGAGCGATGACTCGACCCGGGTTATCTTCGCCAGATAGATGTTGCCGCGCAGTTGCTTGCGCGAAGCCGATTCAAAGTCGAATTCCTCGACACGGTCGCCGCGCAGCACCACGACCCGGGTCTCTTCCGGGTGCGCGGCGTCGATGAGCATCTTGTTTCCCATTGTAT
>CAZNGB010000173.1:0-3779 GCA_964572465.1 uncultured Hyphomicrobiaceae bacterium
AAAATGCAGCGATAAGTGATCGGCGATTGCCCGCGCGGGGTCAAGCATCCTGCACGCGCCGAGTTGCGCGCGCGGTGCAACGGGGGCAGCGAAACCTGTAATGGCCCGCAGCGTGGGGTTTCATCGCCTGCTGGGGAGCACGCGCACGTTCGATCGCGAACACGCAGCGCGCGGTATGTTCAGTGGCTGACTTGCGGGATGCGGCGCGACGGCTCGGGGATCGGATTTCCGGCGGCGCTGGCCGCCTCAATCCAGGCGTCGATGGCGTCTTGCAATTCCGTGACCGCCTCTTGGCGCGTTTCGCCGAACGCCGAGCATCCCGGCAGATCGGGGGCGATCGCAATGAAGCCCTGATCGGCCTCGTTCCAGAACACCTCAACAGCGTAGCGCTCGCCCTTGCTCATAGCTCGTCCCCATACTTGTCGATCATCGCGATCAGCTGTTCGGCCTGATAAGCGGGAATTTTGCCCTTGCGATCCTGAAAGTTAAGGGTCACCGGCTCGCCCGGGCGGCTGAACGCGCGATGGCTGCCCTTGCCGCCCGAATGCTCAAAGCCCAACCATACCGCAATCCGGCAGGCGTCGGCAAAGCGAACGTCTTTGGGGTTGTTGCGCACTGCCGCGATGATCTTGTCGCGCCTGCTCATTGCCGGCCCTCATCAGCTATCGCGCAGCCGCACGCCCGGCCCGCCGCCGTTTGCGTCGATGAACTCGACATGCGGTGCCAACGCCTGGCGGATGGCTTCAAGCGTGCTCGCCTTGGCATCCGCCCCATTTTCGATCCTGTTGATGGTGTTGGCGGTAACCCCGGATTTCGCCGCCAGATCGCGCACTGTCCAGCCAAGCGCGGCGCGCGCCATTTTGATTTGAACCCGGTTCATTTGTGTTTTGTCCAAATGCATGTTGACAGAATACGTATTCTGTCACATTCTGTTTGTGCATTGTACAAATGCAGGAGGACAAAGCAATGCGCAAAGCTACTGAGTTCACGCTTATCACAGCCTTCGCTTGCGTAGCGTTTGGCATTCCCGCCGGCCTGATCGGCGCGGCGATCGCCTTCGCAACCTGGGAGCTTGGCGCCCGGGTGATCGGGCGGTGACATGCCCCTGTAAGCCCGTCAGCGCCGCGCTGGCGGGCGTTTTTGTGGAGAAGCTGATGAGCACGCAGAATGACATTCGCGCCCGCCTGGAGCAGGCGCAAATTCGCCTGATCAATGCCGCACGCGAACTCGACGCTGCTGCGGTTCACATCCGGGTGACGCTCGACCGCCTGACGCCCGGCGATCAGGCGCCCTATTCCCCGAAACCCGCGAACCAGAATGAGGGTGGCGATGAGCCGGCATAACGATGATTTTCACGAACGGATCTGCGAACTGGCCGCGCTCCATCAGGCGCTCGGGGCGATTGTCATGGACGCGGGATGGGCAGCCGACCCCGACAAGGCTGCAGCGGTGAAAGGCCTGATCGAGGTCATGAGCGGGCCTGTCGGCGTGCTGGAGGCAATGGTCAAGCATGAGGCCGACGCCTCGATCGCCGCGGCGAAGGCCGCGCTGGCGAGCGAAGCCAGCAAGCGCGAAAACGCGGCCGATCCGCCGCCCGACCAGGAGCTGGGGCGATGCGACAGCACCACCTGATGCTTGCGGCGCCCGCTGTCGGGATCCTGATCGTGGCGAGCGCGCTGGCGAACGGCTTGTTCGGCTGGTCGCTGGGCGCGGCCGCGATCGAGCGGGTGATCTTCGCCGGCGCGAGCGTGGCGTTCGACGCGCTCAAGGCCGTCCTGCCGGTGGCCGCGGTGCTGCTGTGGCGCCGCCGGCTCTATCCGCTTGTCATTGTCGCGCTGGCGCTGTGGTTGGGGCTTGCGGCCTATTCCCTCGCCGCGGCGATCGGGTTCGCCGCGCAGGCCCGCGGCCAGGCGGTCGCGGAAACGGCCGCGGTCATTGACCGGCGCGCCGATCTGAGCGCCGAGCTTGAGCGCGTGAACGCCAAGCGCGACGCGTTGCCGGCGCATCGACCGGCCGCGGTGCTGCGCGCGAAGGTTAATGCCGGTGGCGTCGTGCCCGTCGATATCTGGCGCCGCACCTCGGGCTGCACCGATGTCACGATCGAGGAAAGCCGCCAGGCCTGCGCGCCCTGGCAAGCGCTCAAGGCGGAACTGCGGGCCGCTGAAACCGCGCAGAAACTCGCGGACCGCGCGAGCGGCTTGCGCGCCGCGCGCGATGCCCTGCCGAGCGTGAACGAGCGCGCAGACCCGCAGGCGGCCGCGATCGCTGGCCTTTCCGGCCTGACGCCGCAGACCGTGCGCGACATTATCGCCGCGCTGCTCGCTGTGTTGATCGAGGCGGGGTCCGGCCTTGGACTGACGCTGATCGCCTTTGCCCGCGCTCCGGAAAGGCCCAGCCCTGACGCGCGGCATGACGCGGATGCGTTCGGCGCAGGCGGCGGACTTGACCCCGAAACGGCAAGGATGCCGCGCCCGGTATCGCCGGAAAAAGCGCGTCGTGACAGGCAGTTGGCAGCGCTTGCCCGGATTGCGGGAACGCCCATGGGCAACGCGCCGGAGGCCTTTATTCAAGACCCGATCGGCCAGTGGCTGCTGACACGGCTTGATCTCAAGCCCGGCGCGAAGACGCCGTTTTCCGCGCTGGCGGCGGATTTCGAGGCCTGGTCACGGGCGCGCAACCTGCCCAATGTCACGTCGCATCGCCTCGGCCGGCGCTTGAAGGCGTTCGCCGCGAGCGCGGGCGCAAGCGCCGTGAAGGTCGCGACCGGCACGGAATATCGCGGCATCGCGCTGGCTGAAGCGCCGCGCAAGAAGCCCGCCTCCGCCAAGTCCTGACACCATCCACGCTCTGGCTGTAAAAATCTTGTGCACAACTTCAGCGTGTCCGCATTCGCGCGTTTCGCGCGCAGCGCAAAACGTTATAATTCAAGGGTATCAGATAATTCTGCGAGGTTTTATGCAAGCGCAACAAAAACGTGCCACGAAGCTTCCGCTCGAACTTTGTCGGCGATTCGATCTCGGCCGCCATCAGCTCGCGCGCTTGCGCGGGCCGCTGATGGCCGCGGGCCTGATCCCTGCCACCAAGCGCGGCGCGGGCGCGCGGGGGCACACACCCCGCGATGCCGCGGCTCTGATGATCGTCCTCGCGCTCGAGGCGACGCCGACGACAGCCGCTGATGAGCTGCGCTCCTGTCAGGAACTGGTGTTCCGAGGTTTTGCGCACGGGCATTCATATTTCATCGATGGCGATGCTGGCGATGCAGCGGCGCGCATGGCTGTTCGCGATGCGCTCGACGTGCTGGCCGCGATTGTCGATCGCGGGCGCGGTCGTCGGCGCGAGCGGCTGGTCGAACTTCTCCAACACTTGCTTAGCGATGAAATTTTGCAAAACAACCTTGCCGCCATCTCCGAGAATTTCGAGCGCCTCGGCGGCGGGGTGACTTTGAACATTAACCTGCTTGGCGGCGCGCCGTGCGCCGAAGTTGCGTTCGGCGCGCACATCGCGTGTGAACACGCGGCGGTCTGCGGGTTTGGGGCCGCCATTTTCGCCGACGCGCGCGATCCGCGCCAGTTCCGGTCCGCGCCGCGCGTCCGTGGCCAAATCACGCTCGACGACCTCCTGGCTGTCGGCGGGCTTATGCAGGGTGACAGCGATGGAAAGTGATCCAACAACGCCAGAGCTCGGTCCGTTCCTCGAGGTCGTGCTTGAGGCGGCGCGGCGCAACTTCGCGCTCGACCGCGACAGCGCGGGCCGGCGCGTGCTGGTCGGCCTGTCCTTCG
>CAZNGB010000174.1:0-3698 GCA_964572465.1 uncultured Hyphomicrobiaceae bacterium
TGGTCAACATCGATGCCCGTGGCGACCACGGATACCCGGAGGATATCCTCGAGGCTCTGATCGAAAATCGCGCCGACGATGATGTTGATCTCCGGGTTCTCATCCGCGGCGACTTCGTGGCGCACCCGCTCGGCGGCCTCCTGCACCTCGTAGAGCGTCAGGTGCTCATGACTGCCGGTGATGCTGATGAGAAGACCCTGCGCCCCGCGCATCGAACCATTGTCGAGCAGTGGATTTGATACCGCCAATTCGGCTGCTTCCAACGCGCGGTTGTCGCCCTTGGCTTCGCCCGTTCCCATCATCGCCGTGCCCATGTCCTTCATCACCGCCTTCACATCGGCGAAATCAAGGTTGATGAGGCCTTCACGGATCATCAGGTCGGTAATGCAGGAGACGCCGGAGCGCAGCACATCGTCAGCGCGCTGGAACGCGTCGGCGAATGTGGTCTTCTCGTTGGCCACGCGGAAGAGGTTCTGGTTCGGGATCACCAGGATTGTGTCGACGTGCGCCGCCAGTTCGTTGATCCCTGTGTCCGCGTATTTCATCCGCCGCTGGCCTTCGAACTCGAACGGCTTTGTGACGACCGCCACGGTCAAGATGCCCATATCCTTGGCGGCGCGTGCGATGATCGGGGCTGCGCCGGTGCCGGTGCCGCCGCCCATGCCAGCCGTGATGAAAAGCATGTGGACGCCCTCAAGGTAACTGCGGATGTCCTCCAGCGCCTCTTCTGCTGCCGCTGCGCCGACTTCTGGTTTTGAGCCGGCCCCGAGACCCTCGGTCAGGCTCACGCCCATCTGGATGCGCACGCCCGCGCTCGACATGGACAGTGCCTGCGCGTCGGTGTTGGCCGCGACGAACTCGACGCCCTCCACTCCGGCCTGGATCATGTTGTTCACAGCATTCCCGCCAGCGCCGCCGACGCCGATCACCGTGATGCGCGGGCGCAGTTCGGTAAGCTCCGCCGGCTTGAGATGAATGCTCATTGCAGCCTCACAAATTTGCGTTCCGCTCGGGCGCACCACCATGTGGATGGGCGATGCCGCTTTATCTCGCCAACCTGTCGGAGCGTGGCTGCGTTGGGCATCACGCTCCGGCCTCGCACTCAGAAATTCTCACGCAGCCACTGGCCTACCCGGGCAAAATAGCCACCAGAGGGCAATGACGCTGACATCACGGGCGGCTCATAGTGGTGCGACACCGTCTGTCTTTGTGCGGGCGTGCGCAGCAGATAGCTCAGCGCGCCCACCGCGGCCGAGAGCGACGGATCGGCGTTTGGCGGCAGGCCTGCCACCGCTTCGGGACGCCCGGTCCGCGCCACACCGCCGAAGATACGCTCTGCTAGTTCCGTCGCACCAACAAGCTGCGCGCCACCGCCGGTCAGCACCACGCGTTCACTTACGGCTGGATCGCAGCCGGCCAGTTCGAGACGTTCCTGCAACTGCGAGAACATATCCTCCAGACGTGTGCGCACGATGGCAGCAATATCTGCCTTAGCTGGATAGATGTAACGTTCTTCGCCATCTTCACCAATCAAAGGACATACGACGTGATCACCATCGAGGGCGGCATCGCTGAAAACGCTGGAATATAAGGTCTTTAGCCGTTCCGCTTCGACGCGAGGTGTGGACAACATCCGTGCGAGGTCGCGGGTGAGATGCTCACCGCCTGACGAAAGCGAATCAATATGCACCACCTCGCCATCACAGAATGCCGCCAGCGAGGTCGTCCCGGCTCCCATGTCGATGCAGGTCACGCCGAGCTCGCGCTCCTCCGGCGAAGCGGCTGCCAGACCGCTTGCGAGCGGCGCGGCGACCAGCCCGGCAAGATGCAGATGGCAACGCTCGACGCACAGCGCGATATTCTTGGCCGCCAGCGGCGCCGCGCTTGCCGCAAGGACATTTACCTTGAGCGTATCGCCAATCAGGCCGCAGGGATCCTCGATTTCCGGGATGTCGTCCAGCCCATAGCCCGAGACCACCGTGTGCAAGATCGACTGGCCGTTACGGGTGGCGTATTGCTCGGCGGCGAGCAGCGCACGGCGGATGTCGAGCGCGTCGACCATCCGCTGAGCGATCGGCACGCTGGCTGTGAAGCTCTCACTTGACAAGCCTGCACCTGCGAAGGTGACGTAAACCTCATCGACCATCACGCCGGCATTGTGCTCAGCACGCGCGACCGCAGCGCGCACCGCATCCTCCGCCGCGTCGAGATCGCCGATGCTGCCGCCGGTGATGCCGCGTGCAGCCGTTTGCCCGTAGCCGAGAATGCTGATCCGCGCGTGTTCGATCTTCTGCGCAAGCCATTTCGGCGGTGGCAGCAGCCGTGCGATCACGCACGACACTTTGCGGGTTCCCAGATCGAGAACCGCTGCGTTGCGCTCCTTGCTGATCACTGCGCTGCGATTGTCCCACATGTCTGGCTCCGCAAACCGATCACAGAGGCCGCGCCCGCGCTTGCGCGCGCCCGTCCGAAAGCTGGGCGGTCGGCCCCGGCGCATCTGTTTCCGGCGTGTCTGTGCGCAGTGCGATGCGCCCTGGCACCCGCATGTCGATAATCGCAATATCGTCCGGCAGATCGCCGCCTAGCAGCTGCGCCAGCACTGGCAGCGCCGCCTGAGCGTCCCGAGCGGGAAGCTGAACGCGCAAGCCATCGCGCAGGATCAGATCCCAGCGGCGCTGCTCTATGCGCTCGGCGAGCATCACCCTGCGCGCCGTCGCCGGGTGCTCAGCCAACGTCGCAAGCATATCGGCTGCGGCGGTGTGCGCGCCCTCCCCCGAGATGCGTGGCAGATCGGCAAAATCTGGCGTGACCGGGCCGAGAAGCTCGCCCTCCCGGTCAACCAGTATGGTGTGCCCGCGAATATCCCACCGCGCGAAAGGTTCGCGCTCGCGCAACTCCACGACCAGCGTGGACGGCCACAGCCGCATGACCCGCGCACTTTCCACCCAGCCGACATTCTCCAGCCGCAGCTTTGCCGCGCGCGTGTCGTAGCCGAAGATCGTGCGGGCGCGCACAGTCCGAAGCGCCTCATTCACTTGAGCGCCCGGCGTATGAACACCGCCTTTCAAGATGACCTCGTTAATGCCGAATCCCCCCGCGATCAGTGCCGCTTCCGCGCGCGCGGTCAGCGTATGCTGCCACGCCGCGAGATGTCCGCCGAGCGCCGCGCCGTAGACCGCGACCGTCAGCAGAAATGCCGCCGACAGATATACGCCGAGCCGCGATGCTCGGTCCGCGCGCGCGTTCAATACCCGCCAAAGCGATGCACCGCGGGTTCCGCTCGACAGTCGCGTTGCGAACCGTCTGCGTCGCATCTGCGCTCCCACTCGAACGCTATCGCGAGTCGCTCCAACAATCCAGGATTGCAAATACTCTACTCCACAACTCAATCTTACCGTAGTGCAACGCCGGGGCGTCTCCAGCCGGAATGCCGAGATTGTCGAGCTTCAGCCCTTAAGATTTGGTAAATTTTTACCTTGTGGTGAAACGCAATGGCGCGTGCAGGCTTGAGACTGGTGGCGTCGCCGGTTCTCATCTCAGACGCAAAAAAAGCGCGGCTGGGGCCGCGCTTTGGCTGAGCGATAATTTTTGCTTGTGTGACCGTCGGGGGGCGTAACCCGCGAAAGCCGTTAGCGTGCCTGATTGAACAGGTGCTCGACATATTCCCAGTTGATGAGATTGTCGACGAACGCCTCCAG
>CAZNGB010000175.1:0-3695 GCA_964572465.1 uncultured Hyphomicrobiaceae bacterium
GGGTCGGCGGCCTCTACGATCTCCGCGCCGCTGTCCTCGACCATGCAGGCTAGCCACCGAGAGGCGTGGTTCGGGTTGAGGCGGATTTTCGGTGCGCCGTCCTTGGCGAAATCGGCGAGTTCCTCGGCCAGCGCTTCGGGCGTGTGCACCGTCGCGATGTCGGCCAGCGCCGCGCGGACCTCTTCGCCTAGCCGCTCCGGTTCAAGGAACAGCCGCAGCGGGCCGTACGCCGGCAAAAGTGCGCGGCACAGCGCGATGGGGGTGTGGGCGACGTCGCTGCCGCGAATGTTGAGCAGCCACGCGACGGACTCTGGCGCGCTCAGCAGCGCGGCGTCATCGCCGTTTCGTTTCAGGGTATCGCGTACTCGCGCGATCTTGTCGCTTGCAGTCTCGCCCGCGAATGTCAGGGGATGCACGGCCACCGGGTTTGTGGGTGGCGCTGGCCGGTCGGTCCACAGTGCCTCGACCGGGTTTTCCGATATGGGGACCAGCTCCGCGCCGGCCGTCTCGGCAGCTTCGCGCAGCTTGCGCGCCCCGGCGATGGTCTGCAGGCGCGGATCGAAGCCGAGCCGCTGCCCCGGCTTCAGGGTCTCGGCGAGCCAGTCGTCCGGCTTGGTGTCCGGCGCCTTGATGATCTCGAAGACCGAGCGATCCGTCTGCTGCTCGGCTTGTAATGTATAGCGGCCATCCACGAACAGCACCGCGCGCGCGGGCAGCACCACGGCCAGCCCCCAGGACCCAGAAAAGCCGGTCAGCCATAACAGCCGTTCTTCGCAAGCGGGCTGGAATTCGTTCTGATACGGGTCGGCATGGGGCACGAGCCACCCATCGAGCCCGCGCGCCGCCAGCATTTCGCGCAGCCGCGCCACCCGACGGGCAACCGCTGCCGGCCCGCCCCTGTCGTCGAAATTCTGAAACATGAGATAGGTTGTAGCTCCTGTCGCCGGCCCCATCAACGTCAAGGAAAGGCCATGCCACGAACACATGCGTCGCGGGCATTGCTGCAATGCGCATTCGGCAGTTTTCCGCTCGATACGGTTTAGCCAAATCCGCGTGACGGTCGGCGGTCTGCATCCGACCCATATTGGCGAAAACGCAGTGCAAGAGGGCGAGTGAGATGAACGAAATCAAGGCTCCGGTTGGTCGTCTGGGGTTGTCGGCGCTGCTCAAGCGTCAGCCGAAGGCGTCCGTGTCACGTGAAGACGAGGAGCAGCGGATCGTCGACGGGTATCTCCGTGGCCTCGACGATGAAACGCTTGACCGCATTGGCTATTCCGCCGAGCAAATCGGCCGTTTGCGTCAGCGCAAGAGCGTGCGCTTAGGTGCCTGACGTGCTGGCAGATCACGGCGGCGTATCATCACGAGGGTGGTCCAGCCCGCGCGGTCGATGCGCCGCCGAAGCATGAAGCCAGCCGTATTGAAGCGCCGCGTGACGCGCCAGCCCTGGACTTGTAATAGCCCGGAAAGCACGATGATCGCACCCGGCCCGGTCGCGCGGCGCATCCCATCGGCCATGCTCATAAGCGGCTCAGCCAGAATATTTGCGAGCACGAGATCGTAAGGAGCTCGCGCCGAAACTGCGCGGTGCTGCAGTCCGTTGGCCTGAACGCAAGCAACCGCGCGCTCAGCGCCGTTGAGCGATATATTGGCGCGGGCCACCCGAACGGCGGTCGCCTCGATATCGGTGGCCAGGACGCGAGCACCGCGCTTGGCGGCAGCAATCGCCAGCACACCGGACCCGGTTCCGAGATCAAGCACATTGCCAAGCGGCCTCAGCCGCGACAGCCAGTCCAGCGCGATCAGGCAGCCCAGCGTTGTGCCGTGATGCGCCGTGCCAAAAGCTTCGCCCGCGTCGATCTGGATGCCTAGCCGCGGGCCGTGCACGTGCTCGCGGTCGTGGCTCCCGTGCACAACGAAAGCGCCGGCGCGTACCGGTGGCAAGCCCTGCTGGCTGTGCGCAACCCAGTCGATATCCGGCATTCGCGATACGCTAAACGTAGGGAAGCTGGCATCATCTCCGAAGACCTTGCGCGCGGCGGCACGCAAAGCCGGGATGTCCGGCACCTCAGCGCCGATGATCTCGACGAGCCAGCCATCACCATCATCTTCGTAGTAGCTCAAGCTGATGCCCTCCGCCGCCCCGCGCGCCTCCAGGTCTTCTTCCAGGGCTTTCAGCAGAAGCGACGCGAGCAGTTCGTCACCGGATGTGATGGTGAGCCGGTAGGTCGCAGGCTCCAGGCTCACGCAGCGACGCCCGTGCGGGTCAGATCGCGGTCGAGGGCCTCAGACCAGCGCTGGCGCAAAAAGTCCAGCGCCTCGCCCAGGGGCAGCGGGCGCAATTCGCCATCCGGCATTTCACGCACCAAACCGTCCCTACTCAAGCGGTTCATTGCATCAGCAATATCGAAGCCGACCTTAACGTCAAATTGCGCCACGAGAAACTGCTCGATCGCCTGTTTCGCGTCATCAACCTGGTGGCGATAGACGCGTTCCTTCAGCAGCAGCGAATAGAGCAGGATATCTTCCTTGATATCTTCTTCCTCGGCGCGGTCGATCAGCAGCGTCAGCGCGCCGCGATTGTTCGAGAGACTCTGGAAATACAGGTTCTGCGCAAGCTGCATCATGTACTTGTTGCGGGTGTTGAAGAAGTTCATCACCTGACGGAAGAACACAGCCCCCAAGCCGCCAAGCGCCATGATCAGCGCTATCGGGTTGGTCGCCACCGTGGCCGTCGAGGCCATGATCTTCGGCACGGCCGTGACCAGACCGATCACCCCGCCACTGCCGCCTGTCACCCATAGCTTGATCTTGTCGATGTGTTTGAGGCGCACCTGGGTGTTCGGGAACAGCATCTCCAGGTCGATCTGCGGGATATGCTTGAACACCTTGATGTGGACGCTGCGCGGGCAAAGATGCGGCGGGAGATGCGCGCGCTCCTTCTTGACGCGCTTCAGCGCCTTCTGCTCGCTGATGCCGTAGCGGTCCATGATCTCGCGGGCGCGCGCATCCTCGGACTTGAACTTGAGCGCCAGGAACAGCCGCTGGAAGATCGGTACGCGGTAGCAGCGGTGCTTGAGGAATGCCCAGCGCCAGTCGCGCTCCCACCGCTCTTCGACACTCGCGCCGCGCGCATACAGCATCAGGTCTTCAAACTCGCTCAGTTCGACATGCACCGCGACGCCGTAGGGCGAGTTGGCGGTGAGGATCTGATCGACCTCGTCTTGCGTGATCTCGTCGTAATTCGCGCCTTCGACCAGCTTGCGCAACTCCTCGAACAGCCGCGCCTGATACTGGGCCAGATGCTCATCGGGAATATCGTCCATCCCGCGAATATCGGCGTCTGGGTCAAACGGCAGATAGTTCTCGGTGAGCCGGTCGAGCTTGTCGGAGTAATACAGATTGCGCCAGCGCGTCATGTAGTCGAACAGCAGCCGCACCTGCGCGGGATCGTGATCGGGCCAGCGGTGCGGTTCGGCAAGCGCCTCGACCAGCGCAAATTGCGAGACAGGAATGAACTTTTCATCGCCCTCGTGGTCGCGGACGCCGGCGATCTCGATGATCTTGCCGGGCTTGACGGCCGCTGCCGCGGGCTGGGCAGTCAGTCGCGGTCCGGCGTGGCTGTATTCCGGCGATGGAACGGCGCTCTGGCTCATTTGCGTGTCTCCCGGCTCGGCACGGCCGCATTATGCCTCCGC
>CAZNGB010000176.1:0-3686 GCA_964572465.1 uncultured Hyphomicrobiaceae bacterium
CCGCGTACTTGAGCGAAGCCGCGAAGGGGGAACATCGTGGAGACGATCGGCGAACACCGCGCGCATGGCGGCACACAATATGTCTGCCGGCACGCGTCGCAGAGCACCGGCACGCCCATGACCCTCGCGGCCTATGTGCCTGACAGCGCCCGCGACGCACCCGCGCCAGTACTGTTCTACCTGTCCGGGCTGACCTGCACCCATGCCAATGTCATGGAAAAAGGCGAATACCGCCGCGCCGCAAGCGAACACGGCGTGATCGTGATCTGTCCGGACACCAGCCCGCGTGGCGACGACGTTCCGGACGACGATGCCTCCGATCTGGGCAAGGGGGCGGGCTTTTATGTCGATGCAACCGAGGCCCCGTGGTCGCAGCATTTCCGTATGTGGCGCTATGTCACCGAGGAACTGCCCGCGCTCGCCGCTGGCGCCTTTCCCGCCGACATGGCCCGCGCCGGCATTTTCGGCCACTCGATGGGCGGACACGGCGCGCTCGTTGCGGCGCTGCGCAAGCCGGAGACCTTCCGCACGGTCTCGGCCTTCGCGCCGATCGTGGCGCCTGCGCGCGTTCCGTGGGGCGAAAAGGCGTTTTCCACCTATCTCGGCATGGACCCTGACGCCTGGCGCAAATACGACGCGGTTGCACTGATTGAGGGAGGCGCGCGCGTGGACGATATTCTCGTCGATCAAGGCGAGGCGGATGTATTCCTGGCAGAGCAACTGCGCCCGGAGTTGCTGGAAGACGCCTGCAATACAGCCGCGATCCCGCTCACGCTGCGCCGCCATGACGGCTACGACCACTCGTATTATTTCATTTCAACTTTCATGGCCGACCATATCGCTTGGCACGCCGAACGTCTCGGCTGAGCGGTCGCGGGCCGCCTGCTTGCGCGCGTGCCCGGCGTCGGATACATCTGAGCGATACGGGTGTCGGTGGGCTGAACCGCCGACTTAGGGGCATAACGCAACCCTGCGAGAAAAAATGGACAAGATTCGCGTGACCGGTGGCGTCCCGCTGAAGGGCGCTATCCCAATCAGCGGAGCGAAAAACGCCACGCTTCCGCTGATGATCGCCAGTCTGCTCACATCAGACACGCTGACGCTCAAGAATGTGCCGAACCTTGCGGATGTCGCCAATCTTGCGCGGATACTGCGAAACCACGGCGTCGATTCCGCGCTGGACGGCAAGCGCGCTAACGGAGCGCCCCAGCAGGGCGATACGCTCCACCTGACCGCGCGCGACATCGTCGATACGACCGCGCCTTACGACATGGTCCGGCGAATGCGCGCCAGCTTCTGGGTGCTTGGCCCGCTGCTTGCGCGGTGCCATCAAGCGCGGGTGTCGCTGCCTGGCGGCTGCGCGATCGGTACGCGCCCAGTGGACCTGCATCTGGAGGGGCTGAAGGCGCTTGGAGCGCAGATCGATCTGGACGGCGGCTATGTCATTGCGAGCGCGCCTGGCGGGCTGAATGGCGGTCGCGTGACCTTTCCGAAGGTCTCTGTCGGCGCAACACAGAACGTGCTGATGGCCGCGACGATGGCTCGGGGCGAAACCGTCATCGAAAATGCCGCGATGGAGCCGGAAGTCGGCGACGTTGCCGAGTGTTTGAGCAAGATGGGCGCGCGGATTGAGGGGATCGGCAGCCCGACATTGCGGATTCAAGGCGTTGATTATCTCGAGGGTGGGGTGCACACGGTCCTGCCCGACCGGATCGAGGCCGGCACCTATGCGATGGCGGTCGCAGCCACCGGCGGCGATGTGATGCTGGAGGGTGCGCGCGCCGATCTTCTGGAAGTGCCGATCAGGGTGCTGCGTGAGGCCGGGGTTGAAATCGACGTCACCAATTCTGGCATCCGGGTGGCGCGCAACGGGGCGGACTTGGCGCCGGTCGATGTCGCAACGCAGCCTTTCCCCGGCTTTCCGACCGACCTGCAGGCGCAGTTCATGGCGTTGATGTGCCGGGCCGATGGCAGTTCGCATATCCGCGAGACGATCTTCGAGAACCGGTTCATGCATGTGCAGGAATTGGCGCGGCTGGGCGCAAGGATCGACCTGGAGGGCGACACCGCCACGGTGCACGGCGTCCAGACGCTGCGCGGCGCGGAAGTCATGGCGACCGATCTGCGCGCATCCGTGTCGCTCGTTATTGCCGGGCTGGTCGCCGACGGCGATACGGAGATCAACCGTGTCTACCACCTGGACCGCGGCTTCGAGGAACTGGAGCGCAAGCTGGGCGAGTGTGGCGCACGGATCGAGCGTCTGGCTGCTTGAGCGCACCTGACATTTCCGGCAGATTATGTGTTGTGTGACGCAGGCGCGCGGCACTGCGGGCAGTGCGTCGCGGGTTAAAGCCCGCCCATGCGCAACAGGATGCATCCATGACGGCATTGAAGCTGCATGCGCTCGATGAGGAGGACTTGCAGGTGATCTCCGCGCATCTGCAGGACTCGATCATGCGCGTTCAGGACATGACCTATCTCCCGCGTCGGCATCGCTTTGCGGCCGTCCTGAACCGGTTTGACTGGATGGATGCCGAGCGCGGCAGCGGCAAGCGCGGATCTTACCAGCGGCGTCACTCGGCTCTACGTTTCGACAGGGTGATTGATGCGAAGATCCAGAACATCGACCAGCTGCGCAACGATGGCGTGTTCGAATTGCTGGCGATACAGTTCCACCCCACGGACCCGCCCAGTGGTGAGATAATGCTGATTTTCGCCGGCGAGGCCGCAATCTGCCTGACGGTTGAATGCATCGAAGCCGAGTTGCGCGACCTGAGTGCGGCCTGGCGCGCACGCAGCAAGCCCGAGCACGCGAGCGGCGACGCACCGGCCCGACCCGACTACACCGACTGAGCGCAACCCTGAAAGACCCTCCATGCCAGTTAGCTTGAACGCCGCGGACGCGGATTTTGCACGCCAATTCGACGCCTTGCTCGCTGCGCGCGGGGAGGATGCGGCTGATGTTTCGCAGACGGTATCGCAGATAATCGCGGACGTGCGCGCGCGCGGCGATGCCGCAGTGGCGGAGTTGACCTTGCGCTTCGACGAGGTTGATCTGGATGCCGCCGGTATGCGCGTCAGCGACGGCGAGATCGCGGCGGCGGTAGCGGAAATCCCGCCGGAGACGATAAAGGCGCTCAAGCTCGCGCGCGACCGGATCGAGGCCTATCACCGCCGCCAACTCCCCAGCGACGACCGATACACCGACCAGCAGGGCGCAGAACTCGGCCACAAATGGACGGCGGTCGATTCCGCCGGGCTCTACGTGCCAGGCGGTCAGGCGAGCTATCCCAGTTCGGTGCTGATGAACGCGGTGCCGGCCAAGGTCGCGGGGGTTGCGCGGCTGGCGATGGTGGCGCCGACGCCGCGTGGTGAGGTTAATCCGCTGGTGTTCGCCGCCGCGCATCTCGCCGGGGTCGATGAGGTCTACCGAATCGGCGGGGCGCAGGCTGTCGCGGCGCTTGCCTTCGGCACACAGACGGTCCAGCCGGTCGCCAAGATCGTCGGGCCGGGGAATGCCTATGTGGCGGAGGCCAAGCGCCAGGTGTTCGGCGTGGTCGGCATCGACTCAATCGCGGGGCCAAGCGAGGTGCTGATTGTTGCGGACAAGGACAACCGGCCGGACTGGATTGCCGCCGATCTGCTGGCGCAGGCTGAGCACGACGCCAACGCGCAGTCGATCCTCA
>CAZNGB010000177.1:0-3682 GCA_964572465.1 uncultured Hyphomicrobiaceae bacterium
GCCGAAGACGCGTGAATTTTTCGCGGTGATGTCTCCAATTTGACGCTTTTGTGGTCCAGTGCCCCGCAAACGACGTGATCGGCGCGGCGCTCGCGCGATGGTCGCGCAGGGGTGCATCAACATGACAACGAATTGGGGTGAGTGATGAGGGGACGATTTGCGGCTTCCATTTTGTGGCCTGTCTGGCGCGCATTGAACGTGGGCATTTTGGCGGTCGCGGCATTGGGCCTGGCGGCCGGATCGGCACAGGCTGGCTCCTCCTCGCATGCCAAGACCACCCCTGGTGCACAACAGGCCGCTGGCGCGCAGGCGAGCACGGCGGCTTCCGAAGAGGCTGCGCCCGGCCCCGACGATCAGCCGGCGGAAAAAACGTCCCGCGCAGAAGCCGCGCCCGCGCCGACCGATGCCGCGGCGGAAGACGCGCCGCAGCAGGCCACGTTGAGCCCGATCGGCGGAGCATGGGACACGCAGACGCTGGTTCGTCCCGGAGCCGCAGATGAAGAGATCACCGACGAAGAGGCGCTGTCCATCATTGGGCGTGTGGACGCCTACTTCAACAATCTAGGAAATCTAAAAGCAGATTTTGTTCAGTTCGGTGCCAACGACGACCGCAAGACCGGCGATTTCTACTTCCAGAGGCCTGGCAAAGTCCGGTTCGACTATAACCGGCCGAGCCGCATGAAGATTATATCGAACGGCGAATACCTGGCCGTGGAGAACCACGACCTGCGCACCGCCGACCGATATCCGCTGGAGTCAACGCCGTTCAAGCTGCTGCTGGCCGAGGAGGTCAATTTGCTGCGCGATGCGCACATCATTGCGATCGACCGGGGCGAAGACGTGCTGATCCTGACGCTGGAGGACAAGGCTGGCGAATCTGCCGGCCAGATCCGGCTGTTCTTCCGCACGGATCCTGAGCTGGAGTTGGCTTCATGGATCATCACCGATGCACAGGGTGTTGATACCCGCGTGGACATTGCCGAGCTCGAACGCGATGTGCAGCTCGCCGCTGAACTGTTCGAGTTTTCGGATATCGGTCTGCCTGATTTCAGCCGATGAAAAACGGGGCGGCGCGCGCCGCCCCGCCGCAGTGGTCAGCTACCGTGCTGATCCTTGGCGCCGTGATCGTCGCTCATTCCCGCCTGATCCTCGATATTGACCTCGATTTCCAGCGTGCCCGCTTGCTCGAATGTCAGAGTGACGGGAACGCTCTCGCCGGCGGTCAGCGTTTGCTTCAGACCGATGAACATGACGTGCAATCCGCCCGGCTCCAGCTTGACCGTTTCCCCGGCGGGCAGCGCCACGCCGCCTTGCAACTGGCGCATACGCATCACGCCGTCGTTCATCGACATGGTGTGTAGCTCCACCGCGCTGCTGACATCTGCGGCAGCCGCCAGAAGAGTGTCATCGGTCTCTCCACGGTTCGTGATCGTCATGTAGCCGGCGCCGTTCGGCACGCCTTTGAGAGACGGCTTCGCCCACGGGTTTTCTATCTTGATATCGCCGACGCTAAAGTCTTGTGCATGGGCGGGCGAGCCGAATGCGGTCAAGGCCGCGGCCGCGAGAATGTGAACGAGCGTTTTCATGTCTGAGTTCCTTCGCAAATGAACCTTTGGGACACCGCGCCTGCCGGCGCGGGGCGCACCCCCGCTGGCCGGAAAGACCGGGCTCCAACTGGTTGGGACTAGATTGTTTGGATTGGCTGGGGCGTGTCAGATGCGAGGCGGCGCGCGGCTGTTCGCAACTTGCGGCTGGCGATCCGCCGGCCATTGGTCATGCGCCCGGTCAAGAGATTGGGTGGCGCGCAAGCTGGGCGGGTTGATGTCCGCCACTGGCAGCAGCATCGATCCCGCAGCCTGATGATTGCTGGCGCAGACGAAACAGGTCCGCTTGTCCTGAGGGTCTGGCTGGTCGGGCGCTTGATCGGGAAGGTCTGTTGGCAGAGCGCCAGCGCCGTAAGCTGAACAGATAACGGGTGCAAACGCAGCGGCAGGCGCGGCGGCCACGAACGCCAGATGCGCGCTGCCTACCACGCCCTGATAGATCAGCGATGCCACGATCAACGCCCGAAGCAGACCGCGGCACAGCTCCTGGATGTCATCCCGAACGCGCTGCATGACTGATCGGTTAGCACACATGACGGGGCATCTCCAGCGAGCAGGACGACGCAGTGCCGGTTGCCGCTACGGCGGACATGAGCGATTAATGCAAGACATCAGCAAACGGCCGCTGGCAAGCGCCACAATTCTTCCATACGCGCCGTATTCTTAACAAGTTCGCGGAAGTCTGATCTGGCAAGCTGTCTCAATTCGCTGCGCTGACTAACGGCAGTCGTCTTCGTTTCGATAGGGCACGCCCTTCCCATCATGTTTTCCGCGTCAAATCGGTGAGTATGCGCGAAAGCCTCTGGACGAATTCACCGATCACGAACAAAATTCAGCGCCTGGTTCCAGGGAGAATGTCATAATGACAGTGTGGAATTCGCTCGGAAGATTAATGCTCGCGGCCGTCGTCTCGCTGGGTAGCGTTCTGGCGGTGGGGCTGCCGGCCGCCGCTCAGACAAACGCCGACTTTCAAGAGATGGTTGAGCGGGTGAACCAAGGGACGGTCCGTGTGATCTCCGGCGGGATCGGCGGCACTTATATCCGGATTGCGACCGATCTGGCCTCGGTGCTGAATGACGGCGAGCGGCTGCGCGTGCTACCGATCGTGGGGCAAGGCTCGCTCCAGAACATCACCGATTTGCTGTATCTCAGAGGCATCGACATCGGCATCGTGCAGTCTGACGTGCTCAGTTTCATCAAGCAGCGCAACATGTACCCCGGCGTTGAGGAGCGGATCGCCTATATCACGAAGCTTTACAACGAGGAGCTTCATGTGGTTGGCGGGCCGGATATTGGCGGTCTACGCGACCTCGCGGGCAGCAAAGTCAATTTCGGCGTGGAGGGCAGCGGCACGGCCATGACCGCCGAAACTGTGTTCCAGAGCCTTGGTCTCGAAGTCGAGCCGGTCTATCTCGATCAGCCGCTCGCCCTTCAGAAGATCAGGGATGGCGAGATCGCCGCCACCATCTACGTCGCCGGCAAACCGGCCAGCGCGATTGCCGATTTGAACCGGGACGACGGCTTCCGACTGGTACCCGTTGATTACGACCCGGCGCTGCAGGAGGCCTATCTGCCGACCACTTTCACCAATGAGGATTATCCGGGGCTGGTGCCAGCGGGCGGGCCGGTGCGGACCATCGCGGTCGGCGCGGTGATGGCAGTTTATGACTGGAACCCGGAGGGCGAGCGCTACGCCAAGGTGGAGCGGTTTATCAACGCGTTCTTTTCCAACTTCGACAAGTTTCTACAAGCGCCGCGCCATCCGAAATGGCGCGAGGTTAACCTTGCCGCCGAACTGCCAGGCTGGACACGCTTCACCCCCGCGCAGGAATGGCTGGACCAGAACCGTCAGACGGCCTCGACGGAAGTGCGCGAGCAGTTCAACGCTTTCCTGGTGGAGCAGACCGGCGCGACCCAGCTTTCAGAGGAAGATAAAGACGCGCTGTTTTCCGAGTTTGTAAGATGGCGGCAAGACCGTCAGAGTGCCCAGGGTCAATGATTCGACCTTGCGGTGCGCCAGGGCGCTGGGCTTGAAGAAATGGCGGATAGGTTGAACGGACGGCCGGGCAAGTGGTGAC
>CAZNGB010000178.1:0-3658 GCA_964572465.1 uncultured Hyphomicrobiaceae bacterium
TCGGCGTCGCCCTCACCACGCAGGATTTGCGAGTCGCGTTCGGCTTCGGCCTTGATGATCGTGGCCCTGCGGTCAGCCTCGGAGCGGATGCGCTGGCCCGCTTCGCGACCGCGCGCCCGGATTTCTGCGGCCTCTTGCTGACGCTCGGTCTGCATTCGGGCGAAGATCGCCTCGCTGTTCGCTTGCGGCAGATCAACACGCTTCAGGCGCACATCCACGATATCGATGCCAAAATTTTGCGCTTGGGCATTCACGTCTTCCGCGATGCGCCGCATCATTTCGCTTCGGTCATCGCGCACGATGGCCTCGAAATCGGCAGCGCCGATCACGCGGCGGAGCGAGGCGTCCATACTGGAGCTGAGCCTCGACCGCGCGACGGCTTCATTCGTCACCGCCTGGAAGAACAGCAGCGGGTCAACGATACGGAAGCGCGCGAAGGCATCAACGACGACCCGCTTCTGGTCCGCGGCGATGACTTCCTGCGGGCGGCTGTCAAGCGCGAGGATACGCTTGTCGAAGATGGTCGCGGTCTGCACCAGCGGATACTTGAAGTACAGCCCCGGTTCCTTGATAACGCGCTGCGGCTTGCCGAACTGGAGCACAAGCGCCTGTTCGGTCTGGGACACGATGAATGCTGCCGAATAGGCGGCGAATGCGCCCAGGGCAAGCACGATGACGACTACGGCGAAAAGCGCTTTTCTCATTGGCTAGCTCCCTGCGTGCGGCCCTCTTGCCTGCGTAACTCGTTGAGCGGCAGATAGGGGACCACGCCTTGTCCGGACTGTGATTCGTCGATGATGATCTTCTCGGTTCCCGCGAAGATGCGTTCCATCGTCTCCAGGAACATACGACGGCGCGTCACTTCGGGCGCCACCGCGTACTGCTCATAAATGTTGATGAAGCGCTGCGCCTGACCTTCGGCCTCGGCCACGGTCTGCGCCTTGTAAGCCTGCGCGGCTTCGAGGATCCTGGCAGCTTCACCGCGCGCTTCCGGAACGACCGTGTTGGCGTAAGCCGATGCCTCGTTCTGGATGCGCTCCTGGTCGGCGCGCGCAGCCTGCACGTCGCGGAATGCGTCAATCACCTGCGACGGCGGATCGACTTTCTGGAGCTGGACCTGCGTCACGAGGATGCCAGACTCGTAAGAGTCGAGCGTTGTCTGCATAAGCTGTTGTACGGCCTGCTCGGTCTCCTGGCGAGAGCGGGTCAACAGCGGCTGCAGTTCGCTTTCGCCAGCCACCTCGCGCAGGGCGCTTTCGGCGACGTCCTTCACCGTCTGTTCAGGCTGCTGGATATTGAACAGGAAGTCCTCGGCATCGTTAATTCGCCAGAAGACAACCGAGTTGATGTCGACGATGTTTTCATCGCCGGTCAGCATCAGGCTCTCTTCAGGAACCTGTCGCGATATGCTGGTCGTCACACCGTCAACCTCGCCACGGAAACCCACGGCGGTCCGGTTAACGCGGGTGACTTTGGGCTTGAAAACCGTCTCGACCGGATAGGGCAGGCGGAAGTTGAGGCCTGGCGGCAGTTGCCGGTCGAATTCGCCGAAGCGCAGCACCACACCGACCTCGTCCGGCTGGACGCGCGTTGTAAAGCCCTGCCAGCCGAAGAAGGCCAGCAACGCCAGCACAACCAGCGCAATGACGCCGCCGCTGGCGCCGCCTCCGCCGCCCGGCATGGCTTTTTTAAGCCGGTCTTGGCCCTGCTTGAGAATTTGTTCGAGGTCGGGGCCCTGATTGCCGCTACCGGAGGGTCCCTGTCCCCAGGGGCCGCCGCTGCCGCCTCTCCAGCCTCCGCCGTTTTGACTGCTCCAAGGCATGTTGATGATCCTTTGTACGTCTCAGATAACTGAAGGGTTGCACATCGCTGTCAGGCCCGAAGTCTGGTCGGTGTCGCCGGCCTGTTTCCGGTTTGGGGAAGTAGCTGACGCGATCATTTCGCTCAATCTCGGCCTGCTTATAAGAGACTTGCCGGTTCGGCGCAAACCCGGTGCACACCGCTTGCCCAATCCCCGATGTTCACGTCGAACGGAAGAACCTCGGGTGTTTCGCCCGATATGGAGAGGCCGCATCATGCCGTCAATGCGAGCGCGGCCGAATGCGCACCGGATCCAAGGCCGGTTATCGCTGGAAGCCGCGGCAGATCGGCGCGTTAGCCAGATCGCCCGCAACCCTCGGACTGGCGCAGCCCCTACGAAAGGCGCGTCCGGTCACCCTTTGATCGCCGTTGCTGGCGATGCGTTGCTGTTGTAGCATGAAGGAGAGCCTAACAGGTCTGAGCTCGGTGCCACCATTGGCCGGGAGGCTAATCAGGTGCGATGGGCTAAAACCGGCGAATGAAAACAGCAGCGACGCACCGGTTGCGTTTTCTTCCGGGAAGCGATTGGCTTGTGGCAGCAACCAAGCCGAGCGCCCAGGGCTTTTGCGTTATGCTCGCTGAGGGTGCAAAGCAGGGAAAAGCCGGGTTAGCGCAAGAGAGCGAGCACGAGAGAGCGACCGTGGACCGCTCGCGTACGGAAATCTCGATGATTATCTTGCGCAAGTTGCCGCCGCGAGCCACCGGAAATGCCCTAACGAGGCGGATCGCCGCAGTCAATAGCGGCGGAATACAGGGTAACGGACCTGTTGCAGGGCTGCATCAATCGGCCGCGTGGGGCGCGGGTTGGGCGCGTGCAGGCCACGAACCTGACACGAGGGTGGCGCCGGCGCTCACGAGAAATGCGAGCGGTGTGCTTTTTTTGGCGACGTCAACCCTTTGCCTTCTAATACGCAGCCACGATGTACGTAGGGGTGAGGGGAAAGGTCATGGGCGAACATGAGTCACAGTGACAGCTTGGGCGAATTTAAAGGCATGAGCAAAGGCACGATCCTCGAACAATTCCGCGGCCGGTACGCCGACAGGCGGGTTTCCGAGATGTCTCTGCAGGAGTATCTAGACGCCTGCCGGGACGATCCGAAGATGTATGCAAGCGCAGCCGAGCGCCTTTTGGCGGCGATCGGCGAACCTGAGATCGTCGACACTTCGCGCCACGACAGGCTTGGCCGCATTTTTCAGAACCGGACGGTGCGGCGCTATCCGGCCTTCGACGACTTCTACGGCTTGGAAGAGACCATCGAGCGCGTGGTCGCCTTCCTGCGCCATGCCGCACAGGGGCTGGAGGAGCGCAAGCAGATCCTCTATCTGCTAGGCCCGGTCGGCGGCGGCAAGTCCTCGCTTGCAGAGCGCATGAAGAAGCTCATGGAAACCGAGCCGATCTATGTGCTCAAGGCGGGCGACCAGGTCAGCCCGATCTATGAAAGCCCGCTCGGCCTGTTCGATGCGGAAAAAGACGGCCCGGCACTCGAACGCGATTACGGTATCCCGCAGCGCCGCCTGCCGGGCATGTGCTCGGCCTGGGCGCTGAAGCGGCTGGACGAGTTCGACGGCGACATCTCCCGGTTCACCGTGGTTCAGATGCATCCGTCCAAGCTGCGCCAGATCGGCGTGGCGAAGGCGGAGCCGGGCGACGAGAACAACCAGGACATCTCGACGCTTGTTGGCCACCCGGATATCCGCAAGCTGGAGTTCTTCAGCCAGGATGACCCGGACGCCTACTCCTACTCCGGCGCGCTGAACCTGACGACGCAGGGTCTGCTCGAATTTGTCGAGATGTTCA
>CAZNGB010000179.1:0-3628 GCA_964572465.1 uncultured Hyphomicrobiaceae bacterium
ACCGACATCAATATCATCGAGTTCACGCCGGAAGAGCAGGCCAAGGTCCTGGAGAGCTTCCCCGTGGCGGCCTTCGATATCTCGGCCGAAACCTATACGACGCTCGATGCCCCTGCGCGCGCGGTGTCAATGTGGAACTTTGCCATCGCGAATTGCGATCTGCCCGCCAGCTTCGTCAAGGCTGCGGTGGATGTGGTCATGTCTGACAATGAACGCATGGTGGGCATCCACAAGGCAGCCCGCGCCACGGTCCCGGAGAACTGGGACAAGAACCAGGTCCTGAAATGGCATCCGGGTGCCGCCGAATGGTTCAACGAGAACGGCGCATCGATCCCGGCGGACATGATCTACACTCCGGGGTAGTAACCCAGGACAGTTAAATCTCCTGATCATGCAATGTGCGGCCCGCCTCATGGAAGGGGCGGGTCGTAATGACAGGTCCGTGCGAACGCCGGCTCCTCGCGTGATAAGACTTGGACCAGCTTGCGCCGCCCGATTAGCGTGGCGCATGACAGGCGTGGGGGCTTCCTGACATGTCGGACACCGATCACACCAAGACAGACCGAGCGAACCCCCCGACCGATGCTCTCTCTCCGCTGCCCATCGAGGAAGCGCCAGAGCCAATCGAGCCGAACAGGCGGCTGTTTCAGGGATGGCGGTTGATCGCAGTCGCAGGACTTGCCGCCGCGTATGCGGCCTTTCACATGGTCGCGCTTAACGGCGTCTCTATTTCGGGACTAACGGGAATTAATCTGCCGTTTCTGCCTCAATTCCCAATGGAGACCTGGAATTACCGCATCGTCCATGTGGCAGGTGCGCTTGTGCTCGGCCTCATGCTGTTTTCTGCCACCGATTTCCGGCGCGACGACCGTCGCGAGACGCCAGTGTTGAATTGGGCAGGGCTGGTCTTTCTGCTGCCAGCGCTTTTGGCGGCAGGATCGGCAGTGTGGTTTGGTCTGCTGATTTCGCAAGGTGCAATGTGGAACGGGATGGACCCGACGATCCGCTTCCGCGAAGTCTGGTTTTTCGGGATACCGCTCCTCGTGGCAACCGGGGGCGCGATCCTGCTGTCGTGGTTCAATCACAAGCGGCGCGACCGGTTTACCGCGCCCGATGCGGCAATGGCGATCTGCGCCGTGGCCGTGGCCACTTATCTCGTCACGATCTTCGGAACCTCGATGCGGATGTCGACCGGTTCGGATTTCGCCCCCATCGGCATTTCTTTCGCCGCCACGGCCGGCGTCGCCCTGATCATGGAGCTGACGCGCCGTGTGGCGGGCCTCGCTCTGGTTATCATTGCGAGTCTCTTCTTGACGTACGTCTTCGTGGGATACCTGATGCCAGGGTTCCTGAATGCACCGCCGTTTTCGTGGCAACGCTTCTTCAGCCAAGTCTATACCGACGCAGGCATCTTGGGGCCGACGACAGCGGTATCCTCGACCTATATCGTCCTCTTCATCATCTTCGCCGCCTTCCTGCAGATTTCGAAAGTTGGCGACTATTTCATCGGCTTCGCTTTCGCGGTGGCGGGCCGGGCGCGCGGCGGCCCGGCGAAAGTGTCGATCTTTGCCAGCGGGCTCATGGGGATGATCAACGGAACCTCGGCCGGGAACGTAGTGGCGACTGGCTCACTGACCATTCCGCTGATGAAAAAGGTCGGCTACAGCAAGCAGACCTCCGGCGCGGTCGAAGCTGCGGCCTCCACCGGCGGGCAGTTGATGCCGCCGATCATGGGCGCGGGCGCCTTCATCATGGCCGAGATCACGGGGATTCCCTACACGGATATTGCGCTGGCCGCAGTCATCCCGGCGATTCTCTACTTCTTGTCCGTCTACATGATGATGGATTTCGCGGCAGCGAAGATGGGCATGCGGGGCATGCGCTCCGACGAGTTGCCCAAGTTCGCACAGATACTGCGCCACGTTTATCTTTTCCTGCCGATCATCATTCTGATCTATGCGCTATTTGCCGGCTATTCGGTGATCCGGGCAGGGACGCTGGCCACAGTGGCCGCAGCCGTGATCTCCTGGCTGACGCCGCATGCGATGGGGCCGGGCAAGATCGTCAAGGCCTTCGAGGCCGCGGGCATCATGTCGATCCAGATTATCGCCGTGTGCGCCTGCGCGGGCATCATCGTGGGCGTAATCAGCCTGACCGGCGTGGGCGCGCGGTTCTCGTCGCTGCTTCTGGGCATTGCCGAGGCCAGCCAGCTTCTGGCGCTCTTCTTCGCCATGTGTATCGCCATCCTGCTAGGTATGGGGATGCCGACCACGGCGGCTTATGCAGTCGCTGCCTCTGTCGTGGCCCCGGGCCTCGTCCAACTGGGAATCGAACCGCTCACCGCGCATTTCTTTGTCTTCTACTTTGCAGTTTTGTCCGCCATCACGCCCCCTGTCGCGCTGGCAAGTTATGCGGCGGCAGGCATATCTGGCGCGAATCCGATGGAGACGTCGGTTGAGAGCTTCGTGATCGGGCTCGCCGCATTCATAGTGCCGTTCATGTTCTTCTACTCGCCGGCCCTGTTGATGGTCGGACACTGGGCCGAAGTCGCCCATGTCTTCATCACGGCCTCGGTGGGCATCTATATTCTCGCCGCCGCGGTGCAGGGGTGGCTGCTCGGCCCGCTCAACCTCGCCCTGCGCGGCGTCCTGCTCGCCGGGGCGCTGAGCATGATCGCGGGGGGATGGGTGTCCGATGGCATCGGGCTGGCGATACTCCTGATGACAGTGCTGATCCAGAAACGGCTGATCACACACAAATCAGTGGTCCGCGGGGCCGATTAAAGCGCCTTTCGACATGCGCCACTGTCAGGCCAAGTTGACGGCGCGCGCATGTCGGCTTAGCCTTCGATCCGAGAGAGGAGGCCCGCATGTCCATGTTGCAACTGACCTACGCTTCGCGCCCCTTCGGCTTCGATCAAGCGATCCTCGCAGGGATTTTGCTGGATGCGCGGCGCTGCAACGCGCGCGACGACATCACTGGGGCGCTGATCGTGCGCCAGGACCTATTCCTGCAACTGCTGGAAGGCCCCGCCGACGCCGTGGAGGCCGCCTATCAGCGCATTGCGCGGGATGACCGGCATATCGAGGTGCGCCCGCTTACCCGCCGCCAGACGGATAAGCGGTTGTTCGCGGAATGGGCGATGCGCGACGATCCCGCGCGCTCATGGATGTGGAGCATGGACGAGGTCGCTGGCGGCGCGGTGCGCCGCGCATCAGAAGACGAGGTGATCGGCGTTTTCGAGCGCCTGCGCCTGGAGAATGTGGCTTAAGGCTTTTCTATCCGCGTGCGGTCGTGCGCCTGGTCAGCGATCCCCGCGCGCCAACCCCATGATGGCAGTCGCTATGCTGCCCGCGGCAAAGGTGGATGCAAAGCTCAGGAAATAAAGCGCGCCAATCGCAAGCCGCGCCTCCGCCTCCCAAAACAGCGTGCCGACGCCCACCACATCGGTGATCAGGATGCCCGCTCCGACAAGCACGCCCAGCGCAGCGCCCACGCTCGCGTGGAGCAGCAGAAAGCGCGACCACTCGACGGACGAAGACGGTTTGCGGCGCGGCATGATCGAACTCTCCAGAGTGTTTCCGGAGTCCATACGCACGCACGCGCGCCAGAGATGACCCGCCCGGCG
>CAZNGB010000180.1:0-3585 GCA_964572465.1 uncultured Hyphomicrobiaceae bacterium
TTGACGCGCCGCGCATCCCGGCGGAAGATATCCGGCTAAGCTGGCCACAGGCGGGCAGCTGCGGGACTGGACACATGCTCATTCAAAATACCACCAACCTGATCCGCGCGGCGACCGACGGCCGGTTCGCCCACGCCGATCATTCTCCGTCCTGGGACGGCACGGACCGGGTCGATGGCCGGTCGGGCAAACCCCTCAAGAAGCGCGCCAAGAACCATCTCAAGAGCCAACGCCGCGCGCTCGCCAAAACGCAGGAAAAGCTCTACGCCGACGACCGCTTCTCCCTGCTTATCCTGGTGCAGGGCATGGACGCCGCGGGCAAGGATAGCACCATCAAGCAGGTGATGTCCGGGGTCAACCCGCAGGGCTGCCAGGTGTTCAGCTTCAAGCAGCCCTCGGCCAAGGAACTGGATCATAACTTCCTCTGGCGCTACTGGCAGGGTCTGCCCGAGCGCGGGCGGATCGGCATTTTCAACCGCTCATATTACGAAGACGTGCTGGTCGTGCGCGTCCACCCAGAACGCATGCAGCGTCAGCGCCTGCCCGCTGCGCCCAACGGCAGCGACTTCTGGGATGCGCGGTTCGAAGACATCAACGCCTTCGAGCGGCATATGACCCGCAACGGCACCGTGATCCTCAAATTCTTCCTGAACGTCTCGAAGGAGGAGCAGCGGCGGCGGTTCATCCGGCGGCTGACAATGCCGGACAAGCTCTGGAAATTCTCACTCAACGATCTCAACGAGCGTGCGCACTGGGACGCCTATCAGCACGCCTATGAAGAGCTGATCGCCGCGACCAGCACCGATTGGGCCCCGTGGTACGTGATCCCGGCCGACAACAAGTGGCTGATGCGCGCCCTGGTGAGCCACGTCGTTGTCGAGGCCATCGAAGGGTTGGGGGTGCGCTTCCCCAAGATGCCGCCGGGACGGAAGGCGGAGTGCCGACAGGCGCTCAAGGCGCTGCGCGCGGAGGATGCTGGTCAGGACAAAGGGAAGCCTGCTCCAACCAATCACGGGAATGAAAGGTAGATTTCCAGCAGTTTTGCAGTGGTGGGCCCGGCAGGACTCGAACCTGCAACCAGACGGTTATGAGCCGTCGGCTCTAACCAATTGAGCTACGGGCCCGCTGTCGGCAGGCGCTCGACTCTATAGCAATTTTGTCCTATGCGCTAACCGTAGACAGCGTTTTTCGCAACTGGCGCGACCGTAGTGTTCGCACTGCGCCGCGCGCGCCAGCAGGCTCATTCTCAAAACGGAAGGCCCCCATGTTCACCCGCAGTTCAGTCGTTCTCACCATTGCCGCCGTCCTCATCGCTTCGACCCCGCTGACCGAGCCGTCGCGCGCGGCCGCGCAGACGGCCGAGGCGGAACAGCGCACGCTATCGCTGAGCGCATCGGGCAGCATCAATGTGCGTCCCGATACAGCGCATATCACGGTCGGCGTCGTCAGCGAGGCGGATAACGCCCGCAGCGCGATGGACGACAACAACGCGGCAATGGCCCAGGTGATCGAGGCGCTGAAAGAGCGCGACATTGCCGCCAAGGATATCCAGACGACGAATTTCTCGGTGCATCCGCGCTACCAACACTTCGATGACGGCAAGCCCTCGGTCATCTCCGGATATCGCGTGGTGAACTCGATCCGCATCACCGTGCGCGAAATCGGCCGTCTCGGCGAGGTGCTCGATAAGGTCGTCAGCTTCGGCTCCAACCAGATTGGCGGCATCAGCTTTTCCGTCAGCGAGCCGGCCGCGCTGATGGACAAGGCCCGCGTCCAGGCGATCGAAACGGCCCGCGCGCGCGCCGAGTTGTATGCCCAAGCCGCCGGCGCCTCCATCGGAGAGGTCCTCAAGATCGAGGAAGTCGCGACCGACGGCGGACCGGAACCGCGCTTCCGCGCCATGGCCGCCAAGGCCGAGGGCGATGTGCCAATCGAGGCGGGCGAGACCGAGATCAAGGTGCGTGTGCGCGTGGTCTGGGCGCTGATCGGTCAGGGCTAACCCAACCACGATAAACGGTGTTTCCAAAGCGGCGGCGCGGCCTGTAAGCTTAGGTTGAAACGTTAAGCGTCTGCGCTGCCACGGCTAGCGCGGCGCGCCAACCCCGGGGCCGCCATGCTCGACGGCTGGATCATCGTCGCCGCCGCCATAATTTATTTGGGCATCCTGTTCGCGGTTGCCTATTACGGCGACCATCAGGCTGCAAAGCGCCCGTCGCGGCGTGACCGTCCAACGATCTACGCGCTATCGCTGGCGGTCTACTGCACCTCATGGACTTTCTTCGGCAGCATTGGGCTGTCCGCGCGCACCGGGCTGGATTTCCTGCCGGTTTATGTCGGGCCGATCCTGGTGCTCATTCTCGGAGCCCCGCTGATCAGCCGGATCATCCGGATCTCCAAAACCCAGAACATCACCTCGGTCGCTGACTTTCTGTCCGCGCGCTACGGCAAGAGCGCGCGTCTGGCCGCCGTCGTCACCGTGCTGATCGTGATGGGCACCCTGCCCTATCTGTCGTTGCAGCTGGAAGCGGTGTCGGTATCGGTGAAGACCATGCTCGGCCCGCAAAACCCGCTGGGCGTCGGCGCGGGACCGCCAGATCACATCGACATCGCCTTCATCATCGCGGCAATCATGGCAGTCTTCGCGATCCTGTTCGGCACCCGACACATCGACGCCACGGAGCATCAGGAAGGGCTGATGCTCGCCATCGCGATGGAATCGGTGGTCAAGCTGCTCGCGTTCATCATCGTCGGCGCGTACATCACGTTTGCGATGATGGGCGGCATCGGGCCGCTGCTCGACCGTGCGGCCGCCGACCCGCAGGTGTCGCAGTTGTTCAGCCGCGGCTTCAACGGCGGCACCTGGATGACCATCACGCTGCTCAGCGCGGCCTGCATCATCCTGCTGCCCCGCCAGTTCCACGTGATGGTCGTGGAGAACAATACGCCAAGCGAGGTGAACCGCGCGGTCTGGCTGTTCCCGCTTTATCTGTTGCTGATCAATCTGTTCGTCGTGCCGGTGGCGATCGCGGGACTGCTGACATTCGGTCAAGGCGGCACCAACGCGGACATGTATCTGTTGTCGCTGCCCTTGTCCCAAGGCTCGCACACCATTGCGATGATCGCTTTTGTCGGCGGTCTGTCAGCGGCCACCGCGATGGTCATTGTCGCATCGGTCGCGCTGTCGATCATGATTTGTAATGATCTCGTTGTTCCGCTGATCTTGCAGCGGCGTAAAGTCACGGTTTTCGACCGCAAGGACATGGGCCGCGTGCTGCTGCATGTGCGGCGCGGCGCGATCCTGCTGATCCTGCTGCTGACTTATGTCTTCTATCGAATGATCGGCGGCTCTTCCGGGCTAGCGGATATCGGCTTGCTGGCCTTCGCGGCCATCGCGCAGCTCGCACCAGCATTTTTCGGCGGCCTGATGTGGCGCGGAGCCACCGCACGCGGCGCGCTGGCGGGCATTCTGGCGGGCTTTCTGGTGTGGTCTTACACGCTGTTGCTGCCGTTCCTTGCAAAGGCCGGGGTGATCGGCCCGGAAATGATCGAAAGCGGGCCGTTCGGCGTCAGCCTGCTCAGGCCGCA
>CAZNGB010000181.1:0-3572 GCA_964572465.1 uncultured Hyphomicrobiaceae bacterium
GGCACGCCGACGGCGAGCAGCCCGGCGATAAACGGGATCACCTGGCACGAGCAGAACGGCGCCAGCCCGCCAAACAGCGCGGCGAGCAGGATCATGTGGGTCTCGCGGCCTTTGAAGGCGTTGCCGATCATGGTCTCGGCACCGGCGGCCTTGAGCCAAGCGATCAGGATCACTGCGACGAGGATGTAGGGCAACGTGCGGCCGAAAGCGCTCACTGCGAACACCGTGATATGCTGGAAATTCGCATGGTCGAGGGCGAGCACAGCAAGCGGCAGCAGGATCACCAGCGTCCACGGCGTCCACAGCCAGCCCTTCCAGTCGATCCGGCTAGCGGCGGTTTGCAGCGATTCGCTCATACCAGTCTCCCGTTTCGTGCCCGACATCGGCGCAGCATTGGTTGAGGATGTAGCCCGCAAGCGTTTCAAGCCGGTCGAAGCACGGCCGGTTGATCACGGAACGGCCCTGTTTCTCCTGTTCAATCAGCCCGGCTGAGGCGAGGAACTTGAGGTGATGGGCGAGGGTAGAAGCCGGCATTCCGGTCCGGCTCTGGATGTCGCCGATCGGCAGGCCGTTCGTGCCGGCGCGCACCAATGCGAGGATCACCTGAAGCCGCGCCTCCGATCCCAGGGCTGCGAAGCCCTGCGCGACTTCTTCGACGTCCACCTCGTTTTCTCTTGAAACCATAACTCTAGTTTTATAGTGATTTTGGCGGCTGTCAATCTCGGCTTCGCAGAAAGGTGCGGGCATATGAACATCGTGATCTACCACAACCCCGACTGCGGCACCTCGCGCAATGTGCTTGCGATTATCGAGGCGGCGGGTTACGCGCCCACGGTCATCGAGTACCTGAAAACCGGCTGGACGCGGCCCCAATTGCTCGGCCTGTTCGCCGCGGCCGGCCTGACGCCGCGCACCGCCCTGCGCGAAACCAAGTCGCCTGCTGAAGAACTTGGGCTGCTCGATCCGGGCGTGCTGGACGAGACCTTGCTGGAGGCGATGATCGCGCATCCGGTGTTGGTCAACCGCCCAATCGTGTGTTGCCGCAACGGCGTGCGGCTGTGCCGGCCGAGCGAGTCGGTGCTCGACCTGCTCGATCGGTGGCCCCCTGGACCCTTTCACAAAGACGATGGCACGCTCCTGATCGACAAGGAAGGCAATCGCGTTGGCTGACGATTTCGATACCTATCCCAGTCTCATTGAAGCGGCCTTCGTGCCGATCGACGACCGCGCGCTGCTTGACGCGCCGCGCGCGGAACATCCTCCCCGCATCCTGCTGCTCTATGGCTCGCTGCGCGCGCGGTCCTACAGCCGGCTGGCCAGCGAAGAGGCCGCGCGCATCCTGCGCCGCCTCGGGGCCGAAACGCGGACCTTCAACCCATCTGGCCTACCGCTGCCCGATGATGCCGATGATAGCCACCCGAAGGTGCAGGAACTGCGCGAACTGGCGATGTGGTCCGAAGGCATGGTCTGGTGTTCGCCGGAGCGCCACGGTGCAATGACCGGCATCATGAAGGTGCAGATTGACTGGATTCCGCTTGCGCTTGGCGGCGTGCGGCCCACCCAGGGCAAAACGCTGGCTGTGATGCAGGTCTCCGGCGGGTCCCAGAGCTTCAACGCGGTCAATCAGCTCCGGGTCCTCGGGCGCTGGATGCGCATGGTCACGATCCCGAACCAGTCCTCGGTGCCTAAGGCCTATCTGGAATTCGACGAGGACGGACGGATGAAGCCGTCACCGCTCTATGACCGGATCGTGGATGTGATGGAAGAGCTGATGAAGTTCACACTGCTGCTGCGCGACCGGTCGGATTATCTGACGGACCGATATAGCGAGCGGAAGGAAAGCGCTGAAGACGTCGCAAGGCGTGTCAACCAGCGCAGCATCTGAAGCAGCGCATTTCGATAAAGACTTTCCTGGACTTGATCTGGATCATAGCCGGTTTTCGGAGCAAACGCGCGTGAAAAAAAGCCGGGCGGACGGGAGGAAGCCCGCCCGGCAAAACGCGTTAAGCCGAGTATTCCTTCGACTTGAAGCTCAGATGCTTAACGCTCTGCGGCGCGTCGGCGATCTTCCGGATGTCGCCCCAGGTCTGCTTATAGTTCGGAATGATAAGCTCGTTCACGCCGGCATTCACGACATTGCCCTGCACGCCGGTCGGATAGCCGAACAGCATGAAGGTCTCGCCGCGCTTGGCCGTTGGCGTCGGGTAGGCCATCGCTTGGGTCGAGCCGCTGTCGTTCCAGACCTCAACCAGGTCGCCCTCGTTGATGCCCAGATCGCCCATGTCGTCCGGGCTCATCTCAATGAATGGATAGGGCCAGCGGTCCATCACCAACTCATTATCGACATCCAGATAGGCCGATTGCCAGACCTGGTTGGCCCGGCCGTTGTTGATGAGGAACGGGAATTTCGCCTTCTGCTCCTCCTTGCCGGGAGCTTGCAGGCCAGTCCACTCGGCAACGCAGAACCGCGCCTTGCCGTCCTCGGTTCCGAACTTCCCGTCGGTATACAGCCGCGGGCTGCCGATGATCTTGTCGTCTTCGTAGCCCACCGCTGGCTCCTGGAAGCCGTTGGTGCCCATTGCGCGCAGCCGGTCATAGGTGACGAACTCGCCGCCGCCGGCGTTCTGATGGTAGCCGTCCATGAAGACGTCTTCCTCAGTCTGCCAGTCAAAGCCCTTGAATTGGTCGGCGTAGGCGTCGTCGCCCATCTCGCGCAGCACGCGCTCCATGTTGTTGGCGATCCGCGCGGCGATGATGCCGTCGCCCATCGCCTGGCCCGGTGGGTCCATGTATTTCTCGGTGAGCCGCATGCGCCGCTCGCCGTTCATGGAGGTCAGGTTGATCTCTCCCGAGGTCGCCGCGGGCAGAACGACGTGGCACGCCTCGCCGATCCGTGTCGGCACGATGTCGACATCGACCGCGAACAGGCCGCCATCATTGATGGCATCCACGATCGCTTTCACCATTGCGTCGCGGTCGCCATAAGGCACGCTGTTCATCGCATCCTTCACCTTGTCGGTGCGCTGCTTGTAGACGCGCTTGAACTCCATCGCGTTGAGCGTCGTCTTGTAGTTGTCGCAGCCCCAGATGTGATGGACGCCGCCATTGCCCTCGATCAGCAGCTTGTCGACGTAGGCCGAGGGCCGCCCGACATGGCCCTCGTTGGGGCGAACGTAGCCTTCCTGATGGCCGCCAAGACGCACGCAGCCGCCGCCCAGCCGTCCGACGTTGCCGGTGGCGAGCGCGAGGTTGAGGAGCGCGCCATTGGTGCGATAGTTGTCGTTGCCCCAGATCAGCCCCTTCTCGTAGGAGAACATGGTGCGCCGGCGCGCGCCGCCATCTTTGGGCTGGGCGACCCACTCCGCCGCCTTGGCGATGTCGTCCGCGCTGACGCCGGTGATCTCGGCGGCCTCGTCCAGGCTGGTGCGGTTCGCCTCGACGGCTGTCTGGAAATCGACCAGTGCGGCAGGCTTCGCGTCGCTGTCGCCGCCGACGGGCGCGCTGCCCGGCGCGGCGGTGAAGTTGTCGATGAAGTCCTGATCGACCCAGCCCTGGTCGGCGATGTGGGTCAG
>CAZNGB010000182.1:0-3466 GCA_964572465.1 uncultured Hyphomicrobiaceae bacterium
GCGATGGGACGCGACGCGGACATGCACTCGCTGGACGACCAGTTGCGCGCGCAGAAGGCGCGGCCTGTGCCAATCCCCGAAGACCTGCCCTCGGGCGCGTGCGAGGCCGCCGAAGCGATCAAGGACCGGCTGGTGCAACTCGAAAAGCAGATCGACGAGACGCAGGACAAGCTCGACGCGCTCAGCGAGCAATGCGACCTCGCCAGCGTCATAGGCCGCATCGAACTGATCGCCTGGATGGTATCGCACGCCGAGGAGGTCTCGGCCTCGGCCGACCTCGCCTGGGTCACGGGCTGGACCACGTCGCGAGACCGGGCCAGCTTTTGCGAGCCGCTGAACGAGAACGGGCTGCGCTGCCTGGTCGACTTCCCGGAGCCGCCGAGCAAGGCCGAAGCGCCGACGCTTCTGCGCAACCCGCCCTGGGCACGAGCCTTTGAAACCATCACCCAGCTTCTGGGCGCACCCGCGCGCGACGAAGCCGACCCCAGCATCCTGCTGGCGATCTTCGCGCCTGTCATGTTTGGCTACATGTTCGGTGATGTCGGCCACGGCGCAGTACTGCTTATTGCCGGGCTCATACTGCGAAAGAAGATCCCCGTATTCACGCTACTGATTCCCGGCGGGATAATGGCGATGGTATTCGGCGTCCTCTACGGCGATGTCTTTACGCGCAAGGACATCATCGAGCCATTGTGGCTCCATCCACTGGAAGCGCCCATCGAAATCCTGATCGGCGCGATCGTGATTGGCGTCGTGGTGCTTGTCACCGGTCTGCTGCTGAACGCCGCGCAGGCGCATTGGCGCGGGGCGGCGCGGGCGTGGTGGCTGCGCGAATGCGGGCTGGTGGTGGCCTACGGCGCGCTTCTGGTCGCGATCTTCTGGCCGCCCGCGCTGTGGGGTGCGCTTTTCGGCGTCATCTGGTTCGTGCTGGGCGAGGCCATTCTGGAGCCGTCCGCGCCGATCTCGGCCACCCTGCGCGGCATGGGCAACCTGCTCGAATCCGGCCTGCAGCTCATCGTCAACACGGTGTCTTTCGCGCGCGTCGGCGCATTCGCGCTCGCGCATGCGGGCCTGTCTTTGGCCGTGGCCCAGGTCGCAGGGGCCGCTGCCGGCATCGGCTACTGGATCGTGCTGTTCATCGGCAACGTGATCATCATTCTGCTGGAAGGCTTAATCGTGAGCATACAAACGACGCGCCTGCTCCTGTTTGAGTTCTTCGTGCGCTTTCTGAAGGGAGAGGGTCGTATGTTCACGCCGCTGAGCCCGCCCCAGGCGAACACCAACACCGACGGGGGAACGAGATGATTTCAAAAGGTATCAAAATCGTGCAGGGCATCGCGGTCGCGGCCATTGCGATCGGTGGGGTGGGCCTGTTGGTACTGCTGACCCATGCCGGCATTGCCGGCGCACAGGAAGCCGCCGGGCAGACGGTCGATCCGACTGTTCTGAAATGGGCATTCATCGGTGCGGCGGCTGCAGCAGGTCTATCGGCGCTCGGCGCCGGCTATGCCGTGGCCGTGGTGGGCGCGGCAGCCGTGGGCGCGCTGGCGGAGAAGCCGGAGTTGCTTGGCCGCGTGCTGATCCTGGTTGGTCTGGCCGAAGGCATCGCGATCTACGGCCTGATCGTCGCCATTCTGATCCTCAACCAGGCTGGATGACATGGCGGGCATCGTCATCATTGGAGATGAGGTGACGTGTACTGGCTTCCGGCTGATGGGCGTAAGCACAGCCTCGCCGTTGCCCGAGGATGCGGCGGACGCTTTCGCCAGCGCCCGCGCGGAGGCCGAGGTGGTCGTGCTGACGGCGGAATACGCCGGATACCTGCCCGAGGCGATGCTGGAAAAGGCGCTCACGGCGAAGCGGCCGACCGTGACGGTGATCCCCGACATTCGCGAGCGGGCGCGGCCCGAGGATCTGCCCGCCAAGATCCGCGCAACGCTGGGCATAGAGTAATGGGCGAAGCCGATCAACATTTGGCCGAGACGCAGGCCCAGGCACTTATCGACGCTATCAACGCGCGCAAGGACGACGAGCGCAAGCGCATCCTAAATGAGGCGCGCAAGCAGGCGCGCGGCATCACGAAGCGCGCATATCGCAGCGGGCGCCAGCGGTTCCACGGGGCGGCGGAGGAACTGCGGCGTGACCGCGCCAAGCGCATGGATCAGGCCAAGGCCCAGCGCGACACCGAGCTGCGTCAGCGGCATCAATCGGCGCTTACGGACATCGCCAGAAAGGCGTGGCCGAAGCTGAAACATGCGCTCAAGGCGCGCTGGCAGAGCGCTGAAAACCGCGAAGCATGGGCCAAGGAGACAATCGACATCGCGGCGTTCCGCCTCCAGCGCAAAGGCTGGCGGGTGGTCTATCCGGCCGACACCGACGATGCCTTCCGCGACAAACTCAGTGGCTGGCTCGACGAAAAGGGCGTGGAGGATGCCGAAGCGGAGGCCTCCGAGGACATCGACGCCGGCCTGCGCATTGAGGCGGATGGCGCGACGCTCGACGCCACGCCGCAAGCCCTTCTCGCGCAGAAGCAACGGGTTCAGGCCGCGCTGATAGCCGAGATCGAACGGCTGGCGGGAGTGCAGGCCGCCGACAACAATAAAGAGGGATCAGCGCATGGCTGAAGCGCGCATCCGCTGGATCGGCGGGCCAGTGCTGCATGCGCTCACCGACGACGCATTCCAGCTCGGTGAGGCGATCGAGGTTGGCGAGGCCGGCCTGCCCGGCGAAGTCATCCGCCTGCGCGGGCGTGAGTTCGTCGCGCAGGTCTATGAGGACACGACCGGCCTGAAACCCGGCGATCCGGTGCGCGGGACCGGCCAGCCGCTGTCGATACCGCTGGGGCCGGGGCTGCTCGGCAATATCTATGACGGCCTGCTGCGCCCGCTCTCCGAGAAACGCTTCGTGGAGGGCGACGACACGGAGACCCGCTTCCGGCCTCAGGTGAGCAAGAGCGATGCGGTCGAGGGCGGGCAGATATTCGCGCATGTGACGATGTACGGCCTGGAGGAACCATGCCTCGTACCGCCCAACGCTACCGGCACGGTCGAGGAAATCGCGAACGAGGGCGAGATCGACCCCGAACAAGCCCTGATGGTCGTGCGCGACGCCGATGACGAACGCCATGAGGTCCATCTTTACAATCCCTGGCCCGTACGCCGCCCGCGCCCCGTGCGCGAGCGCTTGCCCGGCGACCAGCCGCTCATCACCGGGCAACGGATCCTTGACACGCTGTTCCCTATCGCGCAGGGCAGCCGCGCCGCCATTCCCGGCGGCTTCGGCACCGGCAAGACCGTCCTGCAGGAAACCCTCGCGAAGCACGCGCACGCCGACGTCATCATCTATGTCGGCTGTGGAGAGCGCGGCAACGAGATGGCCGAGGTGCTCAACGAATTCCCAGAGCTAACGGACCCGACCACCGGCCGCCCGCTGATGGAGCGCACGGTCATCATCGCCAACACCTCGA
>CAZNGB010000183.1:0-3458 GCA_964572465.1 uncultured Hyphomicrobiaceae bacterium
TGACACCAGGTGGCGCAGCCCTCGTTCATCATCTTGGTCTGGCGCTGCGGCTCGAAATAGGTGGCGAGCTGGCGCACGATACACAGCAATTCGCGCTGCCAGTCCTCCAGCAGCGGCGCGTGCGATTCCAGGAACAGCAGCAGATTGTCTTCGGGCAACCCCAGCGCGCGGCGCTCGGCGTCGCGATAGGCCTCTTTGGCGTCGGTTTCTTCATCTCCCAGCGTGTGGGGCACGGTGCGCAGCCATAGCTCGTCCATTGCCTCCAGAGCCTCCCGGCGCCGACGGCGCAGGCGCTCGCGCTGCTCCAGCGGGTCGGGGCGCTGCGCCTTGTCACGACCCACGCCGTGGGCGAATAGCGTGTGGGCGGCGTCGAGGACCTGCTCGACGGCGTGACGGCCATGTTTGTCTTCGCACGCCTTCACGAAGCTGCGGGCGTAGCGCAGATCGTCCAGGATCGTGTCCGGCGCGGTCCACGCCTGGAAGACCTGATTGTGCTTGAAGAAATGGTTATGCCCCATGGCCGCATGAGCGATCACGGTCGCCTGGGTGGCCATGGTGTTTTCTTCCATGATGTAGCAGATGCTGGGATCGGCGTTGATGACAATCTCCAGCGCCAGGCTCTGATAGCCCTTGCGATAGAATAGCTCCTGCTGGGCAAATCGCTTGCCGAACGACCAGTGCGCATACATCACTGGCATACCGGTCGCGGCGTAGGCATCCAGCATCTGCTCGGAGGTAATGACCTCCAGCCGGGTCGGATAAGGGTCGAGCCCGAGCTCGTCGATGGCCACGCGCTCAATGGCCTCAAAGGTGCGCTGGAGCGTGGTGAAATCCCAATCCGCGCCGCGGAACAGCGGATTCGCTGGGGCGATATTCTCAAGCGTCACGACGGTTGTCCTTCGCTTTTGAACAGATCGCGGAAGACGGGGAAGATGTCGCTCGCCTCGCTGATGCGGCGCATTGCCAGGTTCGGCCTGCGCTCCGCGAGTTCGCCGTAGCCGTGCCAGAGGTCGCTTTCGCCGCGGCGGGCAATATTGCGGCGCCCGCGCATCGGCGGGTTGATCTCGACATAAGCCATATATTGCGTGATCGGCAGGATGCGATCGTTCAACAGGTTGACGCAGGTCTCGATGTCGCTGCGGACGTTGTCGCCGTCCGACGCCTGCGCGACGTAGATGTTGTAATCGGCCAGCGGATAACGCGCCCGCGCCACGCGCAGCATCTCCTTGAGCGCGGAGGAAACGACTGTGCCGCCGGTCTGACGCCCCTCGAAGAAGGTCTGCTCGTCCACCTCCTCGGCGTGCTGGGTGTGGCGGATGAAGACCACTTCGACATTGTCGTAATGCCGCTCAAGGAACAGGTGCAGCAGCAGGAAAAAGCGCTTGGCCAGCGCCTTCATGTCCTCGTCCATCGACGCCGACACGTCCATCAGACAGAACATCACCGCCTGTGCAATCGGCTGCGGGCGATGCTCCAGCCGGTTATAGCGCAAGTCCATCGGGTCAATGAACGGCACACGAGCGCGCTTGTGCCGCGCGCGCGCCAGTTGCTCGCGCAACTCGGCGATACGCCGGTCTGTCGAGCGGCCATCTGCTGGTGTGATCTCTTCTTCTTCGAGCCGCTCCAGCTCGCGCTCCATTTGCACGATCACATCGTGCTTGGGCCGGCTGAGCGCGGCGCGGCGCACCAGAGAGCGGCGCGCGGTTCGCACGTAGTTCAGCCTGTTCGCCGGGCCTGAGGTTGTCAGGCCAGCGCGCTTCGGCTTTTCGGTCTCTTCGCTCTTGAGCTGCTTCTTGACGAGGTCCGGCAGCTTGAGGTCCTCGAACAGCAGGTCGAGAAACTCGTCCCGGCTGAGGGTAAAGGCGAACGCGTCCTCGCCCTCGCCGTCCTCGCTACCTTCGCTCCCGCCGCGACCCGCACCGCCGGAGGGGCGCGGCAGCCGGTCGCCTGCGCGAAACTCCTTGTTGCCGGGCAGAACGCGCGAACGCTCGCCGGTTTCGGGATCGTGGCGAAACACCGGCTCGTGCGTGCCGTCGGCGGGGATCACGACAGTCTCGCCGGACTGCGTATCGGAGATGCTGCGCTGGCGGATATTGTCCTTGATCGCCTTGCGCAGTTGCTCGCGCGCCCGGTTCATGAAGCGCTGACGATTGCCGAGGCTCTTGCCACTCGGATTCTGTCTGCGGTCGATGATCCGCAAATTTGCCATCGTATGACTGGTCCTGTCGGCGTCAGATCGCCAGTTGGCGGTGAAACGGGCCTTATCAGCCCGCTTCGCGCATGCGCATGTACCACTCGACGAGGCGGCGGACCTGCGGTTCGGTGTAGCCGCGTTCCGTCATGCGCTCGACGAACGCCTCGTGCTTGTCCGCGCTTTCCTTGTCCTGCTTGCTGCCGAAGGTGATGACGGGAAGCAGTTCCTCGATCTGCGAGAACATGCGCTGCTCGATCACCTCGCGGATCTTCTCGTATGAGGTCCAGCGCGGGTTGCGGCCCTCGTTGTGGGCGCGCTGGCGCAGGGCATATTTGACGACCTCGTTCCGGAAATCCTTCGGATTGCGGATACCCGCCGGCTTCTCGGTCTTCTGAAGCTCACGATCGAGCACGTCGAGGTCGAAGATCTGGCCGGTGTCGGGGTCCTTGAAGTCCTTGCCTTCGACCCAGGCGTCCGCATAAGCGATGTAGCGGTCGAACAGGTTCTGGCCGTACTCCTCATAGGATTCGAGATAAGCCTTCTGGATTTCCTTCCCGATATAATCGGCGTAGCGCGGCGCAAGCTCGTCCTTGATCAGGGCGATGTAGCGCTGCTCGGTCTCCCGGTCGAGCTGTTCGCGGCGGATCGCCTGCTCCAGCACATACATCAGATGCACCGGGTCAGCGGCAACTTCAGCCGTGTCGAAGTTGAACGTCTCCGAGAGCACTTTGTAGGCGAAGCGCGTCGACATGCCGTCCATGCCCTCGTCCACGCCTGCGGCGTCGCGATATTCCTGCACGGTCTTTGCGTGCGGGTCGCTGCCCTTCAGATCCTGACCGTTATAGACGAGCATCTTCGCGTACAGCGAGGAGTTCTCGTGCGGCTTCAGCCGGGTCAGCACTGAGAAGCGCGCCATCATCTCAAGCGTATCAGGCGCGCATGCCGCTTCGGACAGTTCGGACTGAGCCAGCAGCTTGCGATAGATCATCGCCTCTTCGCCAACGCGCAGGCAGTACGGCACGCGGATCAGGCTGATGCGGTCGAGGAAGGCCTCGTTGTTCCGGTTAGCCTTGAAGCTGCGCCACTCGGATTCGTTGGAGTGGGCGATGATGATGCCTTGATATGGCATCGCACCCAGGTTCTCCGAGCCGACATAGTTGCGCTCCTGCGTCGCCGTGAGCAGCGGGTGAAGCATCTTCTGCGGCGCCTTGAACATCTCGACAAATTCGAGCAGACCCTGCGTCGTCAGGTTCAGCGCGCCGGA
>CAZNGB010000184.1:0-3438 GCA_964572465.1 uncultured Hyphomicrobiaceae bacterium
CGCCGATGAAGTTCCCGCCGCACATCCTCGATGAAATCCGCGCGCGTTTGCCGGTCTCCGCTGTCGTGTCGCGGCGCGTCCGGCTCAAGCGGCAGGGGCGCGAGTATGTCGGGCTGTCGCCGTTCAAGCAGGAGAAAACGCCATCCTTCACGGTGAACGACCAGAAGGGCTTTTATCATTGCTTCGCGAGCGGCGAGCACGGCGACATCTTCACCTTCCTGATGAAGACGGAAGGGTTGTCATTCCCCGAGGCGGTGCAGCAGCTTGCCAGCGAGGTTGGCGTCGACCTGCCCAAGCCCACCGCGCAGGACGAAGCACGCGAGGCCGAGCGCGACCGCCTGCTGCGCCTGACCGAGACGGCCTGCGCATGGTTCCAGGCGCAGTTGCGCGGCAACGCGGGCGCGGAGGCGCGCGACTATCTCCACGGCCGCGGGCTGGACGCCGAGACGATCGCCGCCTTCCGCATCGGCTATGCCCCGGCTTCGCGCACCGCGCTCAAGTCGCATCTCGCCGCGCAGGGCTTCAGCGTGGAGGACATGGCTGCCGCGGGCATGGTCATCGCTGGCGAGGACATCGCCACGCCCTATGACCGCTTCCGCCACCGCATCATCTTCCCGATCACTGATCTGCGCGGGCGGGTCATCGCCTTCGGCGGGCGGGCGTTGGACCCCGACCAGCCCGCGAAATACCTCAACTCGCCGGAGACGCCGCTGTTCCACAAAGGCGCGATGCTGTTCAACGCCGCGAACGCGAGGAAAGCGGCGCATGAGTGCGGCGAGGTGATTGTCGCGGAAGGTTATATGGATGTGATCGCGCTGGCGGCGGCGGGCTTCCCGCAGGCGGTCGCGCCGCTGGGCACGGCGCTGACCGAGCAGCAGATCAAGCTGCTCTGGCGCATGGCGGACGAGCCGGTGCTTTGCTTCGATGGCGATGGGGCGGGCCAGCGCGCAGCCTATCGCGCGGCGGAGGCAGCGTTGGCGCTGCTCGGACCGGGCAAGAGCGTGCGCTTTGCCTATCTTCCTGAGGGCCTGGACCCGGATGATCTGATCCGCCGCGACGGCGCAGGAGCGATGCGTTCCGTTCTGGAGCAGGCGAAACCGCTGATCGACGTGATCTGGAACCGCGAGACTGGCGCGGGCGACTGGTCGACGCCTGAGCGGCGCGCGGCGCTGGAGGCCCGGCTGAACGCGCTCGCCCGGACCATCAGCGAGCCGACCGTGCGAAACTACTATGCGCGCGCATTTCGGGACAGGCTGTTTCAGATGTTCCGTACCGCCACGCGCACTCGCAGGACGCAGGGGCCGCATCGACAGGCGCAGCCGCATTGGCGTCAGGCCACGCGTGGTCAGCCGCCAGAACGCACAACCGCAAGCGAGGCGCTCGTCAATAGTGCGCTGGTCCGGCGGCCGGATAACAGTTGTCCGGTGCGCGAGGCGGTCATTGTACAGGCGCTGGCGCGCCATCCGTGGCTGCTGGATGCCCATGCCGAAGATCTGGCCGCATTACAGCTTGAAAGCGAGCCGGCGCGGCGCGTGTTGGACGCCTTGATTACCGCTCATGTTGCGATAAATCAACTTGACATCGATTCGGTGCGTCATCACTTGCTAAGCATGGGGCTGAGCGGTGCGCTTAACGAGACCGAAAGACTAAGCATGTGCGAGCTTGGGTCCCATTTCCGCGCGGATGCGCCGTGCGCGGACGTCGAAGCTGCCTGGCATCACATCACGCTTCTGCATCGCAGGGCATCCGCGTTGAGACAAGAGCTGGCGGCAGCGGAACAGGCTTTCGCCAATGAGCAATCCGAGGATAATTTCCTGCGGCTGCGCGCTTTGAGCGAAGAATTGGCGAATATCGACCACAGCGCCGACCTGTCGGATGCCTGAGATTTCAATGGCCTTGCATGCTTGATGTGTCCAATTTGCAACGCACATAGGTTTGGAGTTGCACGGTGTGCATTGTGGCGCGATTGTTTAAGAGCTGGTTAGCATGGACACCGTAAGCGGTGAGAACGGAGATCGGCGAATTCCGAACCGGTTGATGCGCACAAAGTCTTTCGGCCGAGCCTGGCCGCGGTATGTGACGCGCCCGAAGGCGCCTCATAACTTGCGGCTTTATGGCAATCCAATAATCGTCACGTAACGCGCGGTATCGACGGCGCAACTGACACCGTTTGGAGTAGGGTATGGCGACGAGCACTGCAAAGAACAAGGAACAGAAGGCCGGACAGACAGAGGGGCAGGACGGCCCGCTGCTCGACATGTCCGACCAGGCCGTCAAGAAGATGATCAAGGCGGCCAAGGCGCGCGGCTACGTCACCTACGACGAACTGAACGAAGTGCTCCCCTCCGAAGAGGTCTCCTCTGAAAAGATCGAAGATACGATGGCGATGCTTACGGACATGGGCATCAACGTGGTCGAGGCCGAGGAGATCGAGGAACAGGGCGAGACATCCAGCGGCGAACTGACCGACGAGCGCGCCGCCCCCGCCAAGACGGAGCGAGCCGCCGAACCGGCCGCGGACCGGACCGACGATCCTGTGCGCATGTATCTGCGTGAGATGGGCTCCGTCGAGCTTTTGTCCCGCGAAGGCGAGATCGCCATCGCCAAGCGCATCGAGGCCGGCCGCGAGGCCATGATCGCCGGCTTGTGCGAAAGCCCGCTGACCTTCCAGGCGATCATCATCTGGCGCGACGAGCTGAACGAAGGCAAGATCCTCCTGCGCGACATCATCGACCTGGAGGCCACTTACGCCGGCCCGTTTGCAGGGGGCGACAGCGCTGCTGAGGACACCCAAGCGGTCAATGGCGAGGACAAAACGCCTGCGAAAAACGCCGCTGTCAACGGCAGCGCGGCCACGGTTGCGGACAACGACAACGCCACCGAAACCGCTGAAGCACAGCCAGATGCCGGCGGCGATGCGGCCGTGGCCGAGGATGATGACGACGACGATTACGACAACAGCATCTCCATAGCAGCGATGGAGGCGGAACTGAAGCCGAAGGTTCTGGAGACCTTCGACCGCGTTGCCGAGGAATACAAGAAGCTGCGCAAGCTTCAGGATCAACTCGTCGAAAAGAAGATGGCGAACGAGGCGCTCAGCCCGCAGCAGCAGCGCCGCTACGGGAAGCTGCAGGGCGCCATTATCGTCGACGTCAAGAGCCTGTCCCTCAACAATAACCGCATCGAATCGCTCCTCGAACAGCTTTACGACATCAACAAGCGGCTGATGGGTTACGAGGGCCGGCTGCTCCGCCTGGCCGAATCCCACGGCGTCAAGCGCGACGAGTTCCTGCGTGAGTATTACGGCAGCGAACTGGACCCGAACTGGCTCGACCGCGTTGCCAAGCTCAAGGGGCGCGGCTGGCAGAAATTCGTCGACCGCGAGCGCGACAAGGTTGAAGACATCCGCGAGCAGATCCGGCTGCTGGCATCGGAAAC
>CAZNGB010000185.1:0-3407 GCA_964572465.1 uncultured Hyphomicrobiaceae bacterium
TGCAGCGCATCGACCAATACCGCCACGCCGCGCGGCTTCAGCGCCTGTTCGATCGCCTCGGCGATTTGCGCGGTCATCGTTTCCTGCGTCTGTAGCCGCTTCGAGAAGATCTCCACGACCCGCGCGAGCTTCGAGATGCCCACGACCCGGTCGCGGGGCAGATAAGCAACATGCGCCACGCCGAGGATCGGAGCGATATGATGCTCGCAATGCGATTCCAGCCGGATATCGCGCAGCATCACCAGATCATCATAGCCGTGCACCTCCTCGAAGGTGCGCGACAGCACCTCAAACGGATCTTCATGATACCCGGCGAAATATTCGCGGTAAGCGTCCACAACGCGCCGCGGCGTGTCCAGCAGACCTTCGCGCGCCGGATCGTCGCCTGCCCACAGGATCAGCGTGCGCACGGCGGCTTCGGCGTCTTCGCGCGTAGGGGCCGGCTCCAGGCCGTTTTCCGCCTCGACGCCGCCCACGCCGTTATTGCGCGCCGGGGCCTCGATATCGGCGGTGGAGGTGTTCAACGAGGCTTTCATATTTTGTCTATCCAAAGCTCAGCTTTTTGCGCTGGTGGTTCGTTGAGAGGTCGGCCCGCATGGTGCCCTGCGGCCCCCGCGCATCTTGACATGCTGATCCCAGCGTTCCCATTCTTGCTGTCATGATGAAAGAAGTGGCCGTCTCTCCGGGATATAAGGCATAGGCCTGGGCGCGTGAAGTATGGGCGACCAGAGCGAGTACGAACAATCTGCCCGCTGGGATGAATCACAAGCCTGGTTATCTGAACGCCGGAAGGCAGAATGACCGATCTTGAGGACATTTACGCTGATGAACTGCTGGCACTGGCAGCGTCGATCAGCCGGACGCAGCGATTGTCCGCCCCCGATGCCAGCGGTTCGGCGCACTCCAAACTGTGCGGCTCGACGGTGGCGGTCGATGTATCATTCGAGGACGGGCGGATTGTCGATTTCGGGCAGCAGGTGAAGGCGTGCCTGCTCGGCCAGGCGACTGCCTCGATTGTCGCGCGCGAGATCATCGGCACGCCGGTTTCTGAGTTCCGCGTCGTTGCGACGCAGATGCGCGATATGCTGAAGGTGGGCGGCGCCCCGCCTGGCGGACGCTGGGCCGATCTTGCGCTGCTGGAGCCGGTGCGTGACTATCGCGCGCGGCACGCCTCGACGCTGTTGGTGTTCGACGCGCTGGAACAGGCAATAAGCCAATATGAAGCCGGCGGAGCCGATAGGCCCAACGCGGCGGCCGGAAGTTAGCCGGGGAAGGTATTCGGACATGGCCAAGGTGGCTGACAGCCGGCAGGTGGATGCACGGCGCGGATCGGTCTATCCGCACCCTTTTCGCGAGCAGCTCCAAGGCCGGCTCAAGCGGCGGCTGGGCGATATCGTTGGCCTCAGCCAGTTTGGCGTCAACCTCGTGACCCTTGAGCCAGGCGCTTGGTCCTCGCAGCGCCATTGGCACGAAAAAGAGGATGAGTTCGTCTATATCATTTCCGGCGAAGCAACGCTTGTGACCGAAGAGGGAGAGGAGACGCTTGGCCCTGGCATGTTCGCGGGCTTCCCGGCGGGCGAGTCGAATGCGCACCGGCTCGCGAACGATACCGATGAGCCGTTGGTGTATCTGGAGATCGGAACCCGCACGCCAGATGAGCGGGCCTATTACCCGGACGTGGAAATGAAGGCGCATAAGGTCGATGGCAAATGGGTGTTCACGCGCAATGACGGCACGCCATATTAAGTGGTCCGGGCTGCTGGGGCGCATGGCGCGCGCGGCGTTGAAGCTGCCGATCCACTTCTACCGCTATGTGATTTCGCCGTTGATCGGGCCGCGCTGCCGCCATCTGCCGACCTGCTCGTCATATGCGCTGGAAGCAATCGACAAGAACGGCGCGTGGAAAGGCGGCTGGCTCACGCTGTCCCGGCTTGTGCGCTGCCACCCATGGGGGACGGATGGCTTTGACCCCGTGCCGGATTTGCGCGGGGAGCGCCACCCGCTTGCGCCCTGGCGTTACGGCCGCTGGACGCGTCACGAAATGGAAGCGAGCGCTCGACACCAGGCCGAGCATCAGCGTAGCTCAGCGTGATCTTCACGTGTTCGTGTTCAGTTTTTTGTCGAGGCGGCGGTGAACCGGGCGGCATGCGTTCCCATTTACTAAAATACCGAGGAAAGGTCCGACAACCGCACGCGTGCCGCGCGCGGGAGAAGGAGCATAATATGCGTTACGGTCTCGTAGCTTCGATCGCTTTGGCACTCGCCGTAGCGGCAAGTTGGTTCGCCGCCCCGGCTTCGGCTGCACCAGCGGCCACAGCGCTGGCCCCCGCGGCGGGTGTTGTTGACGCCATGGCTGCCAAGACGGTCAAGGATGCCTACCATCATCGCCGTTATTACGGGCACAGATACAAATATTATCGGCGTTATGCCCGGCCATATTATCGTAAGCGCCGCCATTATCGGCGTCATTACCGCCGCTATCACCGCCCGTACTATCGCAAGCGGTATTATCGGCGGCACCATTACTACGGTTACTGATGAATAATCATAGGCGCGGCCCATCACGGTCGCGTCTAACCTTCGTCTCGCTCTCATCCTCAACTTCGCAGCCCGCCCACGTGGCGGGCTTTTTTCGTGGCAAGCGCCGGTCGCCGGTTGACATCGCGCGCGCGCGCCGCCATCCCTCCTGACGTAATGTCTTACCCGCTTTGTTGGCGGGAGTGAGAGGAGCGAAAGCATGATCCACCTGACCTTTCCCGACGGCGCGCAGCGTCAATACGAAGCCGGCTTAACCGGCGCTGACCTCGCTGCCAAAATCTCGAAATCGCTGAGCAAGAAAGCCGTCGCCATGAAGCTCGACGGCGATGTGCGCGATCTCGCCGACCCGATCGAGAGCGACGCGAAAATCGAGTTTCTTACCCGCGACGACCCCGAAGCCCTGCCGCTAATCCGGCACGACGCCGCGCATGTCATGGCTGAGGCGGTGCAGGAGCTTTGGCCCGATACGCAGGTCACGATCGGCCCGGTGATCGACAACGGCTTTTATTACGACTTCGCGCGCGAGGAGCCCTTCCATCCGGACGACCTGCCGAAGATCGAAGCGAAGATGCGCGAGATCATCGAGCGCGGGAAGCCGTTCACCAAGGAGGTCTGGGACCGCGAGGAGGCCAAGCGCCATTTCCGCGAGAAGGGCGAGACCTACAAGGTCGAACTGATCGACGCGATCCCCGAAGGCGAGGACATCCGCATCTACCGGCAGGGCGAATGGCTCGACCTGTGCCGCGGTCCGCACATGACCTCGACCGCCAAGGTCGGCAAGGCGTTCAAGCTGATGCGCCTCGCGGGCGCGTACTGGCGCGGCGATTCCAACAACCCGATGCTCCAGCGCATCTATGGCACCGCCTGGG
>CAZNGB010000186.1:0-3391 GCA_964572465.1 uncultured Hyphomicrobiaceae bacterium
CAGTTTTGGGCACAATCAAATCAAGTTCATGGGGATCGTTCGGCGTCACCCCTGTATTTCGCGGGGGCTGCGACAGGTTTGTCCGTAGCCCCGGATCAACAACGTGAAAAACGGCGGGCAGAAAGACAGGGCATGGCATTTTCCCAACCGATCTATGAGCGCGTGGCGCATCCGGTCGATCTGGTGGAGCAAATCGCATCGGCGCAGGACTGGCCGTTTGAGCGCAGCGCCGAAGATGAGTTGACGCTGGCGGTCGCGGGGTCGTGGAGCGACTATCACATTTCGCTAAATTGGCGCGACGATCTGGAATCGCTGCATATGGCCTGCACCTTCGACCTGAAAGTGCCCGACGCGCGCCTGCATGAGGTCTACCGCCTGCTCGCGCTCATCAACGAACAGCTGTGGCTGGGCCATTTCGACTTCTGGGCGCATGAGGGGCTGCTACTCTATCGTCATGCGCTGCTGCTGACATCCGCCGATCCGACACCGAACCAGTGCGAGAGCCTGCTGCACGCCGCGCTCGAGAATTGCGAGCGGTATTATCAGGCTTTCCAATTCGTCGTATGGGCCGGGCGGCGCGCCGAAGAAGCGCTCGCCAGCACGATGTTCGAGACCGAGGGCCAGGCGTGATATGCTCCGCCAAAACGGAGCGGACCTTACATGCCTGACAATCCCACAACGATCCCGCTGAGCGAGCCGATTGCCCTCATCGGCGCGGGCCGTATGGGCGGCGCGATGCTGAAAGCGTGGCTTCGCGGCGGCGTTGATCCCGAACAGATCATCGTGGTCGATCCCGGCCCGCCATCCGAGACGATGAGCTTGCGCGACACCTACGGCGTCAGCCTCGCCGTCGGCCCCGAAGCCGTGATGACCGTTCCCGGTGTGATCATCCTGGCGGTCAAGCCGCAGCGAATGGATCAGGTTCTGCCGGGGCTTGCGCATCTGATCGGCGGCAGCACGGTGATCATGTCTGTCGCTGCCGGGCGCACAATCGACAGTATCGCCGCGCATCTGGGCATGAACCGCGCCATCGTGCGGGCGATGCCCAACACGCCTGCGGCTATCGGACGCGGCATGACGGTAGCATGCGCCAACGCCCATGTCGGCCCGGAACAGGCACGGGTTTGCACCGAGTTGCTGCGCGCGGTTGGCGAGGTCGCGTGGATCGAGGACGAGAGCCTGATGGACGCCGTCACCGGCGTGTCCGGGTCGGGTCCGGCCTATGTCTTTCTGCTGACGGAATGCCTGGCTGATGCGGGCGTTGAGGCCGGCTTGCCACTCGACTTGGCGGAGCAGCTTGCGCGCGTGACGGTGCAGGGGGCTGGCGCGCTGATGGCGCAGAGCGATGATCCGGCGGCGAAGCTGCGAGAGAACGTGACTTCCCCGGGCGGCACCACAGAGGCTGCGCTGGCCGAACTGATGGGAGATCCGGGGCTGCGTGACCTGATGAAGCGGGCCGTGGCGGCCGCGCTGCGCCGATCCCGGGAGTTGTCGGGCTAGCCATTTCCCGTTAAGGCAGAGCCATTCGTTCGCGTGGCGGTGGGCATTCAGGTTATGAGGTGTCATGAAGGTTCTGCTGACGGGCGTTGCCGGGTTTATCGGCTTTCATGTGGCCAGGGCGCTGCTGGACCGCGGCGACGAGGTCGCGGGCGTCGATAACCTCAATGACTATTACGACGTGAGCCTGAAGGAGGCGCGCCTGGCGCAACTTCAGGGACGCAACGGCTTCCGCTTCATCCGCGCCGATCTCGCCGACCGCGAGGCGACCGCCGAAATCTTCCTCGAAGAACGGCCCAACCGTGTTGTCCACTTGGCCGCGCAGGCGGGCGTTCGCTACTCGTTAGAAAATCCGCACGCCTATGCCGACTCCAATATCGTCGGTTTGCTAAATATACTGGAGGGCTGCCGCCACGGCGAGATCGAGCATCTGGTCTACGCCTCCTCTAGCTCCGTCTATGGCGCGAACACAAAGATGCCGTTCAGCGTGCATCAAAACGTCGACCACCCGCTGAGCCTCTACGCCGCGACTAAAAAGGCCGGCGAGCTGATGGCGCACACCTACGCGCATCTCTATCAGTTCCCGGTCACCGGACTGCGCTTCTTCACCGTATATGGGCCGTGGGGCCGGCCGGACATGTCGCCGTTCATCTTCACGAAAAAGATCATCGCGGGCGAGCCAATCGACGTGTTCAACCACGGCAAGCACGCGCGAGACTTCACGTACATCGACGACATCACCGAGGGGGTGGTGCGGGTGGTGGACCGTGTGGCCGCGCCCGATCCGGCCTGGGAGAGCGCCGCACCCGATCCGGCGACATCCAGCGCGCCTTACCGCATCTACAACATCGGCAACAACCAGCCGGTGCCGCTGATGACATATATCCAGACGATCGAGCGCGCGGTTGGCAAGGACGCGAAAAAGAACTTCCTGCCGATGCAGCCCGGCGACGTGCCGGAGACCTATGCCGATGTCGACGACCTGGCGCGCGATGTGGGTTTTAGGCCATCGACTCCGCTGGATGAGGGCATCCCGCGCTTCGTGTCGTGGTACCGCGACTTTTACGGGGTCTAACACCTTTCCCAAATCAATCTGGACCATGTCATTGCGAGGCCCGTAGGGCCGAAGCAATCCAGCGGTGACTGTTGGATGTTCTGGATTGCTTCGCTGCGCTCGCAATGACAAGGGTTTAGCAGAGTCGATCTTTTTGCCACGCGCTACAGTGGCACGGAGGCGCTGATGCTCGGCTATCTCACGCTTATTCTGGTGTGCCAGCTTGCGGGCGAGCTGTTCGTAACCGCGCTCGCGCTGCCCGTGCCAGGGCCGGTGGCGGGCATGGCCATCCTGTTCGCCGGGTTGGTCGCGCGCGGCGGCATCCCCGACGAATTGGGCGCCGTGGCCGACGTGCTGCTCAAGAACCTATCGCTGCTATTCATCCCCGCAGGCGTCGGCGTGATGCTCCACGTCCAACTTCTCCAGCGTGAATGGCTGCCGATTACCGCCGCGCTCATCGTGAGCACGCTGCTGACCATCGGCGTGACGGCGGCGCTGATGGCGTGGCTGCGGCCGGGCGGGCCGGGAAAGGGCGAGTGATGGAGCCGCTTCAGGAACTGCGCGACATCTGGGTCTATCTGAGCGCCAGCCCGCTTCTGCACCTCACGCTGACGCTGGTCGCGTACCAGGCCGGACTGTGGATTTACGAGCGCGCGAACTTGAATCCCCTTCTGAACCCGGTGCTGATCGCCGTGGTGCTGATCGTCGGCGCGCTGGTGGCGACGGGCACCAATTACGACACCTATTTCGATGGCGCGCAGTTCGTGCATTTCCTGCTTGGCCCCGCGACCGTGGCGCTGGCGATCCCGCTTTACCGGCAATTTGCGGAGGTCAAGCGCT
>CAZNGB010000187.1:0-3306 GCA_964572465.1 uncultured Hyphomicrobiaceae bacterium
AGCCTTGGTCGGAGTGGCAGGATTCGAACCTGCGACCCCCTCGTCCCGAACGAGGTGCGCTACCAGGCTGCGCCACACTCCGCCTTTTGACGAAAGCTATGAGGTCGTTATAACTTTCCACCCCCCGCGTCGCAAGCGGCGCGTTGAATGCTTTTCCGGATGCGTCGCTGCAGGCATTGTACGCGGCGCCATTCTTCGTTATCTGGAGGGGCACGGTTTCCTGGTGGGGCGTAGCCAAGCGGTAAGGCAACGGGTTTTGATCCCGTCATGCGCAGGTTCGAATCCTGCCGCCCCAGCCACCGCGCCATGTTTGCTGGGCCGGCACCAACGTCTGTGATCCGTGCGCCGGCTCAGTCCATTTTTTCAAGCCAGTCGTCGACCTGCTTCTCGGCCTCTTCCAGCGTTATGCCGTAGCGCTCCTGAATTTTGCCAGTGAGCCACTCGCGGCGGCCTTCGATCTGTTCGACCTCGTCATCGGTCAGATCGCCCCATTTTTCGCGCACCCGCCCTTTTACCTGGTGCCAGTTGCCTTTGACTTGTTCCCAGTTCATAAACCGCTCCTGCTAACTGCTCTAAGGTCAACAACGAGTCAGACGCAGCCATCGTTCCGAGCGGGACGGGATCGCCACATTCGGCCGCTAACGGAAATACGCAGGGAGGACACCATGCCAGGATCACGATACGGGGCGAGCACGTTGCTAACGGCCATGCTGCTCGTGAGCGCGGCAAGCCTGCCGGCGCTGGCCGACGAGCTAGCCGCGGGGCGGGAGTTGGCCGAGAAAATGTGCGGGACGTGCCACGCCATCGGTCCTGAAGATGAGACGGAGAATGCCGAAGCTCCGACATTCATGGAAATCGCCGGGCGATATTCAGTCTGGAACCTGCAGGAGGCGCTGGCCGAGGGCATCGTGGTCGGGCATGAAGACATGCCGGCATTCACGCTCCACCCAGACCAGATCAGCGCGCTGCTCACCTATATGGACACGCTGAGCCCGGACAGCGCGCAACAGTAAACGCCGTCCCCGCAGGTCCACAAAACCGCCATCTACACCCTCTACGCGAAAGGCTTGTGCATGACTGCAACAGTCAAGCGTTTTGCCAAAGTCTCGCGAGGCAAAGATGTGGTTTCTGCTTCTCCTGCTGCTCGTGCTGCCGGTTCACGCAGCGCAATCCAACACGCTGCCCGACGAGGACAAGCCCGAGGCCGGCCTGACATGGATGAAGGATTACCACCACGACCCGAAGCCTAAGGAAGTGCCCGGACTGATCCGCCGACTGAGCCAGCAGGGCGCCTTCGACGAGCCGCAAAAAGCCGGCGTCTATGTCGGCTTCCTTGCCGGCGTGCTGCGCGACAACCCAGCGGATGCGGCGCGGATCGCCGCGGATTGCCTGCCCCTGCCCTTCAAGGATCAGTGGCTGGTCGTGCGCGCCATCGCCTATTCCGGGCTGGAAAACTGGAAGCAGGTGATGGTGGACCTCGTGCCGAAGCTGCCTGAACGCAAGCATCTCATGCGCTATTACATCTCCGGCAAGCTGCCCACGCTTGATGCGGTGCCGTTCACGCCGCCCAAGGCCTCGACGATGGACCGGGTGCGCCGCGCCTTTCGCTGGGAAACCTATGTCCGCGAAAAGGCGCCGGAGCCGGTGCGTATCAGCTACGCCACCCATCCGGAATTGATCGACGTGCAGTGGGGGCTTTATTTCGCCACCGGCGAGGACATGCCGATCGCGTGGATCGCAGCGCTGCTACCCTGGTCGGAAAACCGCGACAGCCTGGACAAGCTCACCGCTGGCGGGATGGCCAAGTTCACGCTGGCGGTCAATGCCTCGCGCGATGCCGAGCTGCTTGCGGCGCTGCGGCGCATCCGGCCGCACCAGAGCGAGACCGTGCAGCGCCTCATGAGCGAGGTGATCATCTCGGCGGAGACAGCGGATACCGCGCGCCTGCGCGCCGATGTGATCGCAGCCGTCGACGAGTTACGCCAGAAAGGGCCAGGATCGCAGCGCGACGCGGCCTGGTGGGCGGAGATGGGCCAGGTCGCGCTGTCGCTGGGGTGCGTCGGCGCGGCGGCGGCGGGACAGGTCGCGCTGGGCGTGCCATGCGTGGTCGGCGGGGCGCTATCGAGCGCGGCGCTGCGCTATCTCGGCTCGGGCAGTTAGGCTCGCCATGTCGCGGACGGCGCTCAGTGTGGACCGGGCAGCAACGCGCTTGTGCGCCCGGTCACGTAGTACGCAAGCAGTCCAGCCCATTCCTTGGCCGCCAGATCGACCCTGCGCAGCCCTTCCGAAGCGCGCGGAAAAAAGCGCCAGATGTCGTCCCCGCCGCTGGTGCGATAGTCGACCGGCCACGGCACGACCTCGAAGCCGACCGCGCGAAAGCAGCCGATCGCGCGCGGCATATGAAACGCCGAGGTCACGAGCAGCCAGCGCTCGCCCGGCGCTTGACGCACGAGATCGCGGGTGAAGGCCGCATTCTCCGCCGTGTTGCGGGAGCGATCCTCAAGGACCAGCCGCTCAGGCGCGATGCCGAGGCGCGCGAACAGCCGCTTCGCGCCTGCCGCCTCCGTTTCACCGCGATGGAAGACTTCGGCCGAGCCGCCGGAGAACACCAGCCGCGCGCCAGGAAACTGCTTGGCCAGCGCCGCACCCTCACTGAGACGCTCCGCCGCCTCATTCAGCGCTGTCACGCCGCGCGCCGTGCTGATCGATGTATCAATCGATCCGCCGAGCACGATGATGCCATCAACCGGTTCGCTCAGCGCGGGCCGCGCAAAGCGGTCCTCCAGCGGCATGATCAGCCAGTGGCCAAGCGGTGAGAACCCCGCAACCACATAGCCGATCGCGCCGAGCGCGACGAGCCGCAACCCCCAGCGCCGCCGCCAGATCGCCAGCGCCAGCCCGCCAATCAGCAGCAGCGCGATCAGGCTGGAGGGCTGAACCACGAACCAAACCAGTTTCGAAACGTAAAAAAACAGCGCGCTGCCGGTCATCGGCGCATCCCGCCTGTGGAAACCGGGTGCACCGTAGCCGCTCACGCACAGATGAGGCAAGCTAGCCTCACGCGCCCTTGCGCGCGCGCACAGCGCTCAGTAGGCTGATTATGTGAAAGATTCCCGGGCATGAGCGCGTGCCCGATCCGCACCAGAAGGACAGCCGTCTTGAACGTCAAGCACAACGCTCTGCAATGCATCGGCAACACGCCGTTGATACGGCTGACGCGCGCAAGCCAGGAAACCGGCTGCGACATCTACGGCAAGGCGGAGTTCCTCAACCCCGGCCAGTCGGTGAAGGACCGCGCGGCGCTGT
>CAZNGB010000188.1:0-3225 GCA_964572465.1 uncultured Hyphomicrobiaceae bacterium
AGCGCTCCGTCGCGCGGCCGCCACACCTCCACGCGCAGCGGATGACACGCCGCCGCATCGCTTGAGTGCTCGCCGCCGCAGTCCCCGCCGGGGCACGCCGACAGCGCCGCCAGCAGGTCGATCTCCGCGAACAGCTCGATGAAATCGCCGGGGCGCGCCGGGCTCGCCTTCATGAAATACTGGTGCGTATCGTGCGTGAAACCGGTGCACATGAACACGTTGAGGACATCGTGCACGCGCCGCTCGGCCTCCGCGACACCCAGCCCTTCATCGCGCGCCAGCGCGCGGATCAGGTTGGAGTGGCAGCAGTGGTCATAGTCCGCCCCATGCAGCAAATGGTTGGTGTAGGGGTCGCAGCGCGTTCCGATCACATCATGCACGCCTGCGCCGTCATCATCCCAGCCATACCAGCTCAGCGTGTCATGCGTGATCGTCGCCATCGGGCGCAGATGCGGCAGATTGCTCCAGAGCCTGTGGCCGGTCGTGACGTGCGTGCCGTGCAGCGCGCGGGTTTTGCCGCTGAAGAAATGCTCTGAGAGATCCGCCGCGTTCCACAAATTCAGATCGCCAACCTGCGGCCCGTCGGTAATGGCGATTCGAAAGAAATGCCCGGCGGGCACGTTAAAGGCGTGGGCCGTACGCGCCGGAACTATGATCTCATTGCTCAGCGTCGCGCCATCGCGGGCGGTTTCGTAGAATTCAGAATCATACCGCGGCAGCGTTTCGGGCGGATAGCAGACCACCGGGCGGGCCGCCCGCCGGGCCTGGGCATCTGCGGGCGCGGGATTTTTCTTGCGCGTCGTCATTGCCTGTCCTGCCTTGTTTTCGCAGGGCGCGCGGGGCGTTTCGCGACCATCCACGAAAGTTGGCCTTGATCATCGTTAACTCGGGCTATAGCCTATCAACAATTCTGATGCGAGCTATAAGCATGGCTCGTGCCGGTGTTTACGCCCCGAGGGCGCGGTTCTGGCACGAGTTGTGCCTTAGTTTGGCCCAGGCGATAGACGCGAAACAGCGGAGGACAAATCCGACGTGGATCAGCTGTCGACAACCATGGCCGAGACCGAAAAGGTCGCGCAGACGGATCGGAGTGATGATTATGTCCGGTTCGATCGCGTTCAAAAGAGCTACGATGGCGAGACGCTCGTCGTTAAAGATCTGAACCTGCACATTGCCAAGGGCGAGTTCATCACGCTGCTCGGGCCGTCCGGGTCGGGCAAGACGACATGCCTTATGATGCTGGCAGGTTTCGAGTCGGCGACACATGGCGAAATTTCGTTGAACGGAAATCCCATCAATAATGTGCCGCCGCATAAGCGCGCCATTGGGATGGTGTTCCAGAATTACGCGCTGTTTCCGCACATGACCGTCTCGGAAAACCTCGCGTTCCCGCTGGACGTGCGCAAGCTGCCCAAATCCGAGATCAAGGCGAAGGTTGCGCGTGCCCTGGACATGGTGCAGATGGGCGAGTTTGGCGGCCGCCGTCCCGCTCAACTGTCAGGCGGCCAGCAACAGCGCATCGCTCTGGCCCGAGCGCTGGTATTCGAGCCGCAGCTCGTGTTGATGGATGAGCCGCTCGGCGCGCTCGACAAGCAGCTGCGCGAGCACATGCAGTATGAGATCAAGCACATTCATGAAAATCTCGGCGTAACGGTCGTCTATGTGACGCATGACCAGTCCGAGGCACTGACGATGTCTGATCGCGTCGCTGTCTTCAATGATGGCGTGATCCAGCAGCTTTCCACGCCGGATGTGCTCTACGAAGAGCCGGAGAACAGCTTTGTCGCCCAGTTCATCGGCGAGAACAACAAGCTGAACGGCACGATCAAGTCGTTCGACAACGACGGTCTGTGTCACGTCGAGATTGAGGGCGGCCATGTTGTCGAGGCGCTGGCCGTCGCCGTGGATGAGGTCGGCGCGCGTACAACGCTGTCGCTGCGGCCCGAGCGTGTCGAGATCAACCCGGATGAGGGCGCGACGGCGAACAAGCTGGAAGGTCGCATCGAGGAGTTGATCTATCTTGGCGATCATATTCGCACGCGGATGTCGGTTGCTGGTCATGATGACTTTATCGTCAAGGTGCCCAACACGCACGGCCACAAGATCATAAAAGAAGGCGAAACGGCAACAGTCGGATGGGCGAGCCAGGACTGCCGCGCCCTTGATCCGATGCCGCTTTGACGATTTTTCACGGTCCCAGCGCCGGCTCCCATCGCGTTCCTGACAGGGCGCTCTCAGGAGCCGGCGTGATTGGACCACAACAACAAGAAGGCGATGAACGCCCATCATGTGCGCCTTCGGGGGGAAAGCGCACGCCCTCGTGTTCCAGGCGACACCCGTCGCTCGGAATCAAACTCAAGACCAATGAACCGTTTTGAGCCTATTGGTTAACTGGAGGAACTAAACGCATGAGACTTAAAAGCTTAGGGCTGATTGCTGCGGGCGCGATGGCAGCCTCGACAGTGGTGGCCAATGCCGAAGAGACCCTGACGATCGTATCGTGGGGCGGTGCCTACACCGAATCACAGGTACGCGCTTATCACGAGCCCTACACCGAGAAGACGGGCGTGAAGATCTTCAACGAGGACAAGTCAGCTCAGGCGCTGGCGGGTATCCGCTCGCAGGTTGAAGCCGGCAACGTCACCTGGGATGTCGTCGACATGCTGCAGGCCGACGCGCAACGCGCTTGCGACGAAGGTCTGGTCATGGAGATCGACCACGATGAGTGGTTTGCGCCCGCACCGGACGGCGCGTCCGCGACCGCAGATTTCATCGAGGGCACTCTGGGCGACTGCTTCGTCCCCAGCATCCTGTACGCCACGATGTTTTCCTACAACACCGAGGCGTTCCCGGACGGCGGCCCGCAGACCATTGCGGACATCTGGGACCTGGAAAAATTCCCGGGCACCCGCGCGCTGCAGAAAATCCCGCAGAAGAACCTTGAGTGGGCGCTGATCGCCGATGGCGTCGCCGCCGACGAGGTCTATGAAGTGCTGGCGACCAGGGAAGGCCAGGACCGCGCATTCGAGAAGCTCGACGAGATCAAGGACAGCGTGATCTGGTGGTCGGAAGGCGCTCAGCCTCCGCAGATGCTGGCGGACGAAGAGGCGGTAATCGCCACGGCATATAACGGCCGCATCTTCAACGCCCAGGTCAACGAAGGCCAGCCGTTCGAGATCATGTGGGATCACCAGATGTTCGAGGTTGACGGCTGGGTCGTTCCTG
>CAZNGB010000189.1:0-3148 GCA_964572465.1 uncultured Hyphomicrobiaceae bacterium
AGGACCTCGTCCCCGACCTCACCCACTTCTACGCGCAGCACCGCATGATCCAGCCCTGGCTGGAAACGACCTCCACGACCCCGGAAAAGGAATGGCGCCAGACCCGCGAGGACCGCGAAAAGCTCGACGGGCTTTACGAATGCATCATGTGCGCATGCTGCTCAGCATCATGCCCGAGCTATTGGTGGAATTCCGACAAGTATCTCGGCCCGGCGATATTGCTGCAGGCCTATCGCTGGATCGTGGACAGCCGCGACGAGGCAACCGGCGACCGGCTTGATCAGCTCGAAGACCCGTTCCGGCTGTATCGCTGCCACACAATCATGAACTGCACGCAAGCGTGCCCGAAGGGCCTGAACCCGGCCAAGGCGATTGCCCAGACCAAGAAGATGATGGTGGAGCGGCGCGGCTAACTTTCGCCGCGCTCGCGCGCCAGCAGCTGCCGCTTGCGCTCGACGCCCCAGCGGTAGCCGCCCAGGCCGCCATCGGCGCGCACAACCCTGTGGCACGGCACCGCAACCGCGACCGGATTGGCCCCGCACGCGCTGGCGACCGCACGCGTCGCCGTCGGCATGCCGATGCACTGGGCGACCTCAGCGTAGGTCGCCGTCTCACCGAACGGGATGTCGCGCAGCGCGTCCCAGACCTTGTGCTGAAATGCTGTGCCCTGGATATCCAGTGGCAAGCAGAATGCGCCTGTCGGCAAGTCGAGATAAGCCAAGGTCCGCTCAACCCATTCGCGCATCATATCCTCAGCCGCGACCACATGCGCACTGCCAAACCGCGCGTGCAAATCCGCTTCAAGCGCTGCGTCCTCCTCACCGAAAAAGATGGCGCATAAGCCTTGGGCCGTGCCCGCGACCAGCACCCGGCCGAGAATACTATCGGCCAGCGCATACCAGATCGTCCGGCCACGTCCACCCGCCTTATAGTCGCTGGCGGGCATGCCGAGCGTCGCGCGCGCCTGGGCGTAAAACCGGCCCGAACTGTCATAGCCAGCGTCGTACAGCGCCTCGGTGACGCTCGCGGCCTCCGGCAGCACATCTCGCACGCGGGCCTGACGGCGTGTAGTGACGTACTGGTGTGGAGTCATGCCGAGTTGGCGCTTGAACACCCGCTGAAAGTGAAACCGGCTCAAACCTGCGGCTTGGGCAAGACGATCCAGGCTCGGCGACGTCTCGCTGGCTTCGATCAGGCGGCAGGCGCGCGCGATGGCTTCCGTGTGCGGGGCCCCCTCGCCCGCGTCCGGCCGGCAGCGCCGGCATGCACGAAAGCCAGCAGCCTGAGCCTCGGCCGCACTGTCGAAGAAGACGACGTTCTCTGGTTTGGGACGCCGTGCCGGGCATCCGGGCCGACAATAGATGCCAGTGGTGCGTACGGCAAACACGAAAGCCCCGTCGCAAGCATGGTCGCGCGCAGTTATCGCGGCCCACCTCACCTCGTCACATTCTGCCCGCATGACCTTCACCTCCCGATATGAGTCGGTAGGCAGCTTAGTTCGCTTCGCTCATGCGGGCAGCCCGTTTGTTGCGCTCAAATCGGCGCAGGTACCGAGGAGGCCAAAGCGGTCGGCGTTATTCCGCCGCCTTGATCTTGTCGCCCTCGGCTTCGGTTTCTGCGCTCTTTGCCTTGGCCAGCCGTTCCGCCGCCTTGGCCCGCTCCTTGACGATCATGTCGTCGCGCTTGGCCGCAATCGCCCTCAGACGATTAAGCGAGCCACCAGTGCCCGCAGGGATCAGTCTGCCGACGATGACGTTCTCCTTCAGGCCTTCCAGATTGTCGGTCTTGCCATTCACCGCGGCATCGGTCAGCACGCGCGTGGTCTCCTGGAAGGAGGCTGCTGAGATAAAGCTGCGCGTCTGCAGGCTCGCCTTGGTGATGCCCAGAAGAACCGGCTCGGCCTCGGCCGGACGTTTGCCGGCGGATTGGGCGCGTTGGTTGAGTTCCTCGAACTCCAGCCGGTCGATCTGCTCGCCTTTTAAAAGCCCCGTCTCGCCCGCATCGGTGATTTCCACCTTCTGCAGCATTTGCCTGACGATCACCTCGATATGCTTGTCGTTGATCGTCACGCCCTGCAAACGGTAGACATCCTGGATCTCGTTGACGAGATAGGTCGCCAGTTCCTCGACGCCCTTGATCGCCAGGATATCATGCGGAGCAGGCAAGCCCTCCATGATGAACTCGCCCTTTTCGATCCGGTCGCCTTCCTGAACCGAGAGATGCTTGCCTTTCGGGATCAGGTATTCCGAGGGCTCTGCATCCTCCTCATCGGGACGGATGATGATGGTGCGCTTGTTCTTGTAGTCGCGACCGAACTCGATCGTGCCCGAGGCTTCCGCGATGATCGCGTGGTCCTTCGGACGTCTCGCCTCGAACAGCTCGGCCACGCGCGGCAGACCACCGGTGATGTCACGGGTCTTGGCGCTTTCAAGCGGGATGCGCGCGAGCACGTCGCCCGCCTTGACGTCCTGCCCTGGCTCGACCGAAAGCACCGAGCCCACCGGGATCTGGTAGCGGGCCTCACCGCCGCGCTTGAGCTTCACGACATTGCCCTTGGCGTTCTTGACGACGAGCGCCGGACGCAGGCTGGCCCCGCGCGGATTGGAGCGCCAGTCGACGATCACGCGCTGGGTGATGCCGGTGGTCTCCTCGGTCTGCTCGCTGACCGAAACGCCTTCGACGAGGTCTTCGTAGTCCACCTTGCCGGTCGTCTCTGTCAGGATCGGGCGGGTGTACGGGTCCCATTCCGCCAGACGTTGGCCGCGCTTGATCTTGTCACCATCATCGACCTTCATGTGTGCGCCCTGTACGATCTTGTAGGACGCCTGCTCCTTGCCTTCGTCGTCCAGCACGAGCACCGACATGTTGCGGCCCATCGCCACCAGGCGGCCCTGGCTGTCCTTGGCGACGTGCTTGTTTTTGATCTCGACGGTGCCCGCGAAATTCGATTCCAGGAACGAGGAGTCGACAACCTGCGCGGTGCCGCCGATATGGAATGTGCGCATCGTCAACTGCGTGCCCGGCTCACCGATCGACTGTGCGGCCATCACGCCGACCGCCTCGCCCAGGTTCACCGGCGTGCCGCGAGCCAGGTCGCGCCCGTAGCACTTGCTGCACACGCCGTTGCGGGTCTCGCAGGTGAGCGCCG
>CAZNGB010000190.1:0-1449 GCA_964572465.1 uncultured Hyphomicrobiaceae bacterium
GGCCTCAGCCGCGTGATCGAGCGTGGCAAGTCGGCGGTCGAACTCATTATCCGCATGGGCGTGCTCAACACCGTACCGACGCTGCTGGAGCTTACGCTGGTATGCGGCATGTTCGCCTTCTTCTTCGGGCTGGAATATGCGCTGGTCATCCTGCTGACGCTGGGCATCTACATGCTGTTCACCTTCAAGGCCAGCGAATGGCGCATGGCGATCCGCCGCGAATTGAACGCGTCGGACAATGACGCCAGCACCAAAGCGATCGACAGCCTGCTCAATTATGAGACCGTCAAATATTTCGGCAATGAAGGCTGGGAGAGCCGACGTTTCGACCACTCGATGGCCAACTATGAACAGGCGGCGATCCGGACCTACTACACACTCGGCTTTCTGAATGCGGGACAGGCCCTGATCTTCAGCATCGGGCTGACCGTGTGCATGTTGATGTCGGCGAATGCGGTCGCGGCAGGTACGCAGACCATCGGCGACTTCGTGCTCATCAACTCGCTGCTGATCCAGCTTTATATTCCGCTCAATTTCATGGGCATGGTCTACCGGGAGATCAAACAGGGGCTGGTGGACATAGAGACAATGTTCGCGCTGATGGAGAAAGACCCGGAAATCACAGATAAGCCCGGCGCCAGGGCGCTGCGCGTGCCTGACGGCGCAATCCGCTTCGAGAATGTTGAATTTTCATACGACGGCAAACGCCAGACCTTGCGCGGCGTGGATTTCGTGGTGCCGGCAGGGCAGATGGTCGCGATCGTCGGCCCGACCGGCGCGGGCAAGTCGACCATTTCGCGGCTGCTGTTCCGGTTCTATGATGTGAACGGCGGGCGCATCCTGATCGACGGTCAGGACATCCGCGAGGTGACGCAGGAGAGTTTGCGCGCAGCCATTGGCATCGTCCCGCAGGACACGGTGCTGTTCAATGACACGATCGCGTACAACATCCGCTATGGCCGCCCGGACGCCAGCGACGCGCAGGTGCGCGAAGCAGCCGCGATGGCCCAGATCGACGGGTTCATCCGCGACTTGCCGGACGGTTACGAGTCGATGGTCGGCGAGCGCGGTCTCAAACTGTCCGGCGGCGAGAAGCAGCGCGTGGCGATCGCCCGCACGATCCTGAAAAGTCCGCCGATCCTGATGCTGGACGAGGCAACCTCCGCGCTCGATAGTCACACGGAAAAGGAAATTCAGGACGCCTTCGACCGCGTGGCAGAGAACCGCACGACCCTGGTGATCGCGCATCGTCTGTCCACGATTGTCCACGCAGATAACATCATTGTCCTTGATAAAGGCCGAATCGTCGAGCAGGGACGCCATGCCGACCTGCTGGCGCGCGACGGTCTTTATGCCAGCATGTGGCACCGCCAACGCGAGGCCGAGGCCGCCCGCGAGCGTCTGGCTGAGGTTAGCGACGAGGGCGATCAGGTCGCGCCGTGGTTATAC
>CAZNGB010000190.1:1549-3111 GCA_964572465.1 uncultured Hyphomicrobiaceae bacterium
CCGGCGGAATAGCTCGCCCTGCGCCGTGGACGCAAGAGGACAACCGCCATGGGACATCCGCGATGAACACATCCGATCCGAAGGGCAAATCTATCTGGGACTCCGTCATCGGCGCGGTCGATCCCATCCACCGCGAAGGCTACAAGTTCATCGTCATCGGCGCGCTTGCGACGTTGGTGCTGTTCCTGATCTGGCCGCCGCTGGGATGGCTCGCGCTCATCGCGACGCTGTCCATGGCCTATTTTTTCCGCGATCCCGCCCGGGCAACGCCCATCGCCAACAACCTCTTGATCGCGCCAGCCGATGGCAAACTGATCGCCATCCGGCGCCGCCCGCCGCCCACGGAAATGACAGCACTTGGCGAAGCCCCGATGACCGTATTCTCGACGTTCCTGTCGGTCTTCAACGTGCATGTGGTGCGCGCGCCGGTTGGCGGGCGCATCCTTTCCTCGCGGCACGAGCCGGGCTTGTTCCTGAATGCCGAGAGCGAGGAAGCCTCCGAGCAGAACGAGCGCCAGGCCATCGTGATCGAGAAGCCGGACGGCGAGCGGATCGGCGTGGTCATGATCGCAGGCTACGTCGCGCGGCGGATCGTGCCTTTTGTGCGCGAGGGCGACACGGTGAGCGCGGGCCAACGCATCGGCATCATCCGCTTCGGCAGCCGGGTAGACGTATATGCAGCTGGGGAGCGCAAGATGATGGTCGGCGAGAACCAGCGCATGGTGGCGGGAGAGACGGTGTTGATGGACCTGTCCGGGATCTCTTCAGGCTATGAGGTGCGGGTGCATTGAACACAGGGTCGCGCAAGGGTGGCAACAGCCGGCGGCCGGCATTTCTGGCGCGACGCGGGCATGTGCCGATCCGCGCGCTGATCCCGAACCTGGTGACGCTGCTGGCGCTCTGCGCGGGGCTCACGGCAATCCGCATGGCCATCGACGCGCGCTATGAGTTGGCGATCGCGGCGATCCTGCTGGCGGCAGTCCTCGACGGTCTGGACGGGCGGCTGGCGCGAATGCTCAAGGCGACATCGCGGTTCGGCGCGGAGCTGGACAGCCTTGCGGATTTTGTCAATTTCGGCGTCGCACCGGCGGTCATTCTGTATGTTTGGGCCTTCGCTTCGGTGCCAAGCCTCGGCTGGCTCGCGGCGCTGATATTCGCGCTGTGCACTGCGCTGAGGCTGGCGCGCTTCAACACCGAACTGGATGAAGTGCGGCCGCGCTGGCAGACGAGCTATTCGACGGGCGTACCAGCTCCGGCCGGAGCCATCGTAGTGCTGCTGCCGTTTTATGCGGCCGGAATGGGTGCGCCCGAGGGGCCCGTGCTCACTGCCTTCGCATTCTTGCATACCGTCTTGATGGCCGGTTTGCTGGTCAGTTGGCAGCCGACATTTTCGGGCAAGTCGGCGGGCCGCAACATTGACCGGAGGTTGGTGCTTCCGCTGTTCGCCGTGGCGGCGACGCTGGCCGCGGTTCTTCTCACCTATCCGTATCTGAGCCTGCTGGCCGGCTCTCTGGCCTATCTCATGTCGATCCCGGTTGCCGGACGCCGGTTCGCGGCGCGGC
>CAZNGB010000191.1:0-3094 GCA_964572465.1 uncultured Hyphomicrobiaceae bacterium
TTCTCGGCATCGTCGGCGGGTCCGGCACCGGGAAATCCGTCATGCTGCGCTGCATTACGGGTCTTCTGCAGCCCGATGCGGGCGACATCAGCATTTTTGAGACGAACACGACGGGCCGGAAAGCGAAGCAGCGGCTCGCACGCACGAATTGCTGGGGTGTGCTTTTTCAAGACGGTGCGCTGTTCTCCTCGCTTTCGGTGCGCGAGAACATCGAAGTGCCGATGCGCGAGCAGCTTGGCCTGCCACCCGCCGTGCGCCGTGAACTGGCGATGCTCAAGCTGGCCCTGGTTGGCCTTCCGGCGGACGCGGCAAACAAGTACCCTTCGCAGCTTTCGGGCGGTATGCGCAAACGTGCCGGACTAGCGCGCGCGCTGGCGCTTGATCCGCAGATCGTTTTTCTTGACGAGCCCACGTCCGGACTCGATCCGATCGGCGCGGAAGCCTTCGACCAGCTCATCCTGAGCTTGCAACAGACACTCGGCCTGACTGTGTTCATGATCACGCACGATCTCGACAGCATCTTCACAGCCTGCGATAGGGTTGCAGTGCTGGCTGACCGTGTGATCGTGCGGGAGGGCGCGCCGTCGGAGCTGGTGGATGCCCCGGGGCATCCCTGGGTGAATGAATATTTTTGCGGAGAGCGCGCCCGCGTGCACCGCAGCCATGAAGGTGAAAACTGATGGAAACGCGCGCGAGCCATGTTCTGATAGGGCTGTTTGTTGTTTCGCTGCTGGGGCTCGGCTTCGCCTTCGTCTACTGGGTGAACAACTCGGCCGGCGGCGCTGGCGCACAGCGATACCATGTGATTTTTGACGGTTCCGTGCAGGGGCTGGGCGGCGGCAGCGCCGTTTTGTTCAACGGCATCCGCGTGGGTGAGGTCGATACGCTCGAAATCATGCCCGAGGACACGGCCAAGGTGCGCGGTCTGATCTCGGTGAAACCCTCCACGCCGGTTCGCGACACATCGCGCGCCAAGATCGTACAGCAGGGACTGGCCGGCGTCGTCGCGCTGGAGATCACGCCAGGCGTACCGGGTTCGCCGCCGCTGCGGGCGGAAGCTGGCGAGCAATACCCCACGATTATCGCGGATGTGGCTTCATCCAAGTCGCTGCTGAGCGCTGCGCCTGAGGCGCTGGGCGAGGTACGCGCGTTGATCCGGCGTCTGAACAACCTCGTCGGCGCAAATGAGCAGGCCATCGGGCAGACGATCAAGAATGTCGAGACGTTTACCGCAACGCTGAACAACCATAGCGAGGATGTCAGCGTGATCGTGACGAATGCCCGCGACGTGTCCGAGCGGATTTCGCGGATGGCAACGAATCTGGAATCGACCATCGAGAAGTTCTCGAAATATGTTGCCGATGATGAGGACTCCGTTGTGGCCGAGGCGCAACAAGCGGCGCAATCCTTTCGCCAGCTTGCGGAGAAGCTGGATCGCTCACTGGGCGATCGCGCCGATGAACTGACTGTTTCAGCCGAGCGCGGAATCCGTCAATTCGAACTTTTCATGAGAGATGGCAGGCGCTTAGCGGACAGCCTCGACCGGGTGGTCCGCAAACTCGAAGAAAATCCGCAGCAGATGCTGCTTGGCGGCTCTCAAGTGCCTGAGTATCAGCCCTCGCAATAGCAGATTGAACATCGCGGCTCAGGATAGTACCCCTTAGGCGTGCGAGAGTCGGGGTTGCGGTGGAGATCTGCGCGATCAATGCGTGCTGGGCGTAACATAATCGGGCTGTGTTTGGCGCTAGTCTTGGGCGGCTGTGCGCTTGCCTTGGATGGCACGCCGCCGCAGACCTATGACCTCATCGCGCCGGAGGTGAGCGCCACGCGTGGGCAGCCGCTACCAATCCAACTCGTGGTGCGCACCCCTTCCACGGTACGCGCGCTGGATACCGAGCGCATTTTGGTGCGCCCGGCGAATGAGCGGATCAGTTATTATCCCAACTCTGCCTGGAGTGATCGGTTGCCACGCCTCGTGCGCGCCCGGCTGACCGAAGCGCTGGAGGACAGTGGCCATTTCCGTGCGGTTGTCACCGAGGATGACCGTGTAACCAGCAGCTATTCGCTGCAGACCGCCATTCGCGCGTTCGAAATGTCGGTAAATGGCAAGCCACCGGAAAGCCATGTCGTTATTTCCGCGAAGATTGTCGATGAGCGTGCCGGCAAGGTGATCGCCAGTCGCCAATTCGAGTCGCGCATTCGGGCGGGGTCTGATTCGGTGAGCGAAGGTGTTGCCGCGATCACCACGGCGTTTCATGATGTCAGCCAGGAGCTGTTACGTTGGATGACCAACGGCAGCCAGCGCTCGCGGCTGGGCGCAGGCTCTTAAGCGCCGCCGCAGATTCACCGGAGACAGCCATGAATATCGGCGAGGCGGCACGCGCCAGCGGCGTGCCGGCAAAGACCATCCGCTATTACGAGGACATCGGCCTGATCGGTCCGGCGCAACGCGGCGCGAACGGCTACCGCGATTATTCCGAGGCCGACGCGGAGCTGTTGCGCTTTATCCGGCACGCGCGCGCTGTCGGCTTCAGCATCAAGGAGTGCCGCGCGCTCCTGGCGCTTTATCGCGACCCGAACCGACACAGCCGCGACGTGAAGGCGCTGGCGCAGGCGAAGATCGCCGAGATCGACCGCCGGATCGCGGAGTTTCAGCACATGCGCGCCGAGCTGGCGGCGCTGGCGGCGGCGTGCCCGGGCGATGACGATCCCGAATGCGCGATCCTGGAGGAGCTGGCCGGCGCGGAGTCGCATGTGTAGCCAGGTCTTGCCAGTGCCTGGGCATATCTATGATCCGTATCGAGCAAACTGACACGCTGATGGACGCAGAGCGGAGCAGCGTGATTGCACCGCTCGATAAGCATTCGCGCGCGCTCGGCCATGTATGGCATCCAAAACCTCTCAACCTCTTACTACGTGAAGATGATGCTATAGTTGGCGGGCTGCTCGCCGAAACGCAGCTGGGTTGGATGTATGTCAGCACCCTTTCCGTCGCAGAACACCTGCGTGGGCACGGGTACGGGCGTGCTCTTATGGAAGCCGCAGAGGTCGAGGCGGCTGAGCGTGGCTGTCACAGCGTCTGGCTCAACACTTT
>CAZNGB010000192.1:0-3091 GCA_964572465.1 uncultured Hyphomicrobiaceae bacterium
GGGACATGCTTTTCAGACCGCGCTCTATTCGTCGCGGTAAATCTTTTCGCGCTTTTCGTGCCGCTCCTGCGCCTCGACGCTCAGCGTCGCGATCGGCCGCGCGTCGAGCCGCTTGACGCTGATCGGTTCGCCCGTTTCCTCGCAGTAGCCATAGCTACCATCCTCAATGCGCTCAAGCGCCGCATCGATTTTCGAGATTAGTTTGCGCTGGCGATCGCGCGCGCGCAACTCCAGCGCCCTGTCAGATTCAGAAGACGCTCGGTCTGTCAGGTCGGGATGCTGCGCAGACTCTTGCAGGTTCTCCAGGGTCTCGCGGCTTGAGCGCAAAATTTCGTCTTTCCAGTCAAGCAGCTTCCTGCGGAAATATTCGCGCTGCCGGTCGTTCATAAACGGTTCGTCGTCCGACGGCCGATAATCGTCCGGCAGTTCCGTCACGCCCATGCATGCCTCTTTGAAAATGATTGGCGTCTCAACGTACACACTCTGAGTTCGCCCAGCGTCCGGCCTGTCAACGCTCCGCTTGCGGCAGGTGGTCGGCGGCCTGTTCAGCACAGGAACCTTGGACCTGCGAACGCCATCGCCCAACCCGGCTCATCTGCCCACAAAAAAAGAGCCTTCGTGTGGAGCCCAGGCCACAGATTTCCGCTGTCTATGTACCTTATGCCCTGAGGTGTCAAGCATTGGAACACGCCCGCGCTTCGCGCCGAGCGCATGGCAGGTTCACGCTGCTGAGCCGCTCAAGCGGCCTGTTGCAGATCGTGGCACGGAGCAGGCTCTGCAAAGGCGGCGATGCCCAGCAGCGCGACGCGGCCATTGTCGAAACAGCCCAGGACGCGGCCATCCTCTCGCAGCGCCACCTCGCGCAGCGCGGCTTTCGACCAGCCGTTCTGCGAGCAGGCAAGCACCTTCACCAGCCCGGTACCGTCGGGGAACTGGGTCAGGCCGCAGCGGCCAAACTCGATGCTCACTGGCTCCAGCCCGCGCCCGAGATCGAGATGCACTGAGGACATGTCGGCGAGCCGCCCGCTCGCGTCAAAAGCGAAATCCTGGCCGACGTACTGCCAGCCGCGTGCTGCCGCGCGGATAGTCATGGCATCACCCATGATCCGGTAGAGCAGCCGCCAGTTATCATTGCCCAGCTTCGCCCAACGCAGACGGACGATGATTTCGCGCCCGCGCGTGTCGAAAATGCGGATTTCGCCCCCAGCCAGCGCTTGATCCGCCAATACCTCGGGGTCGGCATCGACCTCCGCCGCATCGGCCTCAACCGCCGGCGTTCTCGGCAGGTTCGCCTTGTAGCGGATTGCCGAGGTGGGGCGCGCCGGCATGATCGGCCCTTCCTCCAGCCGGATCGGCGCGAGGCGCAAGCCCCGTGCGGGCGTTTCGTCATCTGACCGGCCCATCAGCACGAGACCCTCGTCATTGACCAGATAGCCAAGCCGGTCGGGGGCGAAATCAAGCTGGCTTGTTAGGCGCGGCGTGGTATCGAAGATCATGTGGTCGTGGTCGACTGCGACCGGCGCGCCGACATAAACCGGGCGCGGCTGGGCGCCTGCGGCAGGCGGCGAAGGCCGAGCCAAGTCGGGCCTGTTGGCGGGCCTATCGGCGGGCTGAAGATATTGCGCGATATCCTCCAGCCGAGAGATTGGCTTGCCGATCTGGCTCATCGCGGTGCTGAACAGGCGATAGGCCCACATGACTTCACTCCCGACAGTCTACGGTGCCGTGTGCGGGCCGTGGAATGTCCACGGCATCAAATTTCAAATTGACACGAAAGTGATTAACGAATTGACAACGCATGATTCATTCCGGCCAGCGGACCGATGCGCATGAGCCTTAGCGATTACACCGGCAAGTCGACGGATGTGTTGCGCAATGCGGGCGCCATGGCCACCGACCTTCTGCGCCCGACCGTACGGCTTGGCGTGACAGGGCTGGCGCGCGCGGGCAAGACGGTGTTCATCACGTCGATGGTCCACAACCTGCTGCATGGCGGACGGCTGCCGTTCTTCGACGCCATGGCGCAGGGGCGGATCGAGCGCGTTTATCTGGAGCCTCAGCCGGATGATGATGTGCCGCGCTTCGCTTATGAGGACCACCTCGCCGCGATGACCGGGCCGGACCGCCACTGGCCTCAGAGCACCCGGCATATCAGCGAGCTGCGTGTTACGATCGAGTACGAACCAGAGGCGTACTGGCGGCGGCAGCTTGGGCCAGCGCGGCTGCACGTCGACATCGTCGATTATCCGGGCGAATGGCTGCTCGATCTGGCGCTGCTTGACATGAGCTATGAGGCGTGGTCGCGCCTGGCGCTGGAGATGGCCGCGCGGCCCGAGCGGGCGGAGACGGCCGCGCCGTTCCGGCGGTTTCTGGGCGAGGCCGATCCAGCCGGCCCGCAGGACGAGGCGCGAGCGCGAGAAGGCGCGCGGGTGTTCACCGACTATTTGCAGGCCAGCCGCGATGCCGCGCTTGGGCTGGTGGCGACGCCGGGGCGCTTTTTGTTGCCCGGCCGGTTCGAGGGCACGCCGGCGCTGACCTTCTGCCCGCTGCATCTCCCCGACGGCTCGAGGCCCGGGCGCGGCACGCTGTGGGGCATGATGGAGCGGCGTTTCGAATCATACAAATCAGCGGTGGTGCAACCCTTCTTCCGCGATCATTTCGCGCGGCTGGACCGGCAGATCGTGCTGGTTGACGTGCTGTCCGCGCTGGCGAACGGGCCGCAGGCGATTGCGGAGATGGAGCGCGCGCTTGCCCGCATACTCGAATGCTTCAATCCCGGCGCGAAAAGCTGGCTGGAGCTTGTGCTCGGGCGGCGGATCGACCGTGTGCTGTTCGCCGCGACCAAGGCCGATCATGTCCACAGCGATAGCCACGACCGGCTGGAAGCGGTGCTGCGGCATATGGTGGGCGCCGCGTCTGAGCGGGCCGAAGGTGCAGGCGCGCAGGTAGATGCGGTGGCGCTGGCAGCGGTGCGCGCAACGCGCGAGGCCGAGATCAGGCAGGGCGGCGAGCGGCTGTCGACAGTCGTTGGCTGCCCCGTTGCGGGCGAGCGGGTCGGGGCGGAGACCTTTGACGGCGCGCGTGAGGCGGC
>CAZNGB010000193.1:0-1071 GCA_964572465.1 uncultured Hyphomicrobiaceae bacterium
CAGATCGAGCTTTGGACCAAGGGCGACGAATACCAGAACAAGGTCTATGTGCTGCCGAAGCACCTCGACGAGAAGGTTGCCCGGCTGCACCTGGAGAAAATGGGCGTGAAGCTGACCGAGCTTGAACCGGATCAGGCGGAATATATCGGCGTGAGCCCGCAGGGGCCTTACAAGCCGGACGCCTACCGCTACTAAGGCGCCGAATGCGGCGGCCTGCGACGGCCGCCGCCGGCCGGCGCACTTACTCGACGCGCACGGTCACTGCGTGCGGGTCTCCGGAATTGGCGCCTTTCGAGTCCCGCACCTGCACCTTGAAGCCAACCTTGTCGCTCGACTGCCCGTCATGGACAAAGGCGATCGAGCCGGATTCCAGATCGGCTTGGGTGAAGGTGGTTATCGGCGTGGACGGAGACTTGGCGTGCGCGACGAAACCGCCCTGCGCGTTGCTGATCGAGAATTGCAGATCCTGGGCCTTGTCGTCCGGGTCGACTGCGTTGAGGTCCACCAGACTGATTCGCACCGCGCGCCCACGCTTCACGTTCAGCTCAAGATCACCTGTGATTTCAGGCGGCACATTGCTCAACCTCGCGCTCAGTTCACCGCCAAGGTCCACCGCGATCTGGCCGTATTGGACATCGCCATTCACGTTGCCAGTACTGCCCACCTTGATGAGTCGGCGAACGAACACCTCGCCCTGGAGCAGTCCCTCGATCTCGGCGTCGCCCGCGCGTAGCGTCCCGAACAGTTTGCCGCCCTCGCGCACCGCGACCCGCGCCGCGTCCACCTGGCCTTCGACATAGCCGTAGACTTCAATATACTCGCAATTGGAAATCTCGCCCTTGATGACGGTATCGCCCTGAATGACGGCTTGGCGGCTCTTGCTCACGTTCTTATCCCCCGGACCTGATGCGCCGATACGCTGTTACGCTTTTTGTGTTCGCGCCGCTAGTGGCGGACGCGTGAGCGCCAGCTATAGCCAATGCGTGCGGCCTTGTCATGAGGTTTGGCAGAGCGCTCGATGGCACGCTTCTCACGATGGGCTTTTCCAAACACGCCGCTCAATTCAGTTTG
>CAZNGB010000193.1:1171-3047 GCA_964572465.1 uncultured Hyphomicrobiaceae bacterium
TGATTGCCCAAGATGGGCATTGATTGCCCAAGACAGACGTTGAAAACTCGCCTCAGTCGTGAAAGATACAACCCCACGTTGGGCAATGGGTGATGCAGGCGCTAAACTCACAATGATTCGGCGTCTGGCGTGCTTTGAAAGCGCCAAACGCGCTTCCACCGTCGCCGAAGTCGGCCCATCACGGCGAGCAGCGACCCGACATGTGTTTTTTCAGATCCTTTACAGGCAAAACAGGCCCCCGCAGAACAGGCCTGCGCAAAATGGGCATCCCCAAGCCGTGCAGCTCCTTGAGCGCATGGGCAGCGCTGGCGAGCGGGATCATTTTCTCGCCCGTGCCCGCTGCGGCGCAAAGTCCCGAGGTGTTTGCGCTGTCAGCAGCGCCGTGGATGGCGGCGGCCGTTGCCGCTGCTTGCGCGGGTCTGCTGGTGGCGGTTGTCGGACTCGGCTGGGCGCTGCGTCAGTGCTGGCGCGCCCAAGATGCAAAGGACGCCGAAGCCACGCGCCTCAACGCCGAACTGAGCGCGGCGCATGCGCTGTTGAACAGCGAACGGCAGGCCGTTCTGCTTTGGTCACATGATGCGGACAAGCCGCGTTTGATGACCTATGCGCTTGACCCCGAACTCGGCGTGCCGCTGGAGATGCGCCGTCTGACCCGCTTCGCAGCCTGGCTGGACGGGGAAAGCGCGCTTGCGCTGGAGCAGGGCATCGGCCGGCTCAGGGAGCGTGGAGAGGCATTCAATTTGGTTCTTACGACAGGCCAGGGCTCGGATATCGAGGCGGACGGCCGGCCATCCGGGCCGTATCTGGTGTTGCGCCTGCGCGCGCTTTGCGATCATGGCGAGGAGCGGGCGCGGCTGGCGAGCCGCGTGAAGACGGCGGAGAATGAACTCGCGGCGTTTCGGGCGCTGCTGGAAGCGCTGCCGATCCCGGTCTGGCTGCGGGACAGGGCGGACCAGCTCACCTGGGTCAATCAGGCTTATGTCTCGGCCGTCGACGAGGAGAGCGCTGACGAGGTCATCGGCAGACAGGCCGAACTCCTGGAGTCGCGTCAGCGCCTGCGGATCGACAAGGCGCTGGAGGCGGGCAAGACGTTCCGCGAGCGGTTGCAGACCATCGTTGGCGGCGGTCGGCGCAGCTATGACACCGTTGCGCTGATGATCGGCGAGGTGAGCGGCGGGGTCGCTATTGATGTGGCGCCGCTGGAGAGCGCGCGCGGCGAACTCGACCGGCAGATGGCGGCTCATGCCCGCACGCTTAACCGGGTGGCGACAGGCGTTGCGATATTTGGAACGGACCGCCGGCTCAATTTCTACAACGAAGCCTTCGCCTCGCTGTGGCAACTGCCAGCCGGCTGGCTCGATCAGCGGCCGGCCTATGGCGAGGTTCTGGACAGGTTGCGCGCCGAGCGGCTCTTGCCCGAACAGATTGACTACCGCGATTGGCGTGCCCGTCAGATGGCGGCATTTGACAGCGCCGGGGCCGACGCGATGCAGGAGGACTGGTGGCACCTGCCTGATGGCCGCGCGGTGCATGTCGCGGCGGACCAGCGCCCGGACGGCGGCGTGACCTTCCTTTATGACGACGTCACCGAAAAGCTGGCGCTTGAAAGCCGCTACAACGCGCTGATCCGCGTGCAGCGCGAGACGCTGGACCACCTGCGCGAAGGTGTGGCGGTGTTCGGGTCGGATGGCCGGCTGCGGCTGTTCAACCCGGCTTTCAGCGAAATCTGGGGGTTGGAGGAGACGTTGCTTGGCGGTTCGCCGCATGTCGATGAGGTGATCTCGGCCTGCGCGGATCGTCTCGACGATTCAAAGCCTTGGGAGCGCACGCGCGACGCGGTCGTGGGTCTGCAGGACGAGCGCGCGGCCTTCGACGG
>CAZNGB010000194.1:0-3035 GCA_964572465.1 uncultured Hyphomicrobiaceae bacterium
AAGCCCTTCGCCTGCTCGATCTGCGTGACCATCATGTCCACGGCGTAGACATCCGCTGCCGTTCCGACCTTCGGAATCATGATGAGGTCGAGCTTGTCGCCCGCCTGCTCCACGACATCCACGACGTCGCGGTACATGTAATGCGTGTCCAGCCCGTTGATGCGCACTGACATGGTCTTGCCGCGCCAGTCGATGTCGTGCAGCGCCTGGATGATGTTCTTGCGCGCCTGGTCCTTATCATTCGGAGCCACGGCATCTTCCAGATCGAGAAAGATGACATCAGCGGCTGAGGCTGCGGCCTTCTCGAACAGTTGCGGCTGGCTGCCCGGCACAGCTAGCTCGCTGCGGTTCAGGCGCGCAGGCGCCTGCTCGATCATGGTGAAGCTCATGCGCATCTCCCTCGCGGACGGCGGTTTCTCCCAAGAAAAAGGGGAGGGGCGATGCCACGATGTGTCAAGCGAAAGTTGTTCAGAAGTATTCGCAGGCCGCTCAGGCGCCATCGCTCGCGGGTGGCGGCGCCTCGCCGGACGCGTAATAGAGCGCGACGGCCTGGGTGCGGCTGCGCACGGCGAGCTTCTCGAAGACGTTGCGCAGGTGAAATTTCACGGTGTTGAGCGAGATGTCGAGTTCACGCGCCAGTTCCTTGTTGCTCAGCCCCTGCGCCAGCAGTTCGACCAGCCGGCGCTCGCGCTCAGTGAGCGTGTCCAGAGGGTTGCGGCCAAGTTCGCGCACATCAAGGAAGGGAAACACCATCCGTCCCTGCGCCACCTCATGCACCACGTCCAGCAGCCGCTCCGGCGGCTCGTCACGCGAGCAAAAGCCGGCCGCGCCCGCGGCCATCGCCTGGCGCGCGATGCTGGTTCCATGCTGCACGCCGTAGACCACGATGCGCGGCGCACTCTCGTGCGCGCGCAGGATTTCCAGCAGCTTGGCCCCGCCCATCTGCGGCAGGGCCCAGTCGATCACCCCGACAAGCGCCCGCGTCTGCAACACAAGCTCGATAAACGACTCGGCGGTGCGTGCCGTGGCGACGAGGCTGAAGCGCGGATCGTTCTCGAAATATTCCGACAACGCGCCGAGCATAAGCGAGTTCGGATCGGCGAGGACGATCTCGGCGACCGACACCGGCATGTCTCGATCAGCGGGCTGCACCACGGGCGTACCTACCCAAAAGTATAGACGTGGTCATTCCCGTAAGGCTAATCCGCCTGAAAGAGTGTGTCAAAACCCACCCTTTCAGTTCCTCTAAAGTTGGTGATTTGGGTGTATGTGAAAATTCTTTTTCGCCATAGCATTACTGAGCGGTGACGAAATCAACGTTGCCCACCGGGAGGAAACACGCACAAGGATCGAGCCGCAGCTCCGGCAGCGCAACCCTCGCTTGCCTGACGGTCAACCCGCGGCCTCGAACGGCGTGCCACAAAAACGTAAAAAAGGGCGCATTGCCGTGGACATTCACGAATATCAGACAAAAGAGATCCTGACCCGCTTCGGCGTCCCGTCGCCGAAGGGTCGGCTGGCCTACAGCCCTGAACAAGCCGCTTATCACGCGCACGAGATCGGCGGCGGCAAATGGGTGGTGAAAGCGCAAATCCATTCCGGCGGGCGCGGCAAGGCCGGCGGCGTCAAGCTCTGCGACAGCGAGAGCGCGGTGTTCGACGCTGCCAACGACTTGTTTGGCCGGCGTCTCGTTACCGAGCAAACCGGACAGGCGGGCAAGGTCGTCTACCGCGTCTATGTCGAGGAAGCGGCGGATATCCAGCGCGAGATGTATCTTGCGCTTGTGCTCGACCGGGCTTCCGAGCGGATCATGGTCGTCGCTTCGCGCGAGGGCGGGATGGAGATCGAGGAGATCGCCGCCAAGACGCCCGACTCGATTATCCGCACTGTGATCGACCCGGCCATCGGACTGCTCGATTTCCAGGCCCGCGAGATAGCCTTCGCCCTGAAATTCGCGCCATCACAAATTCAGGATGCCGTGCGCATCCTTCGCGGCTGCTATCAGGCGTTCCGCGACATGGACGCGACCATGGTCGAGATCAATCCGCTCGGCGAGTTGGCGGACGGCAGCATCGTCGCGCTGGACGCCAAGCTCTCTTTCGATGACAACGCGCTCTATCGCCGCCCGGAAATCTCCGAACTTCGCGACAAGACCCAGGAAGACACCCGCGAGATGCAGGCCGCCGACCGTGGCCTGAGCTATGTCGGGCTGGACGGCAATATCGGCTGCATCGTCAATGGCGCTGGCCTCGCGATGGCGACCATGGACATGATCCAGCTCGCTGGCGGCCAGCCCGCCAACTTCCTCGATATCGGCGGCGGCGCGTCGCCCGACCGGGTCGCGAAGGCATTCCGGCTGGTGCGCTCGGACCAAAACGTCGAGGCGGTGCTGGTCAACATCTTCGCGGGCATCAACCGCTGCGACTGGGTCGCGGAGGGCGTCGTGCAAGCGCTCGAAGCCGCGCCGATCGATATCCCGGTGGTGGTCCGCCTGGCGGGCACAAACGTCAAGGAAGGGCGGCAGATCCTTGCACGCAGCGGTCTGCCCATCATCCGCGCGGCGACGCTGGCCGAAGCCGCTGAGCGCGCCGTGACCGCCTGGAAGAACCACAAGGCGCAAGCCGGCAACGTGGAGGCAACGGTATGAGCATCCTGATCGACCGTGACACCCGCGTACTGGTCCAGGGCATCACCGGGCGCATCGCCGGCTTCCACACGCAGGAGATGATGGAATACGGCACCAACGTCGTCGGCGGCGTTGTACCAGGCAAAGGCGGCAGCGAAGCGTTCGGCGTGCCCGTGTTTGATACCGCGAAGGAGGCCGTCGCCGCGACCGGCGCGACCGCGAGCATCGTCATCGTCCCGCCACCCTTCGCTGCCGACAGCATTCAGGAAGCCGCCGACGCCAGCATCTCTTTGTGCGTGGCGATTACCGACGGCATCGCCGCACAGGACATGATGCAGGTCAAGCGGTTCATGCGCCGCTACCGTGCGGATCGCAAGATGCGACTGATCGGGCCGAACTGTGCCGGCGT
>CAZNGB010000195.1:0-3019 GCA_964572465.1 uncultured Hyphomicrobiaceae bacterium
CTACATGCCCGCCGGCCAGCAGCCGCTCGCCGATGCGCGTGGCGATGCCGGTCCATTGCGCGCCCTCGGGCGGTGACTTGAGCCGCGCGCGTAGCATGGAACGGTAGGGGCCGAAGTGGAGTTCGTCCGCGCGCTCCGGGTCGCGTGCGCGGCCATGCACCTTCGTCTCAAGCCCCGGATAGTCCGGGCGGATGAACTGGCAGGCGCTGGCGCAGCGCTTCGGCTGGTCAGTGCGCGACACGCCGCAATCGGTGCAGAACGAGCGCGGCGCGGACGGCGCGACAACCGGCGCGAAAATCCCCGGCTCATCCAGCACGCCGCCCGTGCGGCGCGTCAGGTGCGTGGTTTCGTGGCCCATGATCCCTCCCGCGGCTGACGCGCGCAGTGTAAACATTTCTGGACAGTCGATCCATCCCGATGTTGACAAGCGGCCCGCGCTGGCTTCGAAAAGGGTCATGGATAAGCAGTTTTCGCCCAGCGCGGCGCGCAATACTGGCCCGATCCTCGCGGCGCTGCGCCCGCGCCTGCCGGCTTCGGGCCGTGCGCTGGAGGTCGCCAGCGGGACCGGCCAGCACATCGTTGCTTTCGCCGAAGCGTTTCCAGGGCTGAACTGGACCCCGAGCGACCCGGATGCGATGGCGCGCGCCAGCATCGCCACGCATGTGGCAGAAGCGGGCCTCGCGAACCTGCAAGCGCCGCTTGATCTCGACGTGAGCGATCCGGGATGGCCCGAGACAGTGGACGCCGTGCTGGACGTCATGGTTGCGATCAACCTGCTGCACATCTCACCCTGGGTCGCCACGCTGGGGCTTTTATCCGGGGCAGGGCGGCTGCTCGCGCCGGATGGGCGGTTGTTCATCTACGGGCCGTTTTCGCGCGGCGGCGACTACCTGGCCCAAAGCAACGTGCAGTTTGACGCCGCCTTGCGTCAGCGCGACCCAAGTTGGGGCTTGCGCGATACCAATGATGTCGCCGCAGCCGCCCGCGCCAAAGGTCTCGCCCTCGCCGACGTCATCGCGATGCCCGCGAACAACTTAATGCTGGTCATCTCGAAATCTGAGGCCGCCGGGTAACGCAATCCGGCTAGCCCGCGGCCACAATAATGCGATACACCTGCCCGGCGGCGCGCGCCCGCGCCGGCTCTCCCATCCAGCGACAAGGAGCATCCATGCACTACCGCAATCTCGGCCGCAGCGGCCTCAAGGTCTCGGAAATCTGCCTGGGGGCGATGACGTTCGGCCACAGCACCGATGAGCGCGAAGCAGCGGCGATCATGGATGCGGCTTTCGATGCCGGAGTGAATTTCTTTGATACCTCCAACACCTACGCGAAGGGGCAATCGGAGGAAATCCTCGGCAATCTGCTGAAAGAGCGCCGGCATGAGGCGGTGATCGGCACCAAGGTCTTCAACCCGACGGGCCCGGCGCCGAACGATTCCGGCTTGTCGCGGCACAACATCTTGCGCGCGGTAGAAGAAAGCCTGCGCCGGCTCCAGACCGATTATATCGACGTCTATTACCTCCACCACACCGACGACGAGACGCCGCTCGATGAAACGCTGCGCGCGCTGGATGACCTCGTGCGCGGCGGCAAGGTCCGATATATCGCGTGCAGCAATTTCGAGGCATGGCGGCTCATGGAGGCGATCTGGACCAGCGATAGCAAAGGGCTGGAGCGGTTCGCCGCCTATCAGCCGCAGTACAATCTGGTGGTGCGCGATATCGAGGCCGAAATCCTCCCCGTCTGCCGGCTCAAGGGCGTGGGCGCGGTGGTTTGGGGGCCGCTGGCGGGCGGCTTCCTGACGGGCAAGTACAAGCCGGGCGAGCGCAACGCGCCGGGTGCGCGCTCGGAGGAGAACTGGGTGTTCATGGACCACATGTTCGCGCCGAACGCCGACGACACGCTGAAGACACTGTTGCGCCTGTCGAAGCAGATCGGCTGCGCGCCAGGCGCGCTGGCGCTGCGCTGGGTGCTGGAACGCGACGGCGTTTCCTCGGCGATCGTCGGCGCACGCACGGCGGAGCAATTCCGAAAGAGCCTGGAGGCTGTGGAACTGCACGCCCCGGCGGATGTCTTGCGCGATCTGACCAAGGTCTCCGCGCCGCCGTCGCGCTATCCCTACATTTCCGAGGCGACCATGACGAAACGCCGCCGCGACGCGCTGCGCTCACCCTGGGCACCCAAATAGGCCCGTTATGCGTCAGGCTCCGACCTGCTGTTAACTGGCATAGCGTTTTACGCAGGCGGATCGCCGCACGGTCCTTGCCGGTTCTCCGCTCATCGTGGATCTTCACGTCATGTGCATAAGGGAGAGACCGGTGTGAGACGGTGCCGGCTTGGTGCAGATCTTGCGTAGCCATTCGCGCACTGTTTTTCTGCGATTTTCAATCGTGCTTGCAAGTTCGGTGCTGACTGCGCTGCCTGTCGCCCAAGCCGCGCCGGAACGGCTAGCCGAGGCCTGCGCCAGCATCGAAGAGCTGATCGCGCACCCACTTGGTATTTCAAGCGGGAAATTCGGCTCGAAGTCCGTTTTGCGCAAGACTTCTGTCGGCGCGAAGCAGCTGGTCGCCGACCAGATGGTCGATAATTTGCTCGACTGGATTGCAGCGAACACCCGCTACGACGTGTCCGAAGCCCGCCGGAACAAGCCGGCGATATCCTTCTGTGATTTCGGTGAACATCTCGACTATGAGCACAAGGATCTAGTTGTCGAGAGCGTTTTCCGAGGCATCTATGACAAGGAAAATCGCCACATCTATCTCGTCGCGCCATGGTCGCCGGACAGCCTCAAGAATGTTGGCACGCTGCTGCACGAGCTGATCCACGATGTGCAGTGCCTAAACCGCGAATGGTCCTGCTGGGGACGCGCCGAATGGGAGGCTTACAAGCTTCAGGAAAAGTGGCTGAAGGCGCGTGGCGTTGATCCCGAATTTCCGTGGATCAAGATTTTCGTGGAAACCCGCTGCGCGCGGGATGTGCACCCCTAAAGCTTGCCGGCGGCCAGCCGTGCGCGGATCGC
>CAZNGB010000196.1:0-3016 GCA_964572465.1 uncultured Hyphomicrobiaceae bacterium
GCGGGGGCGAGTTTCGCGCGGTCATCACCAGCCCATCCGCCCCAAAGGCCGCCGCACTGCGCAGGATCGCGCCGACATTCTGCGGGTCGGTGACCTGATCGAGCACCACGACAAGCTCTAGCGCCTTCAAGCTGGCGATGTCGCGCGGCGGAAGCGGCTTGGTCTCGACCACCACGCCCTGATGCACCGCGCCGGCCCCCGCGCGCGTCGCGAGGTCGTCGGGCCGCACGATTCGCGGCGTCAGCCCCCGCGCCGCGAGCGCTTTGCTCAACCGTTCAGCGGCGTTTGCCGTGGCGAAGACGGCGCGGATATCGCGCTCAGGGTTGGCAATGGCGGCGCGCGCTGCATGCAGGCCGTAAATCAGCGCATGCTTCTGCTCGGTGCCGCGCCGGACCTCTCGTCCGTGCCTCGCGGCCGGGGTGCGCGATTTCTGCTGTCGGCTCATGGGCAGGCAAGCCTTGGCTGCGGTTGACAGAACGGGCACAGCCTCTCATAACACGGATAATCCTTGAATATCCGGCTCGCGACCCTCGGCCAGCACGGCCAAAAAGACAAGCAGCCATTCTGGAGGAGTGCCCGAGTGGCTAAAGGGGGCGGACTGTAAATCCGCTGGCTATGCCTACGTTGGTTCGAATCCAACCTCCTCCACCAACCCTCCGTCCAGATCGGCGCCAACTCAACGCGCGATGCCTGCTGCCGCGATCAGCGCCGGGATCTGCTTCTTGACCTTGAAAAAGCCCTTGGTCGCGTGCGGCCAGGCCGACGTATCCCAGTCGCGGCGCACTTCGATCAGCCGGACGCCCGCCGCCGCCAGCGCCTCGCGCGCCGCCGCCAGCCGCTCCGCAGCCGGGCCGACCGGAGCGTAAGGCGTCACGACCGCATCGAGTGCATTGGCCCGCGCCCACGCGACGAGCGCCGCGCCGCCGTCGTCCGCGCCTGCCTGCTCGCTCTCCACATCGTAATGTGTTTCGACACGCGATAGGGCATCAGCCACAGCGCCGCGCGTGAAACCGTACACGCCCTGCGCCACTGGCAAGGGCGAGCGCGCTTGTGTGGCCGTGAGGCCGATTGCGGCGACTGGCTGCACGGGCCAAGCGATCGTCTCTGGCGCGCAATCATCTTCGCTCACCAGCAGACCGGCGCGTTCCGGTCTGGTCGTGTCCGGCAGTCGCAGCGGTACTAGCGGGTGTTCCGCCTCCTCTTCGAGCGGCGGCGCGCTTGTGGCGAGCTGTCCCGCCGGGTTGAAGCGCCCATCGGTGTATTTCGCGATGTTGTCGGCGCGCGCCAGATAAGTCTTGCCGCGCGTGTGCAGCCCGCCAACCCAGCGCCAGCCGAGCGTGTTTGACGCCGGGTCGCCGTCCAGCAGGTGCCGCAGGAAGAAATCCGCGCCGAGTTGCCAAGGAAGGCGCAGGGTGAAAATCCAGATGCTTGCGAACCACATCCGGGCGTGATTGTGAAGATAGCCGGTCTCGACCAACTCGCGCGCCCAGGCGTCGAAACAGTCAATGCCCGTGCGGCCCTCAACGGCCTCGGTATAGCCCGTGCGCAGGCCCGGTTCGGTCTCCAGCCGCTCAGCTAAATCGGCGACATCGGCGCGATAATCCTGCCAAATGCTGGGGCGCTGCTCCATGAACCCTTTGAAGTAGGTCCGCCAGACCACCTCCTGCACGAATTTTTCCGCCGTAGACAGGCTGTGCCGCTCCAGCGCGCGCGCGATCACCTCTTCTTCGAGCACCAGCCGGTGCCGCAGCCAGGGCGACAGCATCGAGACGTTATCGCGCTGACCCGGGCCAAAGTCGAAGTTGCGGGTGCTGGCATAATCGCGGCCAGCGCGCGGCGCGAAAGCGTCGAGACGGCTGCGGCCAGCTTCGCGCGTCGGTTCGAGATGTGCGGCCATGTCTCCGATCCATCTGGATTTTTTAGCGTACAATGTCTACGCGCTGCCTCATGTGCGGATCGTTTATCTCGGCGCACGACAATCGCTTCATACTGCCGCAGACAAGAAGGCGACAAATAATGGAAAGTTTCCAATCAATAGATATCGCCGCGCTGTTCGCCGCCGCCGTACTTGGCTCGATGCTGTTCTTTGCCACTGTTGTTGCGCCGCTGGTGTTCGCGCACTTCCCCGAAGCCGACGCCGGGGCATTCATCCGGCGTTTGTTTCCGCGCTATTATGATGTGCTGGCGGTTGTAACAGCGGCAGGTTCGCTGTTCGCGCTTGGCTCGGTGGTCGGCGGGCTGATGAGCGCGGTGATGGTGCTGTTTGTGTTCTCGCGGTTTTGGCTTATGCCCAGGATCAACGACGCGCGGGATGCCGGTCGCGAGGCCCGCTTCGCACTGCTTCATCGCGCGAGCGTCATCATCAACATGCTCCAGATGCTCGCGCTTATCGGCGTGCTGGTGCTGGCGCTCATCTGAAAAAGGATCGGGACATGAAGGTCGTCATTTTCGGCGCAAGCAAGGGGATCGGGCTGGAAACAGTGCGCCGCGCCCTCGAAGCCGGCTACCAAGTGCGCGCCTTCGCGCGCAGCGCCTCAGCCATTCCTGATGTGCATGCCAACCTCGAAAAGGTTGATGGCGACGCGCTCGACCCGCAGGCGGTGCGCGCCGCAATCGCGCCCGGCGATGTAGTCATCCAAGCGCTCGGCATCTCGCTCAACCCGCAAAATGTCATTCGCCCGGTCACGCTGTTCTCCGATGCGACGCGCATCCTCGTTGACGCGATGAAAGACGTCGGCGCAACGCGGCTGATCTGCGTCACCGGCTTCGGCGCGGGCGACAGCGCTGGGCGCGGCAGTTTTCTGTACCAGGCTTTCGGTCGGCAGGGCCTGCTCAAGCGCGCCTATGACGACAAGGACATCCAGGAATGGATTATCCGCCGCAGCGGGCTGGACTGGACCATCGCGCGGCCCGGCATCCTGACCGACAGCCCGCATACCGGCCGCTACCAGGTGCTGAGCGACGCGCGCGAATGGCGGCTCGGCAAGATTTCGCGGGCGAACGTCGCGGATTTCCT
>CAZNGB010000197.1:0-2993 GCA_964572465.1 uncultured Hyphomicrobiaceae bacterium
CACGGCCACGATCACGATCATGGGCACGACCATGGCGAAAAACATGCGCACGACGATGATCACGGCCACGATCATGCCGGCCACGGCCACGCGCATGGCGACACGGATGCGCATATTTGGCTCGATCCGGCCAACGCCAAGGCCATTGTTGCGCAAGTCGTCGCTGCGCTGAGCGAAACGGACCCCGCAAACGCCGAAACCTATATGCAGAACGGCGAAGAAATGACCGCGAAGCTCGACGAATTGACCGCTGATTTGCAGGCCACGGTTTCCCCGGTCCAGGACAAGCCGTTCCTCGTCTTCCACGACGCCTACCAGTATTTTGAGACCGCCTTCGGCCTGAACGCCGTCGGTGCGATCACGCTCACCCCAGGCGTCCAGCCCGGCGCTCAGCGGGTGCGTGAAATTGGTGAAAAGATTAGCAACGCTGAGGCAAGCTGCATCTTTGCCGAGCCGCAGTTCGAGCCTAAACTCGTCGAGGTGGTTACGGAGGGTACGAATGCCCGCTCAGGTGTGCTCGATCCCCTCGGCGCGGACATCGCGGCGGGACAGGATCTGTATTTCGAACTCATGCGGCAGAATGCGCGGGCTCTGGCGGATTGCCTGTCCGCTGCCAGCTAATGGACGCATCGCGCAGCGGAGATGTCCATGATCCGCGGCGCGCTGGCTGTGCTTATCGCTTTAGGGCTCGCGCTGACCAACGAGGCGCGGGCCCAGCCCGTCCACGACAAGGCCAAGCGCGACGCCGCGCAACAGGCGATCACCGAGAAACTCGGCAAGCGCTCCGAAAGCGTGTGCCCACTGCTCGATGAAATCGCGCTGAAAGCAGGCATCCCGCCACTGTTCTTCGCCCGATTGATCTGGCAGGAGAGCCGCTTTCGTGCCGATGCCGTCAGCCCGAAGGGTGCGCAGGGCATCGCCCAGTTCATGCCCGGGACGGCGGCGCTGCGCGGACTGGCCGATCCGTTCGAGCCGAGATCCGCGCTAGCGGCATCGGCGGCGTTCCTGGCGGATCTGCATGCGGAGTTCGGCAATCTCGGCCTCGCGGCGGCGGCTTATAATGCCGGGCCGCAACGGGTGCGCAACTGGCTCTCGAACGACTTGGTGATGCTGCCTGCGGAAACGCGACGGTACGTGGCGATCATCACAGGGCGGCTGCCGCAGGACTGGCGAAATGGTGCGGAGCCTGGCGAAGCCACGCGCGAGCCTGCGACGCCCGACAAGAGCGCCTGCGCACGGCTGGTCCGGGTGTTGCAGCGCGGCGCGCCGGACTTCGAAACCGCGCCGCCCGCGCCGTGGGGCGTGCAGGTCGCAGGGAATTTCTCGCAGGCCAGGGCGATCGCCCAGTTCCGCCGCGTTCAGCGCCGCTTCGCCAGCATCCTCGGCGACCGCAAGCCGATCATCCGCCGTGAGCGGAACCGCAGCCGTGGCAGCCGCGCCATCTATCAGGCCCGCCTGGGCGCGCAGACCAGGCAGGAGGCGCGCCAACTCTGCGAGCAGCTCCGCGCCGCTGGCGGCGTCTGCATCGTGCTGCGCAATTAGCGCGGCGGCCACGTCCGCGCCACACACCCCTGCCACCCGTCACATCCCGACCCGCGCGGCACCGGGCTTGCCGGCCTGACCGGCCTCCGATACAGCAGTGAGCCATGCGCCTTTACCGATCTTTCGCCACTGTGGGCGGCTTCACCATTATCAGCCGTGTGCTGGGCTTCGCGCGTGACGTGCTGATCGCCGCGGTGCTCGGCACCGGCTGGGTGGCCGATGCGTTTTTCGTGGCGTTCCGCTTGCCAAACCTGTTCCGCCGGCTCTTCGCTGAAGGCGCCTTTAACTCCGCTTTCGTGCCGCTGTTTTCGAAGCGTTTGGAGGGCGAAGGCGTGAGCGCCGCGCGCAAGTTCGCGGAAGAAGCGCTGGCGGTGCTGCTTTTCGCGCTGCTGATCTTCACGGCGGCTGCCGAAGCGGCGATGCCCTGGCTGATGTATGTGATCGCGCCGGGGTTCGCCGACGACCCGGAGAAGTTCGACCTTGCGACGTTGCTCACGCGGATTGCTTTCCCGTATCTCTTGTGCATGTCGCTGGTCGCGCTGCTGTCTGGCGTGTTGAACGCGCTGGGCAAGTTCGCGATGGCCGCCGCTGCGCCGATCATCCTCAACGCCGTGCTGATTGGCGTGATGGTCGCGGCGCTGGCGCTTGGGCTGGGCGATGAACCGGCCTCGGGCATGGCGCTGGCATGGGGCGTATCGGTGGCCGGGTTCCTTCAGCTTCTGGCTCTGGCGCTGGCCGCGCGCAACATGGGCATGGAGCTTAAGCTGCGCTGGCCGCGCGTGACGCCAGGGGTGCGCCGTCTGGTGGCGCTGGGCATCCCGGGCATCATCGCGGGCGGCATCACCCAGTTCAATATCCTGATCGGCACGATCATCGCCTCGATGCAGGAAAGCGCTGTTTCCTTCCTGTACTATGCCGACCGCATCTATCAGCTTCCGCTCGGCGTTGTCGGCATCGCTATCGGCGTGGTGCTCCTGCCCGATCTGTCGCGCAGCCTGCGCTCGGGCGACGCCGCGGCGGTGAGCGCCAGCCAGAACAGATCGCTGGAATTCGCGCTGCTGCTGACGCTTCCGGCCGCCGTGGCGCTGTTCGTCGTGCCTGGCCCGATCATTCAGGTGCTGTTCGAGCGGGGCGCGTTTACCGCTGACGACACCGAGGCCACCGCGCTGGCGCTGGCTGCGTTCGCCTGGGGTCTGCCGGCGTTCGTGCTGATCAAGGTGTTTTCGCCGGCCTTCTTCGCGCGCGAGGACACCAAGACGCCGATGTACTATGCCGGCGCGGGGCTGGTCGTAAATGTCGCGGTGTCGCTGGCGCTGTTTCCGTTCTATGGTCATGTCGGCATCGCGATCGCCACATCGATATCCGGCTGGGTGAACGCGCTCTTGCTGCTCGGCACACTGCATCGGCGCGGGTTCTTCGAGACCGATGCCGCGCTGCGCCGGCGTGGCCCG
>CAZNGB010000198.1:0-1102 GCA_964572465.1 uncultured Hyphomicrobiaceae bacterium
GGCAACGACACCGAATTCGCGTTCTCCGATGTGGTCGTGGAGTTGATCGCGAAGGGGCCGGGCGGCGCGCGGCGGCTGGCGCGGTTCACCGAGGGTGGCCTTGCTCCGGGCGCGGAAATCTGGGGCAATTTCAGCGGCTACGACCCAAGCGCACCGGTCGATATCTGCATCATTGGGCGGCGCGATGGCGACGGCGCGCGCATCCGCACGGTGCAGAGCTATGACTGGCGGGTGCGCAAGTTCGGGCCGATCGAGCAGCGCTACTTGCAGGGTAGCGGGCGGCTACAGATTGAGCGTGTGGCGGACGGGGCGGGCTGCGCCGCTTGACGCCGGGTGCTGCGCCGCACAATAGTCTTGCCATGATTACGGTGCACAACCTTTATCGCTACCCTGTAAAGGGTCTTTCGTCCGAGCCGCTGGCAAGCGTGCGTCTTGAGCCGGGCGAGACGATCCCCTTTGACCGCGCCTATGCCATCGAGAACGGGCCGGGCCGCTTCGACAGCCAGGCGCCGCGGCATCTGCCAAAGATCAATTTCCTGATGCTGATGCGTGATGAGCGGCTCGCCGCGCTGGATACGAGTTTCGACGCCGATACGCAGGTTCTGACCATTCTCCGCGACGGCAAGCAGGTTGCGCGCGGTGACTTGACCACCAAGCTGGGCCGCCAGATGATCGAGCAGTTCATCGCTGGCTACATGCCGGGCGAACTGAAGGGCGCACCGCGCATCGTCAGCGCGCCGGGCCACAGCTTTTCAGACGTTGCCGAGAAGTGCCTGCACTTGGTGAACCTGGAGACCGTGCGGGAACTGGGGAAAGAACTCGGGCGCGATCTCGATCCGCTGCGCTTCCGCGCCAATGCCTATTTCGACGGGCTGGAGCCGTGGGCAGAGAGCCGCTGGGTTGACCGGCAAATTCACGTTGGTGGCGCGCTGTTGGAGGTGTTCGCGCTGACGCCGCGCTGCGCCGCGACCGATGTCAACCCGCAGACGGCCGCGCGCGATGCGAGCATCTCGCCCGACATGCTGCGGATGTATGGCCACAACGACCTAGGCATCTACGCCAAAGTGGTCGAGGGCGGCCAGGTCTGCGCTGGGGACGAGAT
>CAZNGB010000198.1:1202-2993 GCA_964572465.1 uncultured Hyphomicrobiaceae bacterium
TTAGTGGAGGGAATGGCGCCGCTTGCCCTGGGATCGACCTCGATAGCTTCGCGCAGCGCCCGCGCCAGCGCCTTGAACGCGCTTTCGGCGATGTGATGCGCGTTCGCGCCGTAGAAATTTTCGACATGCAGCGTGATCCCGGCGTTCTGCGCGAACGCGTGAAAGAACTCGCGGAACAACTCGGTGTCCATCTCGCCGATCTTCGCGACCGGGAATTCAACCCGCCAGATCAGATAGGGCCGCCCGGATGCATCCAGCGCCACGCGCGTGAGTGCCTCATCCATCGGCAACTCGGCCGCACCGTAGCGCCGGATGCCGCGCCGATCGCCCAGCGCCTTGGCCAACGCCTGGCCCAGCGCGATGCCGCAGTCCTCGACCGTATGATGCGCGTCGATATGCAGATCGCCCTTGGCGCGCAGCGTGATGTCGATCAGTGAATGGCGCGCGAGCTGCTCCAGCATGTGGTCGAAAAACCCGACGCCGGTGGCGATGTCATACTGCCCGGTGCCGTCAAGCGCGACGCCTACGCTGATCTGTGTTTCGTTGGTTTCGCGACTGATTTCCGCAGCGCGCGGCGCGGTTGGGTTACTCATTTTCGTGTTGGCCGTAATATCGTGGTGGTTTTGCTACTCTATAGCAGCTTTGTTGACGCGGCGCGAACCTGCTACAAGGCATCGCGCCGGCATGCGCATTGCATAGCCGGGGGCAGCGCCGTATATCGCAAGGCAGATCATGAGCGAGCAATCTTCACATTTTCCGATCTGGCACGGGACCACGATCGTGTCGGTTCGACGCGGCGGCAAGGTCGTCATCGCCGGCGATGGGCAGGTGTCCGTCGGCCCTACCGTCATGAAATCCAACGCGCGCAAGGTGCGCCCGCTCGGCAAGGGCGACGTGATCACCGGGTTTGCGGGCGCGACGGCGGACGCCTTCACCCTGTTCGAGCGGCTTGAGCAGAAGCTTGAGCAGTATCCCGGCCAGCTGATGCGCGCGAGCGTGGAACTGGCGAAGGACTGGCGCACCGACAGGTATCTGCGCCGGCTTGAGGCGATGATGATCGTGGCGGACCGGAGCAATACGCTGGTGCTGACCGGCACCGGCGACGTTCTGGAGCCGCAGAACCATCTCGTCGGTATCGGCTCGGGCGGCAACTACGCCATGGCCGCGGCCCGCGCGCTCTACGAGGACACCGAGTTGAGCGCGGAGGAGATCGCGCGCCGCGCCATGAAGATCGCCGCTGATATCTGCGTTTACACCAATGACACGGTCACGCTGGAGACGCTCGATGCCGACTAGGGCGGAGCTTGACGATGCCGTGGCCGCAGGCGTGATCGGGCGCGCGGAAGCGGACCGGCTGGAGGCGTTTCTCGCCCAGCGCAAGGCCCGCCCAGCGCAGCCGGAAGACGCGGAGAGCATCCGTTTCGTGCGCGGCTTCCACGATATTTTCCTGACGATCGGCATTGTGCTGCTGCTGGTCGGCGCGGCCTATACCAGCGCGCTCTTCTCCTTCTACGGTGCGTTCATCGCCGCCGTGGTTCTGTCGTTGGCGCTCGCGCTTTACTTTACCCGACGCCGCCGGCTGACCCTGCCGAGCATCGCGCTGTCGCTCGCATTCGGGCTGAGCGCGGGCTATCTGGTCGGAATCGTGTTGCCGGGGGTTGCATTTGCCCTGTGGCCGGACCTGTTGCCGCCTGCGGGCGATGAGCGGGACCGGATCATGGGGCTGTGTTTCGCGGGCGGCGCGGCCCTCGCCTCGCTCGGCCATTATCTGTATTTCCGGTTGCCGTTCAC
>CAZNGB010000199.1:0-2934 GCA_964572465.1 uncultured Hyphomicrobiaceae bacterium
ACCGGCTCGACCAACGGCATGATCAAGTGGGTGGAGAACCACAAGCCGGAAAAGGTGCTGATGGTCACGGAGTGCTCGATGAGCGATAACGTCGCCGTCGATGCGCCGGAGACCGAGTTCGTCCGCCCCTGCAATCTGTGCCCGCACATGAAGCGCATTACGCTGCCGAAAATCCTCGAAGCGCTTCAAGAGATGCGTGACGAAGTTCACGTCGATCCGGCCGTAGCGGCAAAGGCGCGGCTGGCCGTCGAGCGCATGATCAACGTGCAGGTGTGAAGCGGGGCTGATGATGCGATTCGGGGATGCCAGTCATGTGGTTATCATCGGCGGCGGGCTGGCGGGCCTCTTCACGGCTCTGAAGCTCACGCCGTGTCCTGTCACGCTGATTTCGCCGGAACCACTTGGCGATGGGGCGTCCAGCGCATGGGCGCAAGGCGGGATCGCCGCGGCCGTGGCGGAGGGAGACACACCGGAGGCGCATGCCGCTGATACCGTACACGCCGGCGCTGGGCTGGTGAATGCGGCGATGGCCCGCTCGTTGGCGCGAGAAGCTGCTGCGCGCATCGAGGACCTGCTGGCGCTTGGCGTGCCGCTTGATCGCGACGCTCGCGGCGCGCTCGCCGTCTCGCGCGAGGCAGCCCATAGCGCCGATCGGATCGTCCATGTCGGGGGCGACCAGGCTGGCAAGGCCATAATGGGCGCGCTGATCGCCGCCGTCCGGCGTACCCCTTCGATCCGCGTGGTTGAGCAGCATGTTGCAGAAGACCTTATAACGACAGGCCGCTCCGTAACCGGCGTGCGCCTGCGCGCGACAGACGGACGCGAAGGCCTGATGCTGCCTGCGCGTGCGGTCGTGCTCGCCAGCGGCGGGATCGGCGGGCTTTACGCGATCACGACGAATCCGGTGCAGGCGCGAGGAGACGGGCTGGCGATTGCCGCGCGCGCCGGCGCGGTGATTGGCGACGCCGAGTTCGTCCAGTTCCACCCCACAGGCATCGACATAGGCCGTGATCCGGCTCCGCTCGCCACCGAGGCGCTGCGCGGCGCAGGCGCTGCCCTCATCAATAGGCGCGGCGAGCGTTTCATGAGCGCGCTGCATGATGACGCCGAGTTAGCACCGCGCGACATCGTCGCCCGCGCTGTCCACCGTGAGGTCGTTAGCGGGCGGGGCGCTTATCTGGACTGCCGTGACGCGATCGGCGCGCGCATCGCCAAGGATTTCCCTGCTGTCGATGGCGCTTGCAAGAGTGCCGGAATCGACCCGGCCCGCGACCTGATACCCGTGGCCCCAGCGGCGCATTATCACATGGGAGGTGTCTGGACCGACGGCATGGGCCGAACCAGCGTCGATCAACTCTGGGCATGCGGCGAGGTCGCCTGCACGGGCGTTCACGGCGCGAACCGGTTGGCCTCAAACTCGCTGCTGGAGGCGGTCGTAATGGGCGCGCGCATTGCCCGAGACATCGCGAGCATCTCGCCCGGCTGGCATGGCAGCCTCCCGCCGCAGCCCGACGCCGAAGATCCCGGCCCCAGGCAGGAACTCTCCGCCGATGCCATCGCCCGGTTGCGCGAGACCATGAGCCGTCATGTCGGCATGGAGCGCTCGCGCGCGGGGCTGATCGCCGCTCTGCGCGAGCTGAATGCACTCAGCTACGGACCAGGCGCGCCGGCTAACGCCATCACCGCCGCACGTCTGATCACTGTCTCAGCCCTCGCGCGGACCGAGAGCCGCGGCAGCCACTATCGCAGCGATCATCGCGCAACCGACAGCGTCTGGCTTCGCCACACTCTCCTTTCCCTTGCGCAGGCCGAGGCCATCGCAGCCGATGCCATGCAAGCAGATGACGAACTGATGCGGCTAAGCGCATGACCGACCTCATTCCCCCGCCCGGCCACATCATCGAGGAAGCGGTTGCGCAGGCGTTGCGCGAAGATCTGGGCCTTGCCGGAGACATCACCAGCGCGGCGATCATTCCTGCCGATCAGGTGAGCGAAGCGCGCATTGTCGCCCGGGAGGCGGGCGTTGTTGCGGGCCTTCCGGTGGCGCAGGCGGCCTTCCAGGGGATTGATGAGCATATCAGCTTTACAGCGACCGCCGCAGATGGCCATCGGGTCGAAGCCGGCGATGAGCTGGCGCGGATCACCGGCAAAAGCCGAACGATTTTGAGCGCCGAGCGCGTCGCCTTGAACTTTATCGGCCGGCTCAGCGGGATCGCCACGCTGACTGCCGAATACGTCAGCGCAGCCGCTGGCACGCAGGCGCGCATCACCTGCACCCGCAAGACCACGCCGGGGCTGCGCGCCCTGGAGAAATACGCGGTGCGCGCGGGCGGCGGCGTCAATCACCGCTTCGGGCTATTCGATGGCCTGCTCATCAAGGACAATCACGTTGCTGCCGCGGGCGGGATCAAGCCGGCGGTTCGGTGCGCGCGCGCAGCGGCGGGGCACATGGTCCGCATTGAGCTTGAGGTTGATACGCTTGCGCAGCTCGACGAGGCGCTTGCGCTCGGCGTTGATGCCATCCTGCTTGACAATATGTCACAGGACGAGTTGCGCCAAGCTGTCGCAAAGACCAGCGGACGCGCGCTGCTTGAAGCCTCTGGCGGCGTGAACCTGGAAACAGTCGGCGCGATCGCGGCAACCGGCGTCGATATGATTTCGGCGGGTGCTCTGACGCATTCCGCGCGCTGCCTCGATGTCGCGCTGGATTTCGGGCCGCAGGGCGCGTGAGCGTTGTGGAGAGATTGAAACCCTTGTGCCAATTGGGGGTTCACAATACCAGCGCTTACGTTATATACAAACGGATAGCGTTGTGATCACGTTGATTCCCCGGACATCGAAAGCATCTATAGCTGACCGATCTCAGCTGGGATCAACTATTTGGCGCGGGGTGGAGCAGCCCGGTAGCTCGTCAGGCTCATAACCTGAAGGTCG
>CAZNGB010000200.1:0-2924 GCA_964572465.1 uncultured Hyphomicrobiaceae bacterium
AGCCCGCGCTCGATGATGTGGAGGTATTCCTCGCGGTTATACGCCACGCCCCCGCCCATGCCGCCGAGCGTGAAGCTGGGCCGGATAATCGCGGGCAGGCCCACGAAGTCCAGCGCACCGAGCGCCTCATTCAGGCTGTGCACCAGCATCGAGCGCGGCGTGGCGATACCGATCCGGCCCATCGCCTCGCGGAATGCCTGCCGGTTCTCCGCCATGTCGATCGCCGCGGCGTTCGCGCCGATCATCTCGATGCCGTATTGCGCCAGTGTGCCGTCGCGGTCCAGCGCCAGCGCGGTGTTGAGCGCGGTCTGGCCGCCCATGGTCGGCAAAAGCGCCATGCGCTCGTCCGGGCGCTCGCGGCGTTCGCGCGCGATGATCTTGGCGACGAAATCCGGCGTGATTGGCTCGATATAGGTGGTGTCGGCCAGCTCCGGGTCGGTCATGATCGTGGCCGGGTTGGAATTGACCAGCACGATCCGGTAGCCCTCGGCCCTGAGCGCCTTGCACGCTTGTGTGCCGGAATAGTCGAACTCGCACGCCTGGCCGATCACAATCGGTCCGGCGCCAATCACCAGAATGGAGTCGATGTCGGTGCGTTTGGGCATTCAGCTTGCGCCGTGCGCCTGTTGTGCCAGAGGAGCGTCCGGGCGCATGTTCGCGCCCGCAAAAGCGGCTCAAGCGCTTATAAAGGATATGGCGCGCGAATCAACAAGGTCGTGGCCCGGATAAACCGGTCATTGCGCCGGGGAAGCAGCGGCACCGTCTTCCAACAGGCTTGCGACGCTCGCCGCGAAACCCGCGCCTGCCTCGTCATACATGTTGAATACGCAGTGCGCGCCGCCATCCTTGAGGGCTGCCGCATCCTCCGGATATTTCGCCAGCGCAGCAATGAACCCGCCGAAACCAGCCCGCCTGATTTGCTCCAACGCATACATGTTCACCTGATGATCGGGCATGGCCAGCATCACCACGCGGAAGTCCTGGCCCGCGGCCTCCATGCGTTCCCAGAAATCGCTGTCCGCCGCATCGCCGAGCAAGACGTTGCGCCCAGCCTCGCGGTGGCTGGCGACCTTGTCGGCGTTGCTCTCGATGCCGGCAACGATGCTGTCGCGATAGCTCTCGCGCAGATAGTCGTAGGCGCCGGTTCCGACGCGGCCCATGCCGAACACCAGAATCTGCGCGCCGCCGGTGTTGAGCGGCTGGTCGCTGGAGCGGCGGCTCACGCTCTCGTAGCGTTTGAGCAGGTGGCTAAAGCTGGCGTAGAGTCGGTTGACGTTCTGATTGAAGATGGACGCGCTCACGAACGAGATCGCGACCGCCAGCGCGATAACCGTCAGCGCGTCGGCCGAAAGCAAGCCGTTGTCGTAAGCGACCGCGCCGACGATCAGCCCGAACTCGCTGTAGCTCGCGAGGCTCGCAGCCGCGAGGAATGATGAGCGCGCGCGCAGCCGAAAGCGCGTCAGGATCAGGAAGAACAGCGCCGATTTGACCGGCACCATCAGCACCAGGAACAGTGCGAGCAAGAGATGGTCAAGAGTGACCGTACCGATCAGCCCGATGTTCAGGAAAAAGCCAACTAGCATCACCTCCTTGATGGTGAAAAGCGCGTCGGCAACATCTCCAGCGCGCCGGTGATCCGCCATCATCATGCCAAGCACCAGCGCGCCGAGATCGGGCTTGAGCCCGGCAAGCTGGAAGCTGGCCGCGCCCACCACGACCGCCGCGAACAGGCCGAACATCGGCAACAACTCCCCGTTGCCCGCCCGCTCCAGCAGGTAGCTGAGCAGCGGACGCAGGCCGATCAGCCCGATTAGCGCGAATGCCCAGATCGACGGCAGTTCACCGGTCGAGAAGGTCATGAAGGCCACGGCGAGGATGTCCTGGAAGATCAGGATGCCGATCGCGGTGCGGCCGTCGACCGAGCGCGTGCCGCCACGCTCTTCCAGCACCTTCACCGCGAACACCGTGCTGGAGAAGCTCAGCGCGAAGGCAAGCAGCAAAATCTCCATCGGTCCGGCGACGCCGAGTTGGGCCAGAACGGCGACCGGGGCGAGATAGAACAGCAGCGAGAACAGTGCGATGATCGTGACGGCATGGGCCGATGCGCCGCCCCAGATTTCGGGCCGCGCCAGCGTGCTGGGCTTGAGTTTCAGGCCGATGACGAACAGCAGCAGGATAACGCCGAGATCGGCGATTTCCTCGATCAGCGGCGAGTGGGGCATGCCCAGCGCGTTCAGTGCGAAACCGGCCAGGAGAAAGCCGGCCAGCGGCGGCAACCGGACCATCTGCGCGGCAAAGCCGAGAATGGCCGCGAGCGCGAGCGCGATTGAGAAATCTGATACGCCGGGCAGAAGTTCGGATGATGTCAGGTCCATAATGCCGGGTTCCCCATCGCGCATTCCGAACAAGCCTGTCCCGGACGTGATCGGGGATGGGAGCCGGTTCTCGCGCGAAGGTGCGCGTCAAGACATGAAACGATATCGGCTACCCGGTTCAGTCTGAACGAAAAACGCCCCAAAACATCCAATCCCGACGGCATACCAGACTTGGCGTGGCTGTCCACGCTGTTGCGCGCGCCCGTGCGGCCTCATTCCACCACAGCGGCCTGCGCGCGGGCGGGAGGAAGCTCTGTGATGATGTCCGCGAGACTGCAGCGGTTGTTGTTTAGCTTGTTGATGAGCTGGATGAAATTTCGGAATGAGGGGCTGCGCCCGAAAATCGCGGCCGTCTCCGTATCCGGTGTGTAGGCCGGGATCTTGCACTCGCTGGGGAACCCGATCTGCTCGGAGATCATGTTCTGCGTCGTCTGCGACAGGTGCCAGCCCAGCGGCATGTAGAAATAATCGTGCTGCAACTCAACCGAATAAAAGCGCTCGAAAGCTTCGCCCGACTTGACCCGCCATTTGGCCAACTGGCCCCGGCGG
>CAZNGB010000201.1:0-2920 GCA_964572465.1 uncultured Hyphomicrobiaceae bacterium
CGCGCGCCGTCACGCTGTCCGGGAACTCGGCGAGGCCCGGCGCTCGGCTGAGATGCACGTTTTTGACCTCGACCAGGCAGCGCGCACCGTCATTTTCAAGCAGTATATCCACCCGGCTGTTCGCTCCATAGGGCACTTCGCGACGCATTTTCTCATAGCCTGCAAGCTCGGGGACGCGCCCTTCAGCGATCGCCTCGGCCGCCAACACGTTCGGATGCCCCGTGTTGATACCGGCGTAAACCCCAGCCTCCACGCCGGTCAACTCGACAAGCTCCCAAGTGTATTGCAGCTTGCGTTTCGGGTTGTCGCTGGGCGAGAGCCAGATGCGCATTCCCGGCTCGGCAAGGCCCATCATCGAGCCGGGGTTGGGACAATGCGCCGTCACCATTTCCCCATTATCGAGCCTGACATCAGCGAGAAAACGCTTGTATCGTCGCTCAAGCTGACCGGGTATAAGCGGGCGGGAAAACAGCATGACGTTAGAGTAGGGCGCGCCTGCGCGCGCGGCAAGGGCCTCATAAGCCGCGAGGGTGAAAGGCAACCGAGTGCAGATGGCGGAGAATAAAGACATCGTTACAGCCGGGCTGGTGGTCATTGGTGACGAGGTTCTGTCTGGCCGGACCAAGGACAAGAACACCGGCCATGTCGCTGGTAAGCTCAATGACACCGGCATCCAGCTCAGGGAAGTGCGCATCGTCGCGGACGACCAGGACGCGATCGTCGAGGCCGTCAACACGCTGCGCCAGCGCTACGATTATGTATTCACGACCGGCGGCATTGGCCCGACGCACGACGATATCACGGCGGACGCCATCGGCGCGGCGTTCGGCCTGCCAGTGGAGACGGACGTGCGCGCGCTCGATATCATGCGCCGCCACTTTCGCGAGAGCCAACTCACGCCTGCGCGCCTGCGCATGACACGTATGCCTGTGGGGGCGGAGCTGATCGACAATCCCGTGTCAGTCGCGCCGGGGTTCTCGGTCGAGAACGTTTATGTGATGGCGGGCGTGCCGCAAATCATGCAGGGGATGTTGGACCAGGTGCTGCCGGGGCTGCGCACAGGCCAGCGCACCCTTAGCCGGACATTGCGGGTCGACGGCAAGGAGGGCGATATCGCGGATGTTCTAAGCGACGCGCAGGCAACGTTTCCCGGCGTGGCGATCGGCAGCTATCCGTTTCACGTCGATCTGCGCTTCGGTGTCAACGTTGTGTTTCGCGGTCCGGACGCCGCGGCGTTGGATCGAGTAAGCCGGTATGTGCGGGACAAACTGCACGCGCGCGGCATTTCCAGCGACATCCCCGACGAAGACGATGCCGGTTGAGCGCAACCCAGACGTTGAGCGGCGCTCAGCCGGACACGGCGACGGATTGCGCCTTGGTATCGGCCTCGGCGTTCGGTTTGTCGCTTTCTTCGGCTGATGGCTGGGCCGGGTCGGCGTCTTCACTCGCCTCCGTGGCGAGAGGCTCGGGCGTCTCTTCCGTGTCGGCGTCCGGCTCTGGAGATGTCGTCTGCACATCCGGCGCGTCAGACCCTTCGGTCGATTCCCTCACTTCATCAGGCTCGGTCTCCATCTCGGCGGCGTCGTCCTCCCAACCGTAATGCGCCGCCATCCGAGCCAGCAAGCTCTCGCAGGCCTCATTCAGCGCCTCGACGCTCATCTCACCGCCAATCAGATAGCTCGGCGCATCATCGGCGGACGCCTCGTTCCCTTCCGCGGCTTCTAGCCGCTCCATCAGCGACAGCGCTGCATCGGCCGCCACACGCCCGCCCGGCAGCCTGTCCGCCATGAACCGCTTCGGGTGGGCGTGTCCGTCAAACAGGCTTTGCGCATCGGTCGTACGCTCGCGCCGGATCGTCTCGCAGCACGATGTGTCCGCTATGAACGCGTCGATATCCGCGCGTAGATGCGGCTCGTAACGCCGCAATTCCTGCGCCCAGTGGCGAGCGCGCGCAAGCTTCGTGACGATCATGAATTCGCGCTCGCTCACATCGCAGACTTGATGCCGGAAGATTGCCAGACGCGACGCGATTTCCGCTGTTGCGAGGCCAGCGCCGATCTGCGGCAGCGCCGCGTTGTGCTGTGCCAGGTAGCTGCTTTCGTCGATCACCGAGGTGAGCGCGCTCGATAGAAAATAGAGGATGCTGTCGAGTTCTTCGGCGCTCTTGCGCTTGATAGGCCACATGGTGTCTTGCCCCCGCCAGATATAGTTGTTGGAAACGCTGACGCCGGACTCAAAACCGGCCCGGACTCTCGAAGTCCGGACCGGCCATGCACGAAGACTATGCGGCGCGCGTGTTACGAACAGCCGCTCGTCGCGCCGCAAGTATCGCATTTCAAGCAGGTGCCGTTACGCACCAGCGTGAAGTTGCCGCAGTCGCCGCAGGCTTCGCCCTCATAGCCCTTCATCCGGGCTTCGGCGCTGAGCCGCGCGGGCGAGACCACGTCGGCCCCTACGCTGCCCTGCACCAGCGTATTCTCGACCACATCCGCACGTTGCGCATCATACAGCGCCGTAGTGATGTTCTGCTGCAAGGCCGCCACAGGATTCGCAGCCTCGCCGGCCACCATGACAACTTTGTGGTCAAACGAACCGCGCATCATCCCCCGGCTCATGTAGCGATCCGCGACCACCGCGACGTCGCCGCCGCTCTCGCCCTCGCCGCTGCCGATGGCCGTGTTGCCTGTCTCCGATGGATTGGCGTGGGCCAGATCATGCCGGCCAAGATAGGACACCGCCAGTTCGCGGAAGATGTAGTCCAGAATCGAGGTGGCGTTCTTGATGGAGTCGTTGCCCTGAACCAGTCCGGCTGGCTCGAACCGGGTGAAGGTGAAGGCATCGACATACTCCTCCAGCGGCACGCCGTATTGCAGGCCCAGCGACACGGCGATGGCGAAGCTGTTCATCAGCGAGCGGAAGG
>CAZNGB010000202.1:0-2914 GCA_964572465.1 uncultured Hyphomicrobiaceae bacterium
TCAGACCGGGCATCTCGGTCTCGGCAATGTCGATTTCCTTGCGGCCATACTCGGCTAGCGAAATATCCTTGATTGCGTAATCTTGCATCTTGACCCGTTTTCCATTCGCGTGTGTGGGCCGCAGGGACGTGGCCCAGCGGCGCGGCATTGCCAAGCTATACCCATCGCGAGCGCCAAGGGCAATAAACATATAAAGATGCGTTTATATCATGCGGGCGAAAATGGCCGGCAGCCGTCCAACGTCACCGCCGCGCCTAATCCCGCGGGTGTGTCGTTTCACCGTTGTCGTCTTCGTGAAATCCGGCCTCGACCAGACCGATGAGAGCCTCCAGCGCCTCTTCGGCTTCCGGGCCTTTCGTCTCGATCAGAATGGTGGAGCCTTGCGCCGCGCCCAAGGTTAGCAGCCCCATGATCGAGCCGCCATTAACACTTTCCCCGTTCTTCGTGACGGTCACATCGGCATCGTGCTTCTCAGCGAGTTTGACGAATTTGGATGTCGCGCGCGCGTGCAGACCGCGCTTGTTGCGAATCTGCACTTCAGCCAGGCAATGATACACGCCGTCGCCGGGCAGTTCGGTGTCGGTCGGATCTGCCATGTTCTTCGATGCTCAAATTTATGTGTCGCGCAGCGAGACCGCGCGAATTCGGCCTGCAGCGCCTTCGCTAGCTACCCGCGAGCATATCACTTACGACGCGAATATACTTTTGACCGGCCTCGCGCGCCTGATCCGCCGCCTCGTGCAGCCGGTTTTCCTCGCGTACCCGCGCCAGTTTGATGAGCATCGGCAGATTGACACCGGCGATCACTTCGACATCTGCACCATTCATAGCAGATATTGCCAGATTTGAGGGTGTTCCGCCAAACATATCGGTGAGCAAGACAGCGCCATCACCCGTGTCAACCGATTTCATCGCCCGCAATATCGCCTCGCGCCGCTCTTCCATATCGTCGTCCGGCGTAATGGCAATAGCCGCGATCTGGTCCTGTGGCCCGACCACATGCTCCAGAACAGCACGAAATTCGCGCGCCAGGTTGCCGTGGGTGATGATGACGATCCCAATCATGCCCGGCCTCCAGCCCGCGAAACGCGGCCGCATTTGAGCCGGGTGCTGAGGCGAAATCCGCAATATGACGTCATGGCCCGCTCGACTGCCTTGGTGAATCCCCATAATCACGTTGCAGCGCACCATATGCAAGAAGTTTCACTGGATTGCGCGACAAATCCTCGCGCTTCCCTCCCGCTCGCGCGCATCGCTTGAGGCCACCGGAATTGCGCAGCGCCGCTGCCCTTCTTATAACTCAGCCATGAGCAATGTTCTGCGCGCCCAGTCTGAAGACCGCATCAGCTATTGGAAGATGAACGGTCTCGGCAATGATTTCGTGATCGTGGACACGCGGACTAATAATTGTCGTGTGACCCCGTCGCTTGCGCGTGCGCTGGCCAACCGCAGCGCTGGAATCGGCTGCGACCAGGTTGTGGCGCTAGAGCCATCAGACAAGGCCAATGTGTTTATGCGCATTTTCAATTCCGACGGATCGGAGGCTGGCGCGTGCGGCAATGTCTCGCGCTGCCTCGCTGTGCTTCTTGCGCAGGAGACCGGCGCGCGAAGCTGCGCGATCGAGACGGCGTCCGGCGTGCTCAAAGCGCAGACGATTGGCGCAGACGCAGCGTCGGTGGACATGGGCGCACCCCGCCTGAACTGGAGCGATATCCCGCTTGCGCACCCGGTGGACGACACCCGCGAAGTTTTCATCGGCCCGGCAGGCGCGGGCGCGGCGGAGGACGACGTGTTCGCGCTGGGCTCAGCGAGCGTGGTCAATGTCGGCAATCCGCACTGCATCTTCTGGGTGGAAGACGCCCAGGCGGTGGACCTCGCGCGGATTGGTCCGGCGCTGGAGCAGCACCCTTTATTCCCCGAGCGCGTGAACGTGTCGGTGGCTCAGGTCGACGCGCCACAGAGCATCAGCCTGCGCGTATGGGAGCGCGGTGCCGGGCTAACCAAGGCGTGCGGCACGGCGGCCTGCGCGGTGGTAGTTGCGGCTGCGCGCACCGGGCGCGCGAACCGGCAGGTAACGGTCAACCTTCCCGGGGGGGCGCTCGACATCGACTGGCGTGAGCGTGACGATCACATCATCATGACCGGACCGGTCGCATGGGAGCATCGCGGCGAGATCGACGTGACGCCCGAAGGCGGACTTGCCGGCTTCCGGGAGGTGGCCTGAGATGAGCGCGCGGATTATCACTTTCGGCTGCCGGCTGAACGCCAACGAAAGCCAGGCCATGGCGGAACACGCAAAAGCCGCCCGGCTGGATAACGCGGTGATCGTCAACACCTGCGCCGTCACCGGCGAGGCCGTGCGCCAAGCCCGCCAGGCGATCCGCCGCGCGCGGCGCGACAACCCGGACGCGCGCATCATCGTCACCGGCTGCGCCGCGCAGACCGAGCCGGAGCGCTTCACCGGGATGGCCGAAGTCGATCACGTCATCGGCAACGCCGAGAAGATGCAGCCCGCGACTTTCATGCGGCTGAGCACCGGCGATGCGCCGCGCGCGATTGTCAATGACATCATGTCAGTGCGCGAGACGGCAGGGCATATGATCGCCGGTTTCGGCGGGCGCGCCCGCGCCTTTGTGCAGATTCAGAACGGCTGCGATCACCGCTGCACGTTTTGCATCATTCCCTACGGCCGCGGGCCATCGCGCTCGGTGCCGGCTGGCGAGGTCGTGCGCCAGATTGAAACGCTGACTGAACAGGGCTACCGGGAAGTTGTGCTGACCGGCGTCGACCTGACCGCCTATGGCGCAGATCTGCCGGGCGGAATGACTCTCGGCAAGCTCGTCCAGAAAATCCTGAAGCTCGTGCCGGAGCTGCCGCGCCTGCGCATCTCCTCGATCGACACGATCGAGGCGGA
>CAZNGB010000203.1:0-2841 GCA_964572465.1 uncultured Hyphomicrobiaceae bacterium
CCGGCGTGCCAAGAACATGGCGGAACACGCGCAGCGGGCGGTGGTTCTCGTCGAGCCGCACGTAATAGAAGCTCTGCGCGTCCGCCCATTCCACGCCGCCGGTTGTGTCCGCGATTTCGTCGGCCAGTTCGGTGCCGCCATCGGCCTCGCGCAGGCGCACGGTGTAGTATTCCGAGCCCTTGTCGTCATAGCCGTAGGCGACCAGCCGGTGATCCGGGCTGTGATCCACCCCGCCAAGCTGGAAATAGGGCTTGCCTTCAGCCAGCGCGTTGCCGTCGATCAGCGCCTCGGCCTCGCCCCCACCGCGGGGCTGGCGGCAGAACACCGGGTGCTCCCCGCCCTCGACAAAGCGCACGAAATATTCCCAAGGACCGTCCGGCGCGGGCACGGTGTCATCATCCTCCTTGATGCGCCCGCGCATCTCGGCGAACAGCGTCTCCTGCAGCTTTTCCGTGCCGGTCATCTGCGCTGAGGTGTAGGCGTTCTCCGCCTCCAGATAGGCGCGGATTTCGGCGTCGAGCTGCGACGGGTCGCGCATCACCTCGCGCCAGTTGTCCGCGCGCAGCCAGGCGTAATCGTCGATCAGCCGCTCACCGTGGTATTCGCGCTCGTCGCGTCGCGGCGTAGCGACGGGCGTCGTGGCTGCGTCGTGCTCCGGCTTGGCCTCGGCCATTTCGGATGTCCTTTCGTGGAGATGGATGCGTGTCAGCTTTACTCGCTGGGCTGGAAGTTGAGCGCGGTGCCGTTCATGCAATAGCGCAGACCGGTCGGCTTCGGCCCGTCGGGAAAAACGTGCCCCAGATGCGCGTCGCACTGGCTACACAGAACTTCGGTGCGGCGCATGAACAGTGAGCGGTCTTCCTTTTCGGCCACCGCGCCTTGCGCGATCGGCTGGAAGAAGCTGGGCCAACCGGTGCCAGAGTCGAATTTGGCATCTCCGGAGAACAGCGCCTGCCCGCAGCAAACACATTTGTAAACGCCGCCGCGTTTTTCATCATTAAGCGGATGTGAGAACGGTCGTTCCGTGCCAGCTTCTCGCGTGATGTGATATTGATCGGATGTCAGTTCGCGCTTCCACTCAGCGCTCGTCTTGTTGATCTTCGTGGCGTTTTCGGTCATAGCTTCGCTTCCATGTGCTCTGGCGTTGCAAGCGACCGGGTACTTGTGCTCGCCTGCAAGATGCCGGTTTAACGCGCGGCCTCCATAATCAACATAGCTGTCGCTGACGCATCGGCAATAGGCCGTTCAGGCGCAGCAAACCATCCAGTTGGGCGAGCGAGGGAGCAAACCGGATATGAGCGCGAGCATCGTGATAAGCCTTGCGGTGGTCTCGGGCTTCGCCGCCGCGCTGGTCGCGCCCGTGCTGACAATAGGCTTGCGACACTGGGCAGGCTGGCTCCTGGCGCTCCTGCCTGCGGGGCTGTTCGTCTATTTTCTCGGTTTCGTTCCGGGCGTGGCGTCCGGCGATGTCTTCACGTTTTCGCTGCCCTGGCTACCGCGTTACGGCATAAACTTCTCGTTTTATGTGGACGGGCTGAGCCTTTTGTTCGCGCTGCTGATCTCGGGTATCGGGACGCTGGTTGTCCTTTACGCGGCCGGCTATCTCAAGGGGCACCCCCATCTCGGCCGCTTCTTTGGCTTCATCCTCGCCTTCATGGCATCGATGCTGGGCCTCGTGCTGGCGGATAACGTCGTCACGCTGTTCGTCTTCTGGGAACTGACCTCGATCACCTCATTCCTGCTGATCGGATTCGACCACGCGCGCGAGGCCGCGCGGCGCGCTGCCTTTCAAGCGCTCACGATCACCGGATTGGGCGGGATCGTGTTGCTGGCCGGCCTGTTGATGCTTGGGCTCGCGGGCGGCTCATTAGAGATGTCGGAGTTGCTGGGGCGTGGCGAGTTGGTCCGCAATCATCCCTGGGCAGTTGGCATTTTGCTGTTGCTGCTGGCCGGTGCGTTTACGAAGTCCGCGCAGGTGCCATTCCATTCCTGGCTGCCCAACGCGATGGAGGCGCCGACGCCGGTCTCGGCCTATCTGCACTCAGCGACGATGGTGAAGGCCGGCGTGTATCTGCTGATGCGGGTCAATCCGATTTTCGCCGAGATGGCGCTGTGGCAGACGTTATTGCCGCTGTTTGGGGGCGCAACGCTGCTGGCAGGCACGTTGCTGGCCGTGCGTCAGACCGATCTTAAGCTGATGCTGGCCTATACGACCGTTGCTTCGCTCGGGCTGCTGGTGCTGCTCATCGGCATTGGAACAGACAAAGCGCTTATTGGCGCAGGGGCTTATCTGCTGGCGCACTCGCTGTTCAAGGGCGCGCTGTTCATGGTGGCCGGCTGCATCGACCACGAGACAGGCACGCGCGACATCACAAAGGTGGGTGGGCTGGCATCGCTCATGCCGGTGACCGCGGGCGCGGCGATCCTGGCCGGGTTGTCGATGGGCGGTCTGCCGCCATTCACGGGATTCCTGGCGAAAGAGGCGCTTTATGCCGGGGTGAAGCTTGAAGGCGCGGCGGACTACGCAGTGCTCGGCGCGCTCCTTCTCGGTAACGCGCTGATGCTGGCGGTCGGGCTTGCTGTGGCAATCAAGCCGTTTTGGGGCGCGCGCCTCAATACGCCGAAAACGCCGCATGAAGCGCCGCTGTCGATGCTCGCCGGGCCGGCGGCGCTAGCGGCGCTCGGTCTCATCATCGCGCTCGCCACCCACATGTTCAATGCCGACATCATGACCCCGCTGGCGACCGCGATCCGCGGCATTCCAACATCCGTGGACCTGCATTTCTGGGCGGGGGTCAATCAGGCACTTATCCTGAGCGTCATCACGATCCTGCTCGGGCT
>CAZNGB010000204.1:0-2834 GCA_964572465.1 uncultured Hyphomicrobiaceae bacterium
GCTTGCGACACGCGCGACGCGCTCGAGCGGACTGCGCGGATTCTCGATCGATAACAGGAAACGGCAGTTTTACCGCTTGCTGGAAACCATTTGGTAACCCTGTGCTGGCAGCTTCTTACCGCGCGTTTACGTTTAACCGCCGCGCGGGCTGTAGCGGACAGCGAGCGGAGTCATGGCCACTTACACAGTTACCCGACAATCTCGGCGCCTCTTGCCGCCTTCGGTAGAAGCCGCGCTTATTCGGCTGGTTCGGCGCGGATTGGGCGTTGCGGTTCTGTCGCTGGCGCTGGCGGGCTGGGCGAGCCTGCTGAGTTGGTCTGTCGCCGACCCGAGCCTCAACCACATGACCGAGCAACTGCCGGAGAACCTGCTGGGCGTCTACGGTGCGGCGGTCGCTGACTTGTTGATCCAGTCGCTGGGGCTGGCAGCCGTGGCAGCGTTCTTGCCGATTGCCGCGCTCGGGTTTCGCCTGGCGGCTGAGTATCCCGCCGGACCTTTGCGGCTGATGGCGGTGCTTTGGCTGCTGGCGACGGCGTTGATCGCCATGAGCCTGAGTCCCCTGCCCGCGCCAGCGACGTGGCCGTTGGCGCATAGGCTTGGCGGGATCATCGGCGATTTCCTCATGGTCGGGGGCGTTCACGCGCTTGGCTTCGCGCCTGATGAACTCGCGCAGGCAGTGGCGGCTGGCGTCGCCGGGCTGGCAGGGGTGGCAGCGTTGATGGGGGCGTGTGGACTAGGGCCACGCGATCTGGCCGTGTTGCTGCGCAGCGAACGAAGCGCGCATGCGCCGTCGGGAACTGGCATCGCCGAGGTCTTGCGCCGGCTGGGACCGGAGCACGACGACGTGCAGGAGCCTGAGGCGCCGCGCGAGTTCTGGATGGATCAGGGTTGGACTGCTTCCCAATCCGACCACGAGGGCGGCAACGCGCGACAACGACGACGCATGCTGCGAATTGGCCGCAAGCGTCAAAAGCAGGAGGGCCAGGAGCAACATGGCCACGAGCAACGCGGCCAACAACGCCGGCGCAAAGAGCCGGAGTTGCGCGCCGAGCCATTTCTGGCAGTCGAGCCGAAAGATATTGATACGCGGATCGAGCCGTTCTTCGCTTCGCTCAAGCCCGCGTCCCCCGCTCGCAACGCGCTGGAAACACCAGACGAGATCTGGGCGGCGCATTACCGCGCGCATCAGGCCGCGGAGATGCCGCAGCCTGAGCCGCAGCCGTCCCGCCCGACGCCCGATCCTGCCCCGACAGCCCAACACGCACCAGCGCGTCCCGCGCCGGGCGTGACTTTCGCGCTGCCGTCAACGGGGCTGCTGACCCAGGCCTCTGGCGCGCGGCCGCAAGCGGCGCTGAGCGACGAGGAACTCACCGCGCGGGCCGAACAGCTTGAGGGCACGCTGCGCGACTTCGGCGTGAAGGGTGAAATCACCGAGGTTCATCCCGGTCCGGTCATCACGCTTTATGAGCTGCGCCCGGCGCGGGGCACGAAATCCGCGCGGGTCATCGGCCTGTCCGACGACATCGCCCGTTCGATGGGCGCGGTCTCCGCGCGCGTTTCGGTGATTCCGGGGCGCGACGCGCTTGGCATCGAGCTGCCGAACGAAAGGCGCGAGACGGTCTATCTGCGCGCGCTGCTGGAGACGGCTGAATTCCGCAACGCTCAGGCCAAACTGGCGCTGGCCCTTGGCAAGAGCATCGGCGGCGCGCCGGTGATCGTCGATCTGGCGCGGATGCCGCATCTGCTGGTCGCGGGCACCACCGGCTCGGGCAAGTCGGTGGGCATCAACGCGATGATCCTGTCGCTGATCTACCGGCTGCCGCCCGACCAGTGCAAATTCATCATGATCGACCCGAAGATGCTGGAGCTGTCGGTCTATAACGGCATCCCCCATCTGCTGACGCCGGTCGTGACCGACCCGAAGAAGGCTGTCGTGGCGCTGAAATGGACGGTCGCGGAGATGAATCGGCGCTATGAGCTAATGCACAAGGTCGGTGTGCGCAACATCCAGGGCTACAACCAGCGCGTGGCTGAGGCGCGGGCGCGGGGCGATGTGCTCGGGCGCACCGTCAACACCGGCTATGACGAAGCGACTGGCGAGCCGATTTATGAGCACGAGGATATCGACGCCGAGCCGATGCCCTACATCGTCGTGGTGATCGACGAGATGGCCGACCTGATGATGGTCGCGGGCAAGGACATCGAGTTCGCCGTTCAGCGCCTGTCGCAGATGGCCCGCGCCGCCGGCATCCACGTCATCATGGCCACGCAGCGCCCCAGCGTCGATGTCATCACCGGCACGATCAAGGCGAACTTCCCCAGCCGCGTCAGCTTTCAGGTCACCTCGAAGATCGACAGCCGCACGATCCTCGGCGAGCAGGGCGCGGAGCAACTCCTGGGCGCGGGCGACATGCTGCATCTTGCGTCGGGGGGGAGGGTGACGCGCGTGCATGGCCCGTTCGTCACTGATCAGGAGCTGGAGAAGGTGGTGCATCACCTGAAGCAGCAGGGCGCGCCGGAATATCGCGCCGATGTGCTGGAGGCGCAGGACGATCCCGTTGATCCGCGCCTGAGCAATGATGCCAAGCCCTCGGGTGATGACCTGTTCGACGAGGCCGTCGAGATCGTCCGCCGCGACCGCCGCGCCACCACCAGCTATTTGCAGCGCCGGCTTGGCATCGGTTATAACCGCGCGGCGTCAGTGATCGAGCGGCTTGAGGATGAAGGCATCATCGGCCCGCCAGGACGTGGCGGCAAACGGGAAATTTTGATCGGCGAGGCCGAAGACGCGTGAATTTTTCGCGGTGATGTCTCCAATTTGACGCTTTTGTGGT
>CAZNGB010000205.1:0-2832 GCA_964572465.1 uncultured Hyphomicrobiaceae bacterium
GGCACGCGCGTCTCATGCGCGGCAATCTGCTGGGTGCGCAGCGCGACCTTCATCGCCTCTTCGGTCGGGATCGCGAAGGCTTCGTCCATGCCGTTGGTGTGCAGGCTCTGCGCGCCGCCCATCACCGCCGCGAGCGCCTGGTAGCCGGTGCGCACGATGTTGTTCTTGTATTGCGGCTTGGTCAGCGTTGCGGCAGCCGTCTGGCAGTGGAAGCGCAGCCGCATCGAGGCCGGGTTCTTCGCGCCGAAGCGCTCCTTCATGATTTTGGCATACACGCGCCGCGCCGCGCGGAATTTGGCCACCTCCTCGAAGAAGTCGGTCTGGCAGACGAAGAAGAAGGCCAGCCGCGGGGCAAAGTCATCAACGTCGACGCCGGTCTTCAGCACCTCCTCGACATAGGTGATGGCGTTCGCCATCGTGAAGGCGACCTCCTGCAGCGGCGAGGAACCGGCTTCGGAGATGTGATACCCGGAGATGTTGATCGGGTTGTACCGCTTCATGTTGGCGGTGCAGTAGGTGATGCAGTCACGCACGATCCGCACGGACGGCTCGATCGGGAAGATCCACTCCTTCTGTGCGATGTATTCCTTTAAGATGTCCGCCTGGATCGTGCCCGACAGCTTGTTCAGGTCCAGCCCGCGCTTTTCAGCCAGCGCGACGTACATCGCCAGAAGGATCCAAGCGGTCGGGTTGATGGTCATCGACACGGAGATGTTCTCCAGATCGATGCCGTCGAACAGCGCCTCCATGTCCGCGAGCGTATCGACCGCCACGCCCTCGCGGCCGACCTCGCCCTCGCTCATCTCGTGGTCGGAGTCGTAGCCCATCAGCGTGGGCATATCGAAGTCGGTGGACAGGCCCGTCTGCCCCTGCTGGATGAGATACTTGAAGCGCCGGTTGGTGTCCTCGCCAGTGCCGAAGCCCGCGATCTGTCGCATGGTCCACAGCCGCCCGCGATACATCGTCGGGTACGGCCCGCGCGTGAATGGATAGCGGCCCGGCAGGCCAATATCTTCCTGCGGAATGTCGGTGGTGTCGAGCGGAGTATAGACGCGCTTGAGCGGAAACCCGCCGAAGGTGCGAAAGTCGTCCTTGCGCTCGGGCTGACGTTTCAGGAATTCGGCCAGTTCGCCCGATTCCCATTCCTTCAGTTCGCGCGCGGCCTCCGCCAGCTTGTCGCGCAGCACCGTATCCTCGCTCATCACATCGTCTCCTTGTTGATCTGCGCCAGCAGCCGGCGCGCGCCTTCCTCCGGCGCAAGCTCGCGCCGCGCCACGAGCTCGGCGATTTCCGCCACGCGCCCCTCGCGGTCCCGCTCGAAGCCGTCGCGCAAGATGTCCTCCGCAGTTTTAAGCACCCGCATCTCGGCCATGCGCCTGGTCCGCGCCGCGAGTTCGCCGGTCTCGCGCATCCGCGCCATGTGCTTGTCGATGGCGGCTTCCAGGTCGCCGATACCCTCGCCCGAGACTGCGCTTGTGCCGATCACCGGCACGGTCCAGTCCATCTTGCCCGACAGTTGCAGGCCGATGGTCAGCATCCCCTTCAACTCGGAAATGGTGCGGTTGGCGTCGGAGCGGTCGGCCTTGCTGACCACGTGAATGTCCGCGATCTCCAGGATGCCCGCCTTGATCGCCTGAATGTCATCGCCCAGACCGGGCGCTGAAACCACGACGGTGGTATGCGCCGAGCGCACGACGTCCACCTCGTCCTGCCCCACGCCCACCGTCTCGATGATGACGACATCAAATCCGGCGGCATCGAGAATCGCTACCGATGGCATGGTCGCGCGCGACAGTCCGCCAAGCGCGCCGCGCGTCGCCATCGAGCGGATAAACACACCCGGATCGGCATTGAGGTCGCTCATGCGCACCCGGTCACCGAGGATCGAGCCGCCGGAAAACGGGCTGGTCGGGTCGACCGCCGTGACGGCCACCTTGCGCCCGCCATCGCGGATTTTGCGGCAGAGCTGGGCGATCAGCGTGGACTTGCCGCTGCCGGGCACGCCCGTGATGCCGACGATATGCGCCTTGCCGGAATGCCGGTGGATTTCCGCGAGCGCCTCGCGCACTTCATCCGCGCCGGTCTCCGCGCGCGAGATCAGCCGGGCGATCGCCGCTGGCTTGCCGTTGAGCACGTCTGCGACGAGAGACACGGACGGCGCGGGGCTGGCCTTGCTCATGAGCCGCCTCCAAGGGTCTGGGCGAAGGCGCGGAACATTTCGCGGTCGTCGATCACGCGGCGCGCCTTGAAATCGGTGCGGGGAATGGTCTGTTCTGCCACCACCTCGACATTCGCGCGGATGCCGAGCAGGCGATGCAACTCGTCGGATACCCGAGCGCGAAACTGCGCGACTGCCTCGTCGCCGGCGTCGTGAACGGACTGCGCCGCCTCGACCTGCACGGCGATCTCGTCCATCGCGGTTTCGCGCGTAATGATGATGCGGTGCTCGCCACCATAATCCGACATGGCGTTGAGCGCGGCGTCGATCTCGCTGGGGTAGACGTTTTCTCCACGCACCGTAAACGAGTCGTCGATCCGACCAAAGATGCCGTGCGGCAGGTGCGGATAGGTCCGGCCGCACGGCGTCGGCCCGTCCTGCCATAGCGTCAGGTCGCCGGAGACCAGGCGGATCATCGGCTGGGACGTGCGCTCCAGGTTGGTGTAGACCGGCGTGCCGCGCTCACCATAAGGCACGCGGCGCATGGTGTTCGGATCGCACACCTCGGTATAGACCACGTCCTGCCACGCGAGCATCCCGTCCGTCTGCGCGGTTCCGGCGACGTTCATCCACGGGCTGACCTCGGCCATCGAGCCGGAGTCGATCACCCGCGC
>CAZNGB010000206.1:0-2815 GCA_964572465.1 uncultured Hyphomicrobiaceae bacterium
GCGCGCTTCGCGGCGGGTGCTGTTCCTGTTCGGCTGGGTGGTGCCGTACTGGCTGATCCTTGAAGTCGTGCCCACCAAGCTGCCGCATTACATCTATCCGGTGTATCCGGCAATCGCGCTGGCGGCCGCCTGGGCGCTGACCTCCGCGACGCTGCGCGGCGTCATCCCGATGCGCACCTACAAACAGGGCGCGGCGCTGTGGCTGTTCGTCGGCATCCTTCAAGCCGGTGTGTTCGCCGGGGCGATGTGGCTGTTCGAGACGCCGCCAACGGTGCTGTCGGTTGTGCTCGCCGCCATCTTCGCTGTGTGCGCGCCGCTTGTGGTGATCGCGGCCTGGCAGCGCGCCTATCACGCGGCCATCGCGCTGGCGCTGGTGAGCGCTTTCGCCTCTCATGCCGGCATTATTGGAGAGGTGATCCCGCGGCTCAAACCGATCTGGAACAGCGAGCGGATCGCCGAGGTGCGCGCAGATCTCAAGCCCTGCTATTCTGGTCCGGTCGCGCTATCGAGCTACCATGAGCCGAGCGCGGTATTCCATCTCGGCACGGACACGCGGCTTGTCGGCGGCGAAGCGGCAGGGCGCTGGCTCGGTGAGCAGGCCGGTCGGCTGGCATTCATCACGCATGATGCGCAGGCGCGTTTTGAGCGCGGCCTTGCCCAGAGCAATGCGCCCGTGACCGGGCCGATCGCCTGCTTCACCGGCTTCAACATGAATGGCGGCGACGTACTGCGCTTCCGCGTGTATGGCTCCGGCGAGCCGGCTGCGCGCTGCACCGTGCCCGAGCGATTCCGCTGCGCCGAGCGCCCGGATCCGCGCTGGGTCGGGCTGCTGGAGTAACCAGCCGTGGAACAGAAACGGAGTGAAATGTGAGCCAACTGACGCTGGACGCGGCAAAAACGATCATCGAGACGGCATTATCCAAGGGGCGCGAGCTGGGATTGAAACCGCTGGCGGTGGCGGTGCTCGATGCGGGCGGGCATCTCAAGGCGTTCGAGCGCCAGGACGGCGCGAGTTTCCTGCGCCCGAAAATCGCATTCGGCAAGGCGTATGGCTCGATTGCGCTGGGAGCAGGCTCGCGCGCGCTTCACGCCAGGGCCGAGCAGCAGGCCTATTTCATCAACGCGGTGAATGCGCTGGCGGATGGCAATCTCGTGCCGGTCGCGGGCGGTGTTGTGATCCGCGACGCTGAAGGAAACGCGCTTGGAGCGGTCGGCGTGACCGGCGACACGTCGGAAAACGATGAGGCCTGCGCATTGGCCGGGATCGAGGCCGCCGGGTTTCATGGCGACACGGGCGCGTGAGCGAACAGCGCTTTTCGATCAATTAGTCCTCGTCATGCCCGTGCTTGACGCGGCTGTGGCGGAACGCAGCCCACTCTAATCCGGCTTGTGCGTGCGCCAGTCTATCTCGTCCTCGCGCTGGTCGCGCAGGCTGCGATAGGGCAAGCCGAACGACATCTTGGTGTCGCCCATTCGGCGCTTCATCTCGATCGTGCGGATCATCTCGCGGATGCGCGGCTGGATTTCGGTGCGCCAGCGCGTGCCGTTGAACACGCCGTAATGGCCCACGCCGGGCTGAGCGTAGTGGTATTTTTCGTCCATCGGGATGTTTACGCACAGATCATGAGCCGCCTCCGTCTGGCCGAGGCCGCAGATATCGTCGCGTTCACCCTCGACCGTCATCAGCGCGGTCTTGCGGATCGCGCCGCAGTCCACGCGCTGGCCGCGATGCGTGAAGTGGCCATCGGGCAGGGAATGCCGCTGGAACACTTCCTCGACCGTCTGGAGGTAGAACTCCGCGGGCAGGTCCATAACCGCCATGTATTCCTCGTAGAAGGCGCGATGCTGGCGGACGGAGTCCCCGTCGCCCTTCACCAGGTTGGTGAACAGGTCGCGGTGCGCGTTGAGGTGCCGGTCCAGGTTCATCGTCATGAAGCCGGTAAGCTGTATAAAGCCCGGATAGACATCGCGCATGAACCCGCGATTCGGAAACGGCACCTTGGAGATCACGTTCGACCGGAACCAGGACAGCGGCCGTTGCGCAGCGAGATCGTTAACAACGGTCGGGTTCCGGCGCGTGTCGATAGGTCCGCCCATCAGCGTCAATGACATAGGCTGGCAGGGATCATCGTTCGCTGCCATCACCGCTGAGGCAATCAATGCCGGAACCGCAGGCTGGCACACGCCGATGACGTGCGTGTTCGTCCCGATGTACTGGGTAAACTCGATGATATAGTCCACGAAGTCGTTAAGGTCGAAGGCACCCTCCGACAGCGGCACCTCGCGCGCGTCCGTCCAGTCCGTGATGAAGACCTCATGCTCCGGGAGCATGGCCTTCACCGTGCCGCGCAGCAGCGTGGCGTAGTGTCCCGACATCGGCGCGATCAGCAGCACCTTGGGGTCGTGCCGCTGGCCGATAACGCTTTCATCACGCGCAAAATGAAGAAGATCGCAAAATGGCTTGCTGAGGATGACCTCTTTGCGGACCGGCACCGGCTGTCCGTGAATCTTGGTCTCCTCGATGCCCCATTCCGGCTTGCCATAGCGGCGGGTCACATCCTCGAAAACCTCGCAGGCGGCCGACACGCTCTTGGCGAACGGCATTGCTGACCACGGGTTGAAGGGCGCGTCGATCTGATGGCGGAGGTTGCGGGCGCCGAAGCGCATCGGCGAGATGAAGGCGTGCATCAGCTCATAGGCATGATATTTCATCGGCGCTCCCTGATCCTTTCCGCAATCGTCATTAACATTTGTGAAAGTATGCTGGAGATTTTTCGGCGACGCAATAAGACCTCTGTTGCAGTGCGGCAACAGC
>CAZNGB010000207.1:0-2793 GCA_964572465.1 uncultured Hyphomicrobiaceae bacterium
GGATGTCGGAATAGTGCTCGGCCTTGAGACCGACCCCGGCGCGCGCCGGGATCGGCTGAAGATCGAACACGGCCGGCTGCGCAAGGCTCGTAAGCGCCGACATGGTCGATTTTCCTTTTAGCAGAGTCGCGCGGTCTTAGCTTTCGGTCGGCAGATCGCGGTCCAGCTCGCTCAGGCTGCCGACACGGTCGCCCGGCAGTTCGACCTCTTCGCCCTTGTTGACGATGAACGGAGAGTTGGATTCGCAAGTGCCGGTCTTGACCAGGGTCCAGGCGTTGCCCTGATAGTCGACCGTGGAGGTGCCGGCACAGGTCGTGCCCGGGCCAGCTGCGCAATCGTTCTCGCCAGCCAGCGAAACGCCAAAACACTTGACTGCTGTCTGGGCATTGGCCGGAGCGTGCTGGCCGGTCATGCCGAGGGCCGCGGCGAAAGCACCGGCAACGGCGAGAGTAGAAGCGGTCTTGATTTTGCTCATGATGGAATCCTTCTGCAAATTGGCGGTTGAATCGATGTCAAGCGGGCGCTGGTGCCGGGGCGGCGGTTGGCGACCGCAGGTTTGAACTCTACGCCAAGAGCGATGCTGTTTCAGCCAACATCGGGACACATCCGTTCAAAACGAGGTGAGGTTCTGTTTATTTCATTGCCGGTTTAGGAACGCTTGCGACGCTGTGTTTCGCTTTGCGTCATTCATTCGGCTTGTGCTTCGGGCGAAAATCTGTCAACTTTGCGGCTGATAGGGCAGTAGTCCTGTCCTTGTCGTGTCGCAGCGGCCGCTTTGGATATCGCAGCGCGACGGGCACTGTGGGGCTGAAAGCGCCGGTATGGTTTGCTCAGGCGCCCGAACGAAGAACCCGGAAAAGAGCCGCTGCAGCGGTCTGCATCGCAGATTGGCTTTGCAAGCGGCAAACCCTGCAAGACATCGATGCGGGGCCGGGAGGGGACGAAACAATGGCGTGTCGAAAACCTGAACCATGCCCTCGGCGAGCGTCAGTGATCGGGAAACGCTTGCTGATCGTTCACGCCGGGGCGGCGGCATCGACAACCCCCGCCACGTCCGACTGACGCCATACATCCGACATCATCGACAACGCGAACAGGGGACTCGGAAGTCAGTGACCAAGCCGAACGTGACGATCGCGCGCGCCAGCCTCAATAGGCCCTCCCGCGCTCAAGGATTGTACAACCCTGACCGTGAGCATGATGCCTGCGGCATCGGCTTCGTGGTGAACATGAATGATGTGCGCAGCCACGAGATCATTCAAAAAGGGCTGAGGATCCTCTGCAATCTGGAACACCGGGGTGCAGTCGGCGCGGACCCGAAGGCGGGTGACGGCTGCGGCATTCTGATCCAGATGCCAGATGCGTTTTGCCGGTCCGTGGCCGCTGAGCATGGCGTGTCGCTGCCTAGAGAGGGCAACTATGCGGTCGGCCAAGTGTTTCTGCCGCAGAACCCGCAGATCCGGCCCTATTACGTCTCGCTGATCGAGCGCGTGATCCGCGAGGAAGGCCAGGAGTTACTGTTCTGGCGCGATGTCCCGGTCGATAACTCCGATCTTGGCTATTCCGTGCTGCCGACCGAGCCGCACATGGCGCAAGTCTTCATCAAACGCGGGGCGGACACTGCCGACCAGACTGCGTTCGAGCTGCGCCTGTTCGTGATCCGCCGCGTGATTGAGCTTACGGTCATGCGCGAGCAGCCTGAAGGCCACGAAGATTTCTATATCCCGTCGCTGTCATCGCAGACGCTAAACTACAAGGGCATGCTGCTCGCCACCCAACTCGGCGATTACTATCTCGATCTCCAGGATGAGCGCATGGTCTCTGCGATGGCGCTGGTCCATCAGCGTTTTTCCACCAACACGTTCCCATCGTGGGGGCTGGCGCATCCGTTCCGCATGATCTGCCACAACGGCGAGATCAACACGCTGCGCGGCAACATCAACTGGATGGCTGCGCGCCAGGCAGCGATGACCTCGGATGTGTTCGGCGCGGATCTCGACCGGCTTTGGCCGCTGATCCCGGAAGGCCAGTCGGACAGCGCCTGTTTCGACAACGCGCTGGAGCTTCTGGTGCGCGCGGGCTACCCGCTCGTGCACGCCATGATGCTGCTGATCCCGGAGGCCTGGGCGGGCAATCCGCTCATGGATGACAAGCGCCGCGCGTTTTACGAGTACTACGCCGCGCTGATGGAGCCGTGGGACGGCCCAGCGGCGGTTGCCTTCACCGACGGCCGGCAGATCGGTGCGACGCTCGATCGCAACGGCCTGCGCCCGGCGCGCTATGTCGTGACCAGCGAGGACGAGGTGATCCTGTCCTCCGAAGTCGGCGTGTTGCCGGTGCCCGAAGAGAGCATTGTGCACAAGTGGCGGTTGCAGCCCGGAAGGATGCTGCTGATCGACCTGGACAAGAAACGGATCATCTCCGACGAGGAAATCAAGGCGGAGCTGGCAAGCGCGCACCCCTATCAGCGCTGGCTCGACCAAGGGCAAATCCAGGTCGAAAACCTACCTGAGGTCACGCCGCGGCCTGAGTATCGCGGCTCCAATGTGGCGCTGCTCGACCGGCAGCAGGCCTTTGGCTACACCGAGGAAAGCTGGCGTGTCATCATGGCGCCAATGGCGTTGAAAGGCGAGGAGCCAATCGGCTCGATGGGCACGGACACGCCCGTCTCGACGCTGTCCAGCAAGCCCAAGCTGCTGCATACCTACTTCAAGCAGAATTTCGCGCAGGTGACGAATCCGCCGATCGACCCGATCCGCGAGGAACTGGTGATGTCGCTGGTGTCGTTCATCG
>CAZNGB010000208.1:0-2750 GCA_964572465.1 uncultured Hyphomicrobiaceae bacterium
GCACGAATTCCGGCGTGATGAAGGGCGGGATCGCCGCGCCGAAGCTCTCGCCGTCGGCCAGCGCGGCCTCCGCGCGCTCCAGCATCTGCTGGCGGCCGAGGTTCTCGCGATGCGCAATGTAGATCATCTCGTCGGTGATGATCCCGGCGCGCGCGCATTCCATCTGCGTCAGCGGCTTCTCGCCCGTGCCGCGTAGCGGCTGCTGCTTGTTCGGGAAATCGCGGGCGAGCCGGTCGCCGGTGACGTTGCCGTTGTCCTCCGGCTTGACGTCACGGCCTTCGTAGCGCGCGACGCCGCCGCGCGTCTCGACCCACACCTGACGCGCGCGGGACAAGCCCTTCTCGACGTCGATCTCCACGCTCTCGTCCGTGTAGGGCCCGGATGTATCATAGGCGTGGAAGGCGGGCTGGTCGGCGTCCGAAAGCGCGATCTCTCGCAGCGGCACGGCGATATCCGGGCGGCCTTCGGGCGCGCTGTAGACCTTCTTGCTCGCGGGCAGCGCGCCGGTCGTGACCTTCGGCGTTAGCGACTTGTCGTGGACGTTCATGGTGATCTCCCATCATCGTTGTGCGGCCTGCGATTGCAGGACGTGGGGAGACCCGGGGTGTTTTGGCTATGCAGGCGGCTATAGGCGAGCGATACCCGCTATCCGTCCCTGCGCCGGCATGACCCGGATCAGGTTCAAAGGGTGGCCGGATGGCGTTAATCCGGTCTCAGCCTGCTGCCGCAGGCCCCCCTCGGGAGCTAGGATGCTAGCACGAAGAGCGCCGCCCGCGCGACACCGAAATTATTGGGTGCGCGGACGGCGCCAGCCCGGCGGCCGATTCTCGCAGAGTCAAAGCGCCGCGCAGGGGAGAGGGGAGTACGCGACGTCTTGCGCGCGACCGCCGCGCATTCAGCCGGCTTTCGGCGCGTCGGACGTGAACATCGGGATCGTGCTCTCGGATGCCGGGTTGTCAGCAAGGCCCGACCAGTTGGACTGCGCGCGCTCGATATTGCCCGTGATGTCCTCTTCCCAGAAGCCGACAACATTCTCGGTGATGTTCAGGTAGAGTTTGCCATCAACGATCCGCCACAGATGCGGGTTGGCCGGAACCTTGCCGCCTTTCGCGACGCCATAGGCGCAGTGGCCGTCATAAGCGGGGACGTATTTTTCCGGGTTCGCGACGAACTTCTCGCGGTTCGCTTCCGTGGCGAAGGCCCAGGTCGCGCCGTTGTATTCCGCAGTGATGTCCTTGCGGCCCGGTACCGCCTTCGGTTGGGTCTGACCGACCGGCGCTTGCTCCAGTTCGAAATAGGCGACGACGTCATGTCCGCTCACAGCGAAGCCGGTCTCGTCGACATACTGACCGCCGGCGTGCGCGGCTCCCGCCCAGCCGAGCGCCGCGATGATGATGAGGGTCTGCAAGACACGCATGAATTCTCTCCTGCTATTGGATTAGATGAATAAGCGATGCCTCGGCATTTACGCGCGTGTCGTGGCTTGGCGCCAGTCAAACGGGATCACAAGCGCGTGCGCGACCAAGCCTCGGCGAAACCGTGATCGGCTGCCTACGAGCCAGGGCGCGGCGCGAAGAAGCACCGCCGCGTTCCATCAGGACGGTGGCAGCGCCAATATTGATTGTCTTCGCTGGTCATCACCTGATTGTGCGGCACACTCTCGCCGAGATGGCGGATTTCGTAGCCGGTCTCGCCAATCGCTATGTTTTTGGCAGCGATCGGAAAACAATCGTGCTTACCGCAGCACCACTCGCCCGTCACGGGATTGCGGTACTCACCGCGTGCGATCCAGCTATCATGCGCAATTGCGGCGGTCGACGCGCCGAGTAGGCACGCGCCCGCCATCAGCCCAGCGAGGCGTTTGAACATACGCTTAACCCTGCAACCCAATTAACTGAATGCCGCATACAGGCTGGCCCGGAGGGTGGCGGCGCAGGCGGCGGCGCGCCGCGGATACATTCGGCCTTCGAGACGTCGTGGGCCCGGACGGGCTGCAAGGCTCGGCCAACCAAGCCTCAAAGTGTAGCAAGGAAATGATGCGCCGCAAAGCGCAGGCGCACGCGTGGGCGGGCGCAACTTGTGGGCGAGGTGCGCAAATGGTTCATGCACCGTTGACCCGTGGGGCGCCGGTGCGGCTTAATTGCGAATGTCTGCCACGATTCGCGGCGGAAATGGTGCCGGCCGGCCAGGAACGCGGCAACCTGACAAACGCAGCCGGCCGACAGTGCGCTTCGAAGGTTGCAGCCTCGGGCGCACTTCTACTTTTAAGCGTATGAATGTGGCGGAATGTGATCGTCGTGCGCGTTCCGGCGCTTCGGGTTAGCCGTTCGGCTTGGCCGGTGGAGTTAGGGTGGCCTGAACGCTATAACGGTGTTCCATCAGGCTGCTCGCGAAGGCAAGGCATGCAGATATGTCCTCCGGCTCCAGCATCGGGAATTGCCGCAGGATTTCCTCGCGACTTTCACCTGCCCTCAGATATTCGAGCACTGTCTGGACGGTAATGCGCATTCCCCGAATGGTCGGCTTCCCGTTGCACAGTGCGGGATCGACAGTGATGCGATCCACGCAGCTTGGCGCTTCAGCTATACCCATGGCATCGCCCATATTCCTGTTTCTGTGTTAATTGGGCGAGTATGACAGGAGCGACCCCGCTGCGCATGGACTGATGCGCGTTCACCAATCACGCTCTCAGCCGGCGACCGGCGTCAGCTCGAACACTTCGCCATAACGCGCGGCCCCCGCGATATCGC
>CAZNGB010000209.1:0-2708 GCA_964572465.1 uncultured Hyphomicrobiaceae bacterium
TGCACGCCCAGCCGGCGCAGCGCGAACGCGGCCGCCGAATTGCCGACATGGCCGTGGACGACCTGCGAAGAGATGGCGAGGACGGTGGGCATGGGCTGATCCAAACGTGCGCTTCGCGCGAATCTTAGTGGAAATTTCGACTTGTTCGGATGAGGTCAACCTCCGTCATTGCGAGCGCAGCGAAGCAATCCACTCCCGAGCACCGCAACTCTGGATTGCGTCGGCCCTGCGGGCCTCGCAATGACGCGGTTATCGCCGATAAGAGAATGCTCTTAACATGACCCAAACCCAAGACAAACCGACGGTGCTCTACGACGGCGCATGCCCGCTATGCATCCGCGAGATCGCGTTTTACCGGCGCTTGCGCGGCGCGGACCGGCTGGAGTGGCGCGACATCAGCACCGCGCCCGAGGGCGTCGAGGTCTGCGGCGTGGACGCGGCCAGCGCCAAGGCCCGCTTCCACGTCGTCATGCCCGATGGTACGCCGCGTGTCGGCGCCGCTGGCTTCATCGAGATCTGGAAGCGCTTAAGCGCTTTCCGCTGGCTCGGCTGGCTGACGGACAATGCACCAAGCCGCTGGCTTCTTGATCGCGGCTATGACATGTTCTTGCGCGTGCGCCCGCGGCTCCAACGGTTCGTCGCGCGGCGTGCATGACTGCGCCAACCTGTCGCAGGTCCATGTGTCGCGTATCGCCGTTTCCTCGCTGAATGTTCGCATCAACGGACTGGTAATATGCTTGAAGTCATCGCCGTAACGGTTCTGCTGCTCTTCATCATCCCAGCTTTGATTTATGGCATTGCCTTCGTTCTCAATGTCCTGTTCAACAGCCGCAACAAGCAATAGTTCTCGCGCCTTCGTCTGTGCACGTGGGCGCGGTCGAGCGTCCTACTGCCATCCATCCGAGAGGATTGGCGCGTGATCATCCCCCGCCGTAGCGTTCTCTACATGCCCGGTGCAAACGCGCGGGCGCTGGAGAAGGCGCGGGCGCTGCCCGCCGATTGTCTGCTGTTTGATCTGGAGGACTCCGTCGCGCCGGAGGAAAAATCGCTTGCGCGCAATCAGGTGATCGCTGCGGTGCAGGCCGGAGGATACGCGCCTCGCGAAGTGGTCATCCGAGTCAATGCGCAATCGACCCCTTGGGGCGGCGAGGATTTGCGTATGGTAGCGGGGGCTGGCGCGGATGGCCTGCTACTGCCGAAGGTGGACGGTCCGGAGGCGCTGGCCGAGGTACGCAAAACGCTGGCGGATCACGGCGCGCCGGCGAGCCTTGCGATCTGGGCGATGATGGAGACGCCGCTGGCCATCATCCGCGCGACTGAGATCGCAGCCGCGGCGGCCAGCGAGCGCAATCCGCTCACCGTCTTCGTCATGGGCACCAACGATCTCGCCAAGGAAACACGCGCGGCCCTCGCGCCGGGGCGCACGCCGATGCTCTCCTGGCTGTCGACTTGCGTACTCGCCGCGCGGGCTTACGGGCTGGACATCATCGATGGCGTGTTCAACGACTTCGCGGATGACGCCGGCTTCGCCGCGGAGTGCGAGCAGGGCCGCGAGCTGGGCATGGATGGCAAGACGCTGATCCACCCGCGCCAGATCGAGCCGTGCAACCTCGCCTTCTCGCCATCGGCGGATGAGGTGGAGCGCGCGCGCGAGATCATCGCGGCGTTCGACAAGCCGGAAAACGCCGGCAAGGGCGCGATCTCGGTGGGTGGGCGCATGGTCGAGCGGCTGCACGCGGACATGGCCCGGCGCACCGTGGCGCTGGCCGAGGCGATCGCCGCGCGCGACAGCTAACTCTCCTGTTCGCGCTGGTGCTCGACATAGTGGCGCAGCACCGCGTTGATCCGAGTCTGGTAGCCCGGCCCCTGCGCGCGGAAATACTCCAACACGTCCTCGTCTAGGCGGATGCTCACCGCCTGCTTCTTCGGCGGATACACGATCTCGGCCTTCGACCAGTCGATGTCGAGCGGGGCAGCGTCTGGGTCGTCTGCTACCGCTCGCTCGATATCCTCGTCGCTCATCGCATCGACGCGCGCCCAGTCGGTCTGATCCGTCTTCCGCTCCAGCCGACCGTCGGGATGCTCGACGATGTATGTCCCGTCGGGCAGGGAGGCGAGGAGCCGGACGATGTACTCTTCTTGCTCAGTTGCCATAGATTTCACGCTCTTTCTTGCGTGCGCGCCTCGCTGAGATGATGCGCGTCCTGCTGTTCCTGATCGTGAACACCACCGTTATCAGCCTGTCTTCAACAATCCCGATCGCTAGACATATTTCTTCTGAGTGTTGCACTGCTGACCTAAACGTGACTGACTTTGCATCCGCGAAAACGTCTTTGGCTTTGGCGAAAACAATCCCGTGCTTTTTTACATTTCGCGCGTTTTTGTTTTCGTCCCATTCAAACTGCATGCGATCCACAGGCGACCGCGACGCCTGCTCCCCCGTTGCATGATAGCTGATCCGTTGTACAGCCACGCTGCACGGGGTCACAGTAGTCCGGTCGAGACGCTGTCAGCTTTTTAGTATATACGTCCGTAATTACGCTCAGGCAAGCGTCGCCGTTGCGCCTTTGTCCCCGTAAGTCACAGGGGCTTTCCACCCCGCCGCGCGCACCCGCGAATCACCCCATCATCACCGCGTTCGCCAACCGCACCCGAGCGCCGATGAAGTTCCCGCCGCACATCCTTGATGAAATCCGCGCGCGTTTGCC
>CAZNGB010000210.1:0-2695 GCA_964572465.1 uncultured Hyphomicrobiaceae bacterium
TTGACCGGGTGATACTGGCGCATGTGCAGGATCGGGCGGATGCCGTCCACCTCCTGATCGAACCGCAGGGTCTGCCCGTCCGCTTGGTACTCATAAGCGCAGGGCCAGCCATCAGCGCCCGGCACGATGCGCATCCGGTCAGCGCGCAGCACGTGCAGTTCGCGCGGCTGCCCGTCGAGCGCGACCGCCTCCATGAAGGCGTTACCCGAAATCAGCAGCGATCCGTACCACGCCTCGAACAGATCGGGCGCGCATTCGCTGGCATTGGGCCGCCCCAGCAGGTCCAGAAGCGGATGCGCGTCAAGCTCCTCCGCGCCGTCAAACAGGCGCAACGGCACCGAAGCGGCGGCCTCGGCGATCATCCTTACCGAGCGATACACGATCGGATTCTTCATGAAGCCCTCGCGCGCCATCGCAGCCGTGTTGCGGGGCGACCAGACCGGCTGCGCGTGGCCCTGAAACGCGAGGAACGGCCCTGTCAGGCTGCCCCTGTGCTCAAGCGGCGATGCGCCGAGCCAGCGCTGTAGCGCCTCGGTGAAACGGCTCATGAAACCTCCAGAATTTGGGGTATGAGATCAGAAGCTGCGCAGGCGCGGCGGCTTTGCCTTGCCGAGCATCAGATCGCTCAACGCCCAGACCAGCGCATCGACGCGGTCCGGGCTGCCGGCCTCCAGCCCGTCGGGGCCGAAGGCGCACATCTCGTCCTCCAGCGCCGGGAAGCTGCCTGCGTGCGCCACCAGCCCGCGCTCATAAAGCGCAGCGACCGGCTCGGCGCGTGCGTACTTGCCCCGGCCCGCACGCACCTTGCGGATCGCGGCATGCGGCGCGACCTGCGCCAGCAGATCTGAGACCAGTTCGCCGCCCTGATTGACTTCCGCAACGATGCAGTCGGCCTCCAGACTATCGTAAAGCCGCGAGACAGCGCCCGCCCAGAAGGTGGGCCGCGCCCCCTGCACTGTTGCGTCTGCGAGCACGTAGGCGCGGCCGTCTTCGCCACGCCCCGCCGCGATGATCCCGCAGGCATCGGCGCGTTCGCCGCTTGTCACCGGCGGGTCGACCGCCACCACAATGCGCGAAAGAGGGGGCGGCGAACTAATCCGCGCCCCCTCAATCGCGTCCCGCCGCCACAGGCTGTCCGCGCGATCCTCGATAATCTCGCCATCAAGCTCCTGTCGGCCGAGCCGCGTGCCTTGATAGCGTCCAACGACCGCGTCCAGGAAAGCAGGCGCGAGATTTGCGGCATTTGCCGATGTCGCCGCGCGGGTCACCGCCGTTTTCGGATCGGCGACCAGCCCCCTAATTAGCGGGATCGGGCGCGGCGTCGTGGTTACGACCTGGCGCGGGCAATCGCCCAGGCGCAGGCCGAATTGCAGCATGTCCCAGGCGCGATCCGCGCGCGGCCATTTCGCCAGTTCGTCGCACCAGGCGGCATCGAATTGGGGGCCGCGCAGGCTGTCCGGGTCGCTGGCGGAAAAAAGGCGAGCGCGCGCGCCGTTGGGCCACTCCAGTTCATTTTTCGAGGCGTGAAAGCGCGGGCGCTCCTGCGGCGGGTGAATGCTCATCAGGCCCGACACGCCCTCAACCATCACCGCGCGCGCATCATCCAGCGTGTCGGCCACCAGCGCAATCCGCCCGGCCCGGCGCCTGGCGAACGGCGCGCGCCCCAGCGCGACACCGCGCACCCATTCCGCCCCGGCGCGGGTTTTGCCGCTGCCGCGCCCGCCCAGCAGGAGCCATGTGGTCCACGGCCCGCCACCCTGCGCCACATCCGGCGGAAGCTGATCATCACGGGCCCAGATTTGCCAGTCATGCAGAAGAAAATGTGCCTCGCGGCTGCCGAGACCATCGAGAAAGTCATCCAGCGCCGTGCTCGGCCCGCAGCCGCTCAAGGCGTCGCGCAAGGTCTTCGCGCAGGGATCGCGCATCAGCGCTTATATCGCCGTCATCGCGTGATGCCGCGTCGTTGGCTTGCGCCTTTTCTTCCAGCGCGCCGAGTCGCTCGAACAGCCGGACCATGGTATTGAGCGTGCGTGTCTCGCGTTCATGTTCTGCCGCTGTCTGCGCGCCATCCGACTGGCGGGCTTCAAATTCGCTCATCTTTCGTTCCAACGCGTTGTAAAGGCGTGCGATCAGCGCCTCTCGCGCCGACCCGGCGGTGCCGCGTGGCGCATTTACCGGCGAGCCGGCGGGTCTGCGCCGGCGACGCCGCCGCCAGCCTTGTTTCCGTACTTGTGAATAAAGCGCGTGTTGCGTGATCCCGTATTGCGTACAAATCTCCGCCACTGTTACGTCGCCACGGGCATACGCCTCGGCAACAGCGGCCCATTTCGGGACAGCGTCGTCGTCCATTCAATTCCATAGGAAGGTTGGGGCCAATCGCGAACAGCAGCCACAAATTACTTTTGAAGCCTGCGTGTTCCGCAGATGGCGACACGAGCTCTTCGTGTGCGCCCCGTCAGATGCAACTTTCGCGATGTATCAGGAAGCTACCAAAACAGCGGCGCGGTGTCAATCCAAAAAACACGTATGAAGTGATTTTTATCACGACAGGAGCAAATCAGCGGCGTTTGCGTGCCCGCCGTTTGCCCGCTCGACGCACTGCGGCGCGGGCTTGTCGCGGGTTCATCGCGTAATCCTCATAGTTGCGGCCCGCAGCGCGTGTCTCGCTCAATGCGATGTGGCGCACCGAAATCCC
>CAZNGB010000211.1:0-2665 GCA_964572465.1 uncultured Hyphomicrobiaceae bacterium
CGCCGCTGGCCAGCGTTCGCCGGATCGCATCAATCACCTCGTGAATGCGCTCGACCGGGAGCGCGCGCGTGGCCACGGGCTTGCGGCCCGGTGGCTTTTCGTCGAGCACGGAGACGTCCATGTCGCCGTAATGAGTCATCATCAGCGTGCGCGGGATCGGCGTTGCGGTCGCAACGAGGATATCTACCCCGCCATTGCCCTTGGCCTGGAGCGCGAGCCGCTGATAAACGCCAAAGCGATGCTGCTCGTCGATCACGGCCAGAGCGAGATCGCGAAACTCCACGTCGGCCTGAAATAACGCGTGCGTACCGACGATGATATCCGCGTGCCCGTCCTTGATCGCGGTCAGTACCGTCTTACGCGCAACGCCGCTCTCCCGCCCGGTCAGCAGCGCCACGCGCAGACCGGCCGCCGCGCCCATCTCCGAAATCGTCTTGTAATGCTGGCGCGCGAGCACCTCGGTCGGGGCCATCATCGCGGCCTGTGCGCCCGCTTCCACCGCCGCAGCCATTGCCATCAGCGCCACCAGCGTCTTGCCGCTGCCAACATCGCCCTGGAGCAAGCGCAGCATCCGATGCGGTGCGGCCATGTCGGAGAGGATTTCGGCGATAGCCCGCTCCTGTGCGCCCGTGAGATTGAATGGCAGGCCTGCTCGAACTTGCCCTGCGCGCTCGCCCGTGCTGCTGATCGAGCGCCCGCTCAGCCGCCGAAACCGCCGGCGCATCAGCGCGAGCGCAAGCTGGCTCGCCAGAAGCTCGTCGCAGGCCAGCCGCTTGCGCGCATCCGGCGCGGCCGCGAGGTCGGTGTCGTCACGCGGCGTGTGGATGATCTCCAGCGCGCGCCGGAAGCTCGGCCAGCTCCGCGCGGCAATGAACTCGCGGTCAAGCCACTCCGGCAGATCCGGCACGCGCGCGACCGCCTGGCGCGCGGCGCCTCTTACAGCGCGCTGGCTGACCCCCTGGCCGAGCGGATAGACCGGCTCCAACAGCGGAATGGCGTCGGCATCGCCCTCGGGCGCGATATGGTCCGGATGGGTGATTTGTACATGTTTGCCATAAGCCTGCGCGCTCCCCGACACGATCCGCCGCTCGCCTACGGGCAGAATCCTCTGCAAGTAGCGCCGATCAGCATGGAAAAACACCAGTTCAATGCGCCCTGTGTCATCCTCGCAAACCACCTTGTAAGGGGCGCGCGTGACGCTTGGCGGTGGCGCTCGATGCGCCTTGACAACCACATTCAAAGTCACGAGGTTGCCGGGGACGATATCGGCGATGGCGGGGCGTTCGCGCCGGTCAATGACACCAGTTGGAAAATGCCAGAGCAGGTTGATCACCCGCGCGGGCTGATCCGGGGCAATGCCGGTCAGCCGGCCAAGCGCCTCTTCCAGCCGTTCGCCCACGCCGTGCAGGTCGCGCAAGCTGGCAAACAGCGGATTGAGCGAAGCGGGTCGCATTTTCACGTCGGCACCTTTCGCAAGCGTCCTCAGAATCTACGCTCAGAACGTAGGGCGAACGGCGATGCCTGCCCAGCGCCACGCGCCCCACATCCACAGCCTGAAAGGCGCAAATGATGCCGCAGGAGATTGATCCACAGGCCCGCCGCCGACGCGTGCATTACCGCGCCAACCATCGCGGCACCAAGGAGATGGACATCCTGCTGGGCGGCTTCGCGGATGCGCGCCTGGACGAGATGACCCCTGGCGAGCTAATCCTGTTCGAGCAAATGCTCGCGCTGCCCGATCCGCAACTCGACAGTTGGATCCGCGAAGGCGATCCGCCCACGATCTTTGCCGATCTGATCCAGCGCATCCGCGCGTTTCACCGCTTCTGACACAACGTTAAATGGTAACAAGCGAAAGCACAAAACCTTCCCGACGCGCCATGGAACTCTGGGACCGTCTCGTGAGCGAGCCCGGACCGCTGATGGTTGGAGGTGCGCCGGACGGGGTGGACGCACTGGCGCTGGCGCATTTGGCGCGCGGGCATCAACCGAAGGATACGCCCGCAACCCTTTTGCACGTCGCGCGCGACGACCGGCGCATGGCGATGCTCGCATCCGCGCTTCAGTTTTTCGATCCTGACCTGCGTGTGCTGAGCCTCCCGGCTTGGGACTGCGTGCCGTATGACCGGGTGTCGCCCGATCCCGAGATCATCGCCAGGCGGATCACAACACTCGTGCGCCTGGCCGCGATGAAGGGCGGCGGCAAGGGCGGGCCGACCGTCGTGCTGAGCACCGTGAACGCCGCGCTTCAGCGTGTGCCGCCGCGCGAGCACATGCGCCGTGGTGCGGTAAAGCTGGTCGCCGGCGGGCGGACGGATCGCAGCGCGCTGATCAAACGGCTGGAAGCGCATGGCTTCGTGCGCACCGGGACTGTCATGGAGCCGGGCGAGTATGCGGTGCGCGGCGGCATCATCGACCTGTTTGCGCCTGGCCATACGCGGCCCGCGCGACTCGACTTCTTCGGCGACACCATCGAGACAATCCGCAATTTCGACCCGGCGACCCAGCGCACCGAAGGTACGCGAAAGCAGCTCATTCTTCTGCCGATGAGCGAGGTGCCCGCCGGCGAGCACATATCGCGGCGGTTTCGCAAAAGATATGTCGAGTTGTTCGGCGCGGTCACCGGCGATGATCCACTCTATGAAGCCGTCTCTGCGGGCCAGCG
>CAZNGB010000212.1:0-2641 GCA_964572465.1 uncultured Hyphomicrobiaceae bacterium
CCATGAACCGCCGCCGCCGCATCTATGAGGGCAAGGCGAAAATCCTCTATGAAGGCCCGGAACCCGGCACGCTGATCCAGCACTTCAAGGACGACGCCACCGCTTTCAACAACCAGAAGCATGCGGTCATCGAGGGCAAGGGGGTGCTGAACAACCGCATCTCCGAGTACATGTTCACAAACCTCGAAGCGATCGGCATCCCGACTCACTTCATCCGCCGGTTGAACATGCGCGAGCAGCTTGTGCGCTCGGTCGAAATCGTGCCGGTTGAGGTGGTCGCGCGCAACGTCGCCGCCGGGTCGATCTGCAAGCGCCTCGGGCTGGAGGAAGGCACGCCGCTGCCGCGCTCTATCATCGAGTTCTACTATAAGGCTGATGAGCTGAACGACCCGCTCATCACCGAGGAGCATATCACCGCGTTCGGCTGGGCGACCCCGCAGGAAATCGACGACATGATCTCGATGACCCAGCGCATCAACGATTTCCTCACGGGCCTGTTCCTAGGCGTCGGGATCCGTCTGGTGGACTTCAAGCTTGAGTTCGGCCGGCAATACGACAACGACATGATGCGACTGATCGTGGCTGACGAAATCAGCCCGGACGGCTGCCGCCTGTGGGACATCCACAGCCATGACAAACTGGATAAGGACCGCTTCCGCCGCGACCTCGGCGATCTGATCGAGGCCTATCAGGAAGTCGCCCGGCGGCTCGGCATTCTTGTGGAAAACGACCAGGGCAAGCACTCCGGCCCGATACTCGTCCGGTCGAGTTGAGTACCACAGACGCAAGTTTTGCTGCGGGAGGTGCGCCATGGCGATGACAGCGCGGATCTGGGTCACGCTGAAGCCCGGCGTGCTCGACCCACAAGGCAAGGCGATCGCGGGGGCGCTTGGCTCGCTGGGGTTTTCGAGCGTCGCGGAGGTGCGCCAGGGCAAATATCTGGAGGTGCAGCTTGACGCGCGCGACGAGGCTCAAGCTCGCCGAGATGTCGAGCGGATGTGCGAGGAGCTGCTGGCCAATACGGTGATCGAGACCTATCGCTTTGAGCTGGAGACCGCATGAACGCCAGCGTCATCGTCTTTCCCGGCTCGAACTGTGACCGCGACGTGGCCCGCGCGCTGGAAGCCGCATCCGGGCGCGCGCCGCGCATGGTCTGGCATGGCGAGACGGAGCTTCCCGCGAGCGACTTGATCGTGCTGCCCGGAGGTTTCTCCTACGGTGACTACCTGCGCGCCGGGGCGATGGCTGCGCATTCGCCGATCATGCGCGCGGTTGTCGAGCGAGCGCGGGCGGGCGTGCCGGTGCTGGGCATCTGTAACGGATTTCAGGTGCTGACCGAAACCGGCCTTCTACCCGGCGCACTGATGCGCAACGCCTCGCTCAATTTCATCTGCCGCGACGTTTACTTGCGCCTAGAGCGGGCCGACACGCTGTACACTCGCGGCTATCAGCCGGGGCAGGCCGTTCGGTTCCCGGTTGCGCATCACGACGGCAACTATTTCGCCGATCCCGACACGCTGCGGATGCTCGGCAGCGAGGGACGCATAGTCTTCCGGTATTGCGATGTGGACGGTCAGATCACGCCAGAGGCCAACCCGAACGGCTCGCAGGACAACATCGCGGGCATTTGCAGCGCCGATGGCCGCATCCTCGGCCTGATGCCCCACCCCGAGCGGCTGGCCGACGCCGCGCTCGGCGGCACCGACGGCATTCCGATGTTCCGCGCGCTGGCTGAGACCCTTTCGGGCCGGGCTGGCGCGGATCACGCGATTCACGTATGAAGACAACTCCCAGAGAGGCGGGCCATGACTTTCGATGAACAAGTTGACAAGCTCAAAGACGAACTGCGCACCAACCAGCTCGAGCCCGCCCAGCGCGCCGAGGCTGTCGCCACCCTCGTGAGCAAACTGCGAAACATGATCAGCAGCCGCCGGCTGGAATTCGCGCTGAATGACCAACCCGGCAGCTATAGCGTGACGGTGAAGCATACAGGCACGAAGGAAGACCTGGCAGCGATCATCGTCAACGAGGACGGCGGCATCACGTTCCGTGCGATTGCGACTGATGAGGACGCCATGGAAGAAGATGAGAACGACGATCTGGGATATTTCCCGGCTTACGTCGAGTATTTCGACGAGGCGGAATTCCTTGAGGATATCCCCGAAGTGCTGAAACTGGGCGTTGCCGAGTACGAACTGGATCAGGAAGAGGGCAACGCGCCGACCTGATCGGCTTGCGCCGACCCTTTATCCGGCCCGTCGCCTCGTGCGGCGGGCAGTCAGCTTGCGCGCCGTGCGCGTTGTGCAGTTTTTAAACGGTTCGCTGATGGCCGCCGCCCAGGACATCAACCCTGAATTGATCGCCGAACACGGCCTCAAGCCGGATGAGGCGGCGCGGATGATCGAAATTCTCGGCCGGCAGCCGACGCCGACGGAGCTTGGCATCTTTTCAGTGATGTGGTCGGAGCACTGCTCCTACAAATCCTCGCGCGTTTGGCTCAAGACGCTGCCAACCGAAGGCCCGCAAGTGATCCAGGGGCCGGGTGAGAACGCCGGCGTGGTCGATATCGGCGACGGCGACGCGGTCGTCTTCAAGATGGAGAGCCACAACCACCCCTCCTACATCGAGCCCTATCAGGGCG
>CAZNGB010000213.1:0-2636 GCA_964572465.1 uncultured Hyphomicrobiaceae bacterium
TCACCGAAGACCCGGCGACGGCCGAAGTCTTTCTGAACGGCGTCGACAGCGCCATTGTGCTCTGGAACGCCTCAACCCAGTTCGCCGACGGCGGCGAATTCGGCATGGGCGCGGAAATCGGCATCGCCACCGGCAAGATGCATGCGCGCGGGCCAATCGGCGTCGAGCAACTTACCAGCTTCAAATATGTCGTGCGCGGCAGCGGCCAGACCCGCCCGGTGTGACGCGCGATGAGCAAACAGCGGACACGACCATGAAGCTGGTCGGGGAAGTCGAAGCGGGCGCCGCCGCTGGGCTGCGCTTCAATCGCGAAACCCTTGGGCCGCCGCCGGCCTGGCCGGGCATGCGGATCGGGCTGCTGGGCGGCTCGTTCAACCCGCCGCACGAGGGCCATCGGCATATCGCTGAGACCGCGCTGCGTCGGCTCGGCCTGGATCAGGTCTGGCTAGTCGTGACGCCGGGCAACCCTATCAAGGAGCGTGGCGATCTGGCTGCCTTGTCCGAGCGTCTGAGCGCTACCCAGCGGATGATGAAGCATCCGCGCATCAGGGTAACGGGCTTCGAGGCCACACTGCCGACCGCTTACACCGCGCGGACGCTCGATTTCCTGCGGCGCCGCTTCCCCGGCGTGCGGTTTGTCTGGATCATGGGCGGCGACAATCTCGCGAGCTTCCATCGCTGGCAGGAATGGCGCGGCATCATGCGCTGCCTGCCCATCGCGGTGCTGGACCGGCCCGGCTTTCGGTTCCGCGCGATGGCCTCGCCCGCGGCGCTAGCCTTTGCGCGCGCGCGCATCGACGAGGCGCAAGCTGGCGCGCTCGCCGGTTTGCATCCGCCCGCCTGGACATATGTGACAATTCCGCTTGCCGACATCTCCTCAACGCAATTGCGCAGCCAGCGCCGCGCCGATGACGCATGAATGCACGCGGCCGGGGATTGAATTTCGGGATCGATTCATGCACATTTTCTAAAGAAGGGTGTAATCTCGCAGACCGAGTCGGTCGTGACGGCGCTCTTCGGGCAGGCCTGACACGCCGGATGGCCGGCTCAGCGTGGTCTTGGATGGAGGGACATCAAGCTGCTCATGCCGACATCAGCGGAGGGCGCCTCGCGCGGCGCGCCTCATCACGTCGAACCCGCGCAAGGCAGCGTGGGCCCGGCGGCTTTGCTGGAGATCGTTCAGTCCTCTCTGGAGGACTCGAAGGCCGAGGACGTGGTCACGATCGATCTCTCGGGGAAAACCCTGATCGGCGATCACATGGTGATCGCCTCGGGGAGGTCCGAGCGGCATGTCGGCGCGATTGCCGACAATCTCGTCAAGCACCTCAAGGAAATGGATGTTCGGGACGCTTCGGTCGAAGGCATGCCCAAATGCGACTGGGTGCTGATCGACGCGGGCGCGGTGATCGTGCATCTGTTCCAGCCCGAGGTCCGCGAATTCTACAATCTTGAAAAGATGTGGCTGGCTGACCGCCCTGAAGGGTCGCATTCTGCGTGAGCAGGCGCGGCGGCGGGGTGGGCCATGCGCGTGAGCCTGATTGCCGTTGGACGCTTGAAGGATAAAGCCGAACGCGGGCTGGCAGAGCGCTATCTATCTCGCTTTGACCGCGTGGGCGGCGGCATCGGGCTGGGGCCGGTTGAAGAGATTGAACTAGGCGAAAGCCGAAAGGATAGCGCCGCCGGGCGCCGCGCGGATGAAGCTGCTGCGATGCTAGCGCGGGTGCCCGCAGGCGCGAAAGTCGTGGCGCTGGATGCCGGTGGCGAACAGCTCTCCAGCGAGGAGTTTGCCGCGCTGATGAGGGCTTGGCGCGACGCCGGGGTCTCTCGAGCCTGTTTCCTCATAGGCGGCCCGGACGGCCACGGCGAGGCGGTGGCGCAGGCCGCTGAACGCACGCTATCGCTGGGGCGGATGACCCTGCCGCACGGTCTGGCGCGCATCGTCCTGGCCGAACAGTTGTACCGCGCTGCGACCATCCTCGCCGGCCACCCCTATCACCGCGCGTAAAACTGATAAGCTTCAGCTTAAATTCACCACGACTCGGCGATCCTGACGTCTTATCTTCGCGGCGCGCTGGATGGCGGGGGCGGAGGCGCGGGAGGATCGCGGCATGGAAACGCTTGGCGAAATTCTGGGGCTGGTGTGGTGGCTGTTCAGCTACGTGCTTTGGCTGGTCTGGTCGCTGGCGTGGTTCATCATCCGCGATTTGATCTCCACGCTGATCTGGGCCGGGCTGGTGGCGTGGGTCGTGCTGGCGCTGCGCTATCGCAGTGCGGTGCAGGGGTCAATGGCGATGGTGCGCTATGCGCGCGCCGGGGTTGGCTATGTCTGGCGATGGGCGCGCGGGCGGCCGGCCGATGCGCCGGTGGCGGTGAAGCGCGAGGTTCAGGTTCAGCGCGTGCGCGTTGTGCCGCTCGGCTTCGTTTCGGTTTCGGCGCAGATGAACGCGGCGGTCGTCATGCTGCTCGTGTTAATGGGGCACCTCTAACGCGAAATCCGTGGCCGATAGACGTCATTGCGAGCGCAGCGACGCAATCCAGCTAGGAGCGCCGAACCCAGCTGTTGGATTGCTTCGGCCCGCCAGGCCTCGCAATGACCTTGGCGGTTGGGGTCAATGGAAGTCGCGGGACTTCGGCAC
>CAZNGB010000214.1:0-2635 GCA_964572465.1 uncultured Hyphomicrobiaceae bacterium
GTGTCGCGTACCAGCCGCCAGAAGCGCGGCCCGTGGTTCATCTCGCGCAAGTGCGCCACCTCATGCGCGGCGACGTAATCCAGCACGAAACCCGGCGCGAAAATCAGCCGCCACGAAAACGACAGTGAGCCGCTGCACGAGCACGAGCCCCAGCGCGTGGACTGGTCGCGCACGCTGATCCGCTTCGGCGCAACGCCCAGTGCGCCGGCATGATACGCCACGCGCTCCGACAGATCCGCGCGGGCCTGCGCCTTCAGCCAATCGGCCAGACGGCGCGGGGCATGGTCTGGTTCGCCGCTCACCCGCAAGCGCGGCAGGGGCACAACGCCCGCGTCCCGATCAGCCCAGTAGCCCTGCCACACGCCATGACTTCCCCCTTCAAGGGCGACGACGTTCCCCGCGCGAACCGGGCCAATGAACTCCACCTTGTGCGACATGCCGCGCAGCGGAATAATCGCGCCGCATTCCAACGGTACCGGCTGCGGCAGCTTTTGTGTCTGATCGCGTAGCCAGTCCAGATGCCGCGCGACGAAATCGCCTGCATCCTCCATGCGCGCCCGGCGCGGCAGCGTCAGTATCGCCGTGCGGCGCGTATGGCTGACTTTCAAAGAAAGTCGCGTGGCCCGCAGCGATCGCCGCACCTCCAGCGGGCAGTCAAGCCCCTTGATTTCAACTTGATTGGTAATCGCGCCGCCCGCCACAGCGCCCGCGTGAAGCATGTCCATCGGATTTCCCCCGTTTGAAAACCCAGATCGCCGTAAAGTTTGCCCCAAGGCGTTCACGCTAACGCAGCACTATTATCCTCAAAACCCCTAAAATCTTTGCTCGAGGATAAACCACCAAGTTATCACAGATGAATTGCAGGTACAGGCTTTTTTAACGGCAGGGAGCGAAGCGCCGCAATCTGTGGTTAACCTGCCGCAGGAGCGCCCGCCGGCGGCGGCGGCCCGTCTTGCGACTGCTGCTCATCGGTGTGAGTGAGCGGATCGACGGTCGAGACGGTCTGGCCCACCCGCACCGCGTCAATGAACTCGCCGCGCTCTTCGGCCGAGCGCGCTTCACGCTGGTTCATGCGGTAGACGGTGAAGGCGAGCAGCCCGGCGTGCAGCGAGGCCGTTGTGTAGAACAGCCCTACAAGGCCAACCGCCTCAATCACGTTTGACGCGATTAACGGCCCGATCACCGCGCCCGCGCCCCAGATCAGCAATAACCCGCTCGCCGCTTCGACAAAGCCGTCGTGCTCAACCCAGTCATTTGTGTGAGCCACGCAAAGCATATAGAGCGGAAACGACAAGAAGCCGAAAATGCCTGTCAAAGCGAGGGCTAGCCACCCGGGGTCCGTCGCCAACAGGCTCATCGCGAGCCCCGCCAGGACCGAGAGAAATGCGGCCGCACCGATCACCAGCCGCCTGTCCATCCGATCGGATATCATACCCAGCGGCCACTGCCCGATGGCGCCGAACAGGATCAATACACTCATGAATACGGCGATGTCCTGCGTGCTCGCGGCGCCCCCGCCGAAGAAGATCGGGGCCAGCGCCCACACCGCGCCGTTTGCAGCGCCAACGATGAAGCTACCGGCCATGCCGACGGGCGAAATCCGATAGAGATGGCGAACGCGAATGTGGATGTATTCGATCGGTTCAGGCTGCGGCGATCGCGAAAGCGCCACGGGCACGGCCGCGATCGACACCAGGATCGAGGCATAGAGGAAAAGCGGAAATCCGCTAGGGCTGTCCAAAGCGAGCAGAAGCTGGCCCACGCCCAGCGTCCCGAAGCTGACCACAGCATAGAACGCAAAGATCAGGCCGCGCGTCGCGTTGGATGAGCGCGCATTGAGCCAGCTTTCTATGACCATATAGAGAATCGCGAAACACGCGCCTGAGCCGGCGCGCATGATCAGCCAGAACACCGGATCGACGATCAGAGGATGCGTCAGCACCAGCGCCGATGACAGCGCCACCATAGCGGTAAACGTACGAATATGGCCCGAATTGCGCACCAGCCAGGGACCAAAATAGCAGCCGGCGACGAAACCGAAGAAATAGGCCGAACCCAGCGCGCCTAGTTCCAGCTGCGTGAATGCTTCCTCTTGTGCGCGAACAGGCAGCAGCGTGCCCTGTAGCCCGCTGCCGAGCTGCAGCAGCGCGACGCCAAGCAGCAGTGCCGAAATTGGTGCGACGTTCGCCAGCATGATCTGTCCACGCAACCGCGTGCGCGCGGTCTGCCGCGAAATTGGGTTTCGGGCGCGCTCACTTCGCCTTCAGCCAGGCCGCGCCACTTGTCAAATGAATTGTCCGCAGATCAGTCCTGATCGTCGCGTTCGCCCGGGTTTTGACGTTCGCCGCTGCGTCGCGCACGGGCTTGAGCCTTGCGCCTGCGCAGATTGGCGCGAAGAGCCGCGGCGAGCCGGGCCTCGCGGCTGTCCTTTGCTGGTGATCCGTCCTTCGCGTCGTCAGTCATGTCGCCAAGATAGCATTATCCCCGCACCGGAGGATAGCGGCCGCCCCGTCCGACCAAACCCCTGACCGTGCGTTTTCACCTCTTGCCCCGCGCGCCTTTGTGACTTATTCAGACTTTTAAGGCTGCTGTAGCTCAGGGGTAGAGCACTCCCTTGGTAAGGGAGAGGTCGTGA
>CAZNGB010000215.1:0-2606 GCA_964572465.1 uncultured Hyphomicrobiaceae bacterium
TAGGTCACGATCGGCACGCCTGGGTAGGCTTCACGTAGGGCGCGCACGTCCTCCGCCGTGATCGACTCTGCAAGCGAGCAGCCAGCGCGAGCATCTGGGATCAGCACCGTCTTCTCCGGGTTCAGCAGCTTGGAGGTCTCCGCCATGAAATGTACTCCGCACTGCACGATCACATCTGCGTCTGTGCTGGCCGCCTCTTTGGCGAGTTGCAGGGAGTCGCCGACGATATCCGCCACGCAATGGAAGATATCTGGCGTCATGTAGTTGTGCGCAAGGATGACCGCGCCCCGCTCGCGCTTGAGGTCGTTGATCGCCTTCACATATGGCGCGATCGCCGGCCACTCCATCGGTGTGATGACCTTGGACACGCGGTCATAGAGTGCGCGCGTTTCCTCCGCCACTGCCGGTGTGTAGGCGAGTTTGCCCCGCGCCGGCGCACTGGTGCGCTTCGTCCGGGTGTCCAGAGCAATATGCGGTGTTGGCATAACAACGTTCTCCTTGCGGCGCCCGCAGGCTACTTTTGCTCAATATGAGCATAAGTCCGGACAAAAAGCAATGTGCCTATTCGCTCGCTCTTTTTCCGGGGCGCAGGCGGGCCTGCAGGCCCCACACCGCGCGGGGACTCAGGCGATGCCCTTGATCTCGTCGTAGGTGAGGTTGCCGGGCACGATTGTGATCGGGATCGGGAAGCTGCCAGCGCCCGCGCCGGCTGCAAGTGTACTGACCAGCGGCCCGGGGCCGTTCGGGTCTGTCGATGCGCCGAGAGTCAGCACAGCGATGTCTTCGTCCTCGTCGATCACTTTACGAATTTCTTCGGCCCGGTGTCCTTCGCGCACGATCTGTTCGCGCGGGAGGTTTTCCAACCCCCAGTATTTCAATTTGCGGGTATACAGGCGGAACACGGCCTGCGCCTTGCTCAGACCTTCCTCGCGCTGGACTTCCTCCACCGCCAGCCAGTGCTCGAAACCGCCCGGCTCAATCACGAACAGCAGCACCAGGCCGCCGCCTGTGCGTCGGGCGCGCGCGGCAGCATAGGAGAGCGCCGTTTCGCACTCCGGCGTTTCATCAAGGACCACAAGGAACTTTCGGCGATGTCCCTCTTCGAACACCCGTCTTACGGTCTCGGCCATGATCACCGCCTTCTCCAACTGTTTGGTCGCTGCAAGGTGTGAAGAATAATCAATCCCCGATAAAGCCGACAATATCCTTGATGATGGCCATGTTCGGGTCGGCGATTTCCCGTGCGCGGCGGGCGCCTTCGCTCAGGATCGCGTCGATGTGGCCCGGATCGGCCATGAGCCTGCGCATCTCCGCATTCACCGGCGCAAGCTTCTCGGTGGCCAGTTCGGCGAGCGCTGACTTGAAGGTCGCGAATGTCGCGCCGCCATGTTCCTCCAGCACCTGCGCGGAGGTCTGGTCCGCGAGCGAAGCATAAATGCCAATCAGATTGCGCGCCTCCGGGCGTTCCTCCAGCCCTTTCACTTCGCAGGGCAGCGGTTCGGGGTCAGTCTTGGCCTTGCGGATCTTCTTGGCGATGGTGTCTGCGTCGTCGGTCAGGTTGATGCGCGACATGTCGGAGGGGTCGGATTTGCTCATCTTCTTCTCGCCATCGCGCAGCGACATGATCCGCGCCGCCGTCTCGCCGATCAGCGGCTCCGGCAACGGGAAGAAGCCGTCGGGGTAGCCGCGCTCGGCGGCGCTCTCGGCAAAATCGACGTTGAATTTCTGCGCGATGTTCCGCGCCAGCTCCAGATGCTGCTTCTGGTCCTCGCCGACCGGCACATGTGTCGCGCGATAGGCAAGGATGTCGGCGGCCATGAGCGTCGGATAGGCGTAAAGGCCCAGGGAGGCGTTCTCGCGGTGCTTGCCCGCCTTCTCCTTGAATTGCGTCATCCGGTTCAGCCAGCCGATCCGCGCGACGCAGTTGAAAATCCAGGCGAGTTCTGCATGGGCGCAAACCTGGCTCTGGTTGAAGATGATGTGTCTCTCGGCATCCACCCCGGCCGCCAGGAACGCCGCCGTCACCTGGCGCGTACTGGAGCGCAAGCCTTCTGGCCCTCCCCAGATTTCGCGGTCCTGCGTAATGGCGTGCAGGTCCACCACGCAATAGACGCAGTCGTAGTCCTGCTGGAGCGCGACGAATTTCGTTATCGCGCCGAGATAGTTGCCGAGATGTAGGTTGCCGGTGGGCTGAACGCCCGAGAAGACGCGCTGTTCGGTCATCATCCTTCCTTCGTGTCGGCTCGTCGCGGTTTATGGCGCGCCTTGCGGAAAGGTGCAAGGCCGTGCTGCGGCGCGGTTGCAAGCCTGTCGACCGGGCTTTACGCGCTCATGCCGCCGGACGGCTACGCAGGCTGCGCATCAGCCTTGGGATGCTTGCCGCGCCGGTTAACTGCGCCGCCGCGCCGAACGCGATCAGGCCGCTGCCGACCAGGCCGGCGAGCGCGAGCGCCTGAACGCCAATGCCACTACTGGGCGCGAAGAAGGGGGCAAGCGCCGTCTGCGCGCCGAACAGCACGCCGCCCATGAGGATGCTGGCAAGCAGGATACGCGGGCCACGCCGGCGCAGCGCGGCATCGGTCTCGAAGAACCCGCGCCGATGCAGT
>CAZNGB010000216.1:0-2567 GCA_964572465.1 uncultured Hyphomicrobiaceae bacterium
GCCCGTTCTTCAGCCTCGACGATGCGCGCAACCAGGACGTCAAGAGCACCGGGCTGGGCCTGTCGATCGCGCGGGACATCGTGCGCGGTCATGGCGGGGACATCGCGCTGGCGCATAGTTCGCTCGGCGGCTTGAAAGCCACCATCAGGCTGCCGGTCGCATAGGGTTGAGCATGGAACATGAGTTGGGCGCGGCCCCGCGTATCGAGCGCCATGGCGACGACAGCCGGCTGATCCTGGGCGATGGTCGCGTCGTCGGCTTTCGGGAATACGGCGCGGCGGACGGTATGCCGATCCTGTGTTTCCACGGCACACCCGGCTCGCGCTTCATGTTCGCGATCGCTGATGATTTCGCGGGCGAAAACCGGCTGCGGCTGATCGCGCCAGAGCGCCCGGGCTTCGGCCTGTCCAGCTTTGCCAAAGCCAAGCCGCTGGCGCAGACCGCGTCGGAGATGGCGGCGCTATGCGATGCGCTTGGCTTGCGGCGCGTGGCAGTTGCGGGTGTGTCCGGGGGCGCGCCGTTTGCCGTTGCGTTTGCTGCTGCGTATCCGCAGCGAGTCAGCGCGATGGCGCTGGTCTCGCCGGTTGGCCCGTTCGCGGGGGCGGACAGCCCTAAGCGCATCGGCCCCGCGCACCGGCTCACCTTCCGCGTGTTGCCCGGCGTGCCGCTGCTCTATCGCTGCCTGTTCAGCTTCGGGCGGCTCGGTTTCCTTTTCGTGCCGGATGCGATGGCCGCGCTGATCATGAGCCGCTCGGCGCCTTCGGATTGGCGCATCTTGTCCGAAAAGCGTATCCGCAAAAACCTGCTGCGCGGCTTGCGCGAGGGCGTGCGCCCGGGCGTCGGCGGCGCGGTGGAGGAGTTGCGCTGTTTCTCGCGGGCGTGGGGTGTGGCGTTTGAGGACATCAATGCGCCGAGTATTCTCTGGCAGGGGCTGTCGGACCGGAACGTGCCGGTTTCCGCTGCGTTGAGGCTGGGCGAGTTGATCCCCGGCTGTGATGTGCGCTGCATCGAGGGCGCGGGGCATTATTGGATTTTACGAAATTATGGCCATGTCCTGGCAAGCGTGACGCAGCTTGCGCGTGAGGCCGCATAGGCGCGGCGCGCCGGCTTTGATAGGCTGAGCACTGGCCTCATCCGCAAGCGGCAACCCTCAGGTAGCGCTCTTTTATGATCCCGATTCGCGATTCGATCGTCGCCCGCACCACGCCAACCGTCGTCTACGCGCTGATCATCGCGAATGCGGTCGTGTTCCTGTTTCAGCTGTCGATGCAGGGGCTGGTCGGTCAGAAGTTCATCTATGATTATGCGCTGGTGCCGCTGCGTTATTCCAACCCGGTTTGGGCACAATATCAGGGGCTTTCACCGAATGATTACTTCCCTTTCATCAGCAGCTTTTTCATGCATGGCGGGTTTCTGCACATCCTGCTGAACATGTGGACGCTCTATATTTTCGGAAGCTCGGTGGAAAGCCGATATGGCTCGGTCACATTCTTTATCTTCTATATGCTATGCGGGATCGCGGCGAATTTGACGCATTTCTACTTCAATCTGAACTCGCCGGTGCCGGTGCTCGGCGCGTCCGGCGCGGTGGCGGGCGTGATGGGCGCTTACGCGGCGACCTTCCCGCGCGCGCGGCTCGTCATGCTGTTCCCGATCGTGTTCATCCCACTGTTTTTCGAACTGCCCGCGCTGTCCTTCGTCGTGCTCTGGTTCGGGCTGCAGGTGCTTCAGGGCGCGGTCGAGATGTTCCGGCCCAGCATGGGTGGTGGCATCGCGTGGTGGGCGCATATTGGTGGCTTCATTGCCGGAATGTTGCTGCTGCCGCTGTTGTGGCTCGGGGGGATCGGACGCAAGGGCCTCGTGTATGACGAGCGACGCGGCAAGCCTTATCGCTTGACGACGGGGCGCAGGCGCTGGCGGGTGCCGAACGCGGGGCAGCGGCGCAAGCAGGGTACCCAAACCGAGAGGGAGCGCGCGCAGAGCAATTCGAATGACCGGGGGCCGTGGGGCGGCCCGCCGCCGGGCGCTTGACGGGCGCTGCGAACCGAGCCGGAATACCGATAAACCCGAAAGGAAGCGCAAATGCCTGGGATCGACGAGACCAAACCGTTCAAACCCGTTAACGTCGCGGTGCTGACGGTGTCGGACAGCCGCGAAATGGCGGATGACAAGTCCGGCGCGCTGCTGGTGGAGCGCATCAGCGGCGCGGGGCACGAACTGGCCGAGCGCGCAATCGTCCGCGACGAACCGGCGCAGATCCGCGAGGTGCTGCAGGGCTGGATCGCCGATCCGGGCATCGACGCGATCATCACCACCGGCGGTACGGGTCTGACCGGCCGCGATGTGACACCCGAAGCGGTGCGCCCGCTGTTCGACAAGGAAATCGACGGCTTTTCGGTGCTGATGCACATGCTCTCGTTCGAGAAGGTCGGCACCTCAACGATCCAGTCCCGTTCGCTGGCTGGCGTGGCGGGCGGCACCTACGTCTTCTGCCTGCCCGGCTCGCCTGGCGCATGCAAGGACGCCTGGGACGGCATCCTGCAATACCAGCTCGATTACCGGCACCG
>CAZNGB010000217.1:0-2551 GCA_964572465.1 uncultured Hyphomicrobiaceae bacterium
CTGATAGAAGGTCTCCGACGCGCCCCAGTTTTCTTTCTTCTGATAGGACGGCAGCTCAAGCGGCACGATCGGGATCGGCAGGCCGGCCGCCTTTGCCAGACCGCCTGGATCGTCCTGGATGAGTTCAGCCGTGCAGGATGCGCCCACCAGCATGGCGTTCGGCTTGAAGCGGTCATAGGAGGACAGGATCGCATCGCGGAAAATCTCGGCGGTGTCCTTGCCAAGATCGCGCGCCTGAAAGGTCGTGTAGGTGACCGGCGGGCGGTGGTCGCGCCGCTCGATCATCGTGAACAGCAAATCAGCGTAAGTGTCGCCCTGCGGCGCGTGGAGGACGTAATGCACATCCTTGAGCGCGGTTGCGATACGCATGGCGCCGACATGCGGCGGGCCTTCATATGTCCACACAGTCAGTTGCATCTGGGTCTATACCTTCAGCTTTGCGCGGCGCACCAGCGGGCGAGCGAACAGTTCGGCGAGATCGCCGGCCTGGTCATAGCCCTGCGTTGGCGTGAACAGCAGCTCGATGGACCACTTCGTCGCCAGCCCCTCGGCCTCCAGCGGGTTCGCCAGGCCGAGACCGCAGACGGTGAGATCGGGCTTTGCGGAAAAGCAGCGGTCGAGTTGCTTCTCGACATCCTGCCCCTCGCTGAGCTGCACCGCTTCCGGCAGCATGGCCAGGTCGTTGGCCAGGTGCTGCTGATGCAGGTAGGGGGTGCCGACCTCGATCAGCTCCATGTCCATCTCGCGGGCGAGAAACCGCGCGAGCGGCACTTCGAGCTGGGAATCGGGGAAAAAGAAGATGCGCTTGCCGCCGAGCTGCTCCTTGTAGTGCTCAAGTGCGCGGGCGGCCCTGGCCCGGCCCGACGCTGTGACCTCGTCGAACGTCTGTTGCGCAACGCCCCACTGATCAGCCGCAGCCTTTAGCCAGCCGGTGGTGCCTTCGACGCCGAGGGGAAACGGCGCGGGAATGCGCTTGGCGCCGCGATTTTCCAGCGCGCGGGCGGTGTCCATGAGATAGGGTTGTGCGAGTAGATAGCGCGTGTCCGGGCCGACCGGCGGAAGTTCCTCCGAGTTGCGCATAGGCAGGTAGACAGGCGTCGGCAGGCCCATGCGCTCGAACATTCGGGTGAACTGATCCTCCACCACATCGGCCAGGCAGCCCACGATCATCAGCGACTGCTCCGAGCCTTCAGGCAGAGCAGGCAGTTCCGGGACCATCGAGGCCAGGCAGCCATCCTCGCCCTGGGTGAAGGTCGTCTCGATGCCGCTTCCCGAGTAATTCAGGATGCGCACATTCGGCGCGTAATTCTTGGACAGGCGCTCCGCAGCCTTGGACAGATCGAGCTTGATGACTTCGGACGGGCAGGAGCCAACGAGGAATAGCATCTTGATGTCGGGACGGCGCTCCAGCAGGCGCGCGACGTTGCGGTCCAACTCGTCGTTCACATCAGCCATGCCAGCCAAATCGCGCTCGTCGATGATCGCGGTGGCAAAGCGCGGCTCGGCGAAGATCATCACACCGGCTGCCGACTGCATGAGATGCGCGCAGGTGCGCGAGCCGACGATCAGAAAGAAGGCGTCCTGGATCTTCCGGTGGAGCCAGATGATGCCCGTCAGGCCGCAGAAAACCTCGCGCTGGCCGCGTTCGCGCAAGATCGGGCGCTCGGTGCATCCTTCTTTCGGAGCGGGCACATCGGCGATGACGGCATGGCTCATTGCGCACCTCCGACTTGGCTGAATTGGGTTTCGGCGGTGAAAGATTTCTGGGCGGCCAGATGCTTGGTGGCCTCTTCGTCGCGGCGTGCGGCGCGCAGCTTCAGCACGAATTGCGCAGCGTTGATCACGTAGGCCGCATAAGCCGCAAGCGCGAGGACCATCTGCTCAAGCGGCGTCCCCCAGCCGAGGAAGACCGCTGCGAGATAGGCCGTGTGCAGCGCCAGTACGAGCATGGAGAAGACATCTTCCCAGAAGAAGGCGGGGGCGAAGAGGTAGCGCCCGAACACAACCTTCTCCCAGATCGCGCCGGTGATCATGATGGTGTAGAGCACCAGCGTTTTGATCACGATCGACCACGTGGCGAGCGCGAAACCTTCGCCCGTCATGATGTATCGGATCACAAGCCCAAGGCTGATCAGAAAGATCAGGAACTGCACGGGAGCGAGGATCCCTTGCACCAGCGTCCAGCGAGTCGAGTCGCGGCGCTTGCGCTCTTCTGGCGTATAAAGCGGCTTGGTTTGCGATTGATCGTGATGCTCGCGCATCGCGTGACCCTTTGTGAACTTTGATTGACACCCACTCTAAGTCGGGCGGCGCAAAAGAGTCAACCATTCTTGACGTAAAGTTTGCTTTACATTGTCGGTGAGGTGTGTCTTAATCGGGTTATGTCGCAGAGTGCCCGCTGCTTCGGGCGTGTGCGGCTCGTGTTGAGGACAGCGGATAAAGCCCTGTCCGTAGCGAATTCGGCGCATGGAGGCGCGATTCCGAGCGAAAAATTGAGACAACTCTTCCCAATGGCAGGGGCGTCGATGTACCTTGACAGTGCGGCCTTCCG
>CAZNGB010000218.1:0-2539 GCA_964572465.1 uncultured Hyphomicrobiaceae bacterium
GCGCAGGTTCAAAAAACGGGTGCCCATCCCTGTTCAAGTCCGGGACATGCTTTTCAGATCGTGCTTTTGTTCGCCGCGCGATTGATCCCGAAAACCGGTGCCCACTTTTCGGATCGCGCTGTTAGATACTGTCGTCGGCCGTCTGCGGCGGCGACACGGCGGTGGTCGCCCAGGCTCCAGCGTACTCGCCCGCCTCGATCCTGCGTACGGTCCAGCGGAACTTGTAGACCTCGCCGCCAGCATCCACGATTGTGACGCCGAAGACCGCGCGATCATTGCCCTGCGCGACCTCCTCGATCATATGGGCCTGGTGGTTCAGCATCATGCGGTAGGTCGGGCTTTCGATCATCTGCGTGAACTTCGGCAGTGGACCGGTCAGCCTCTTGTTCTGCGGATGCGCCAGAGCGTAGGTCTGTTTAATGCCCGCGTCCTTGCGCGGATCGTCGTTGTTTTTCAATGCCTCTAGCTGGAGCGAGACGACCTGTCTGGCGCTGAACGCCGGGTCGGGCCTTTGAACATCCAAGCCGACAGCCGGTGTGGCAAGCAGGCTGGCGAGCAAAGCGAATACGGTGAAAACGCGCATGATGAGCACTCCCAAGGGCTTTCCATAACCCCAAGAGTACGCCTGGCAGCGCCGCCGGTTCAACCCGCGGGTCAGAATGAAAATCGCTGCTCGTGCGCGAAACCGTGCAAAAGCGGCGCACCGCCAGAGAATTCGGGCTGGCCGCTCACCTGGCCTTGCCACTTTTCATACAGATAAGCGTAGGCGAACGTGTCCTCGATGGCAGCCGTCGGCTCACGGACATAGGTCGCGAGGCGGCCGCCTTCACCGAGTTGATCCAATAAAGCCTGCGGCACGGCATCGACCGAGCCGTTGATCAGGATGATGTCAAACGGGGCCTCGCTCGGGCATCCCTCAGACAGTGGCCCCTGCGCCACCGCAGCGTTGTCGATGCCGAGATTGGTCAGATTCTCCGCCGCCGAGCTTGCGAGATCTGCATCACTTTCGAGCGCAACGACAGATTCGGTGACCGCTGCCAGCACAGCCGTCGAATAACCAAGTCCACAGCCGACATCCAGCGCCACATCGCTCGGCTGCGGTCGCAGCAAGTCGATCAGCCGGGCCAGCATGAGCGGCGCCATCATGTAGCGGGCTTGACGCGCGCCGCCATTCAACCGCTTGATCGCGAGGTGCTCTTCGGCATAGGCGAGTGGACGCAGCGACGCGGGCACGAAAACCTCGCGCGGCACGCGGCCGAGCGCGCGCAACAACGCAGGGTCGCGCACGCCATTGGGCCGGATTTGCGAAACGACCATGTTGGCCCGTGCGCGCTTGTAGTCGCTCATGCTATGCCCCCGCTTTGCAAACCTTGACCGCCAACCCTTGACTGCTCAGCCGCTTGCTCGCTCGTCTGGAGCTTTGCACTCATCAGTCGAACGCGGCAAGCTGACCATCCGCGGCGGCCTGAACATAGAGGAACTGGCTCGGGATCGCCATATAACGCGAGAGTTGGAACCACAATAACGTGCGGCGCGCCCGGCCCCGCTGATCGAACGCAAAGCCGTTTTGTCATTCGCGTTCCCGTGCTATATGACGATCATCAGTGGCGACGTGGCGGAGTGGTTACGCAGCGGCCTGCAAAGCCGTGTACCCCGGTTCGATTCCGGGCGTCGCCTCCAGGTCCCCCACGGCCCTTGCGCAGCCGAAGATCACAGATTTATCAGTTGAACCGGCACTCTGCGCCAAATAATCTTCCTTTTCATAGAATTATACATACAGTGCGAGGTGGCCCGCGACTGATGAGGCAGGTCCGCCTCGACGCGAGCCAGAATTAGAAAATTAGGAGGAATTCGATGAGGAGACTGCTCACACTGGCCATTGCGGCACTGACAGCTGTGGTGATGCTCACCAGCCTGAGCGTGGCTCAGGATGACCGCGCAGGGTGGCCTGAAAGCTTCACCGTTGGCACCGCGTCCCAAGGTGGAACATTTTTCGCCTATGGCTCGGGCTGGGCCAACCTGGTCGCCGAAGAGCTGGGACTGTCCGGCGCGGGCGAGGTTTCGGGCGGGCCGTGGCAAAACATGGCCAATGTGCATGCCGGCAACAACGCCTTCGCGATGACCACCATGGGTCCGGCCGCCGGAGCGGTGAAGGGTGAAAACCCAATTGCGCCGGGTGTGGTGATGGACAAGGCCTGCGCCATGTTCCCGATGTACGAAACCCCGTTCTCGATCACGACGCTGGCCTCCACGGGCATTACGTCGATTTCCGAGATCCCGGATGGTGCGCGGATCGGTTTCGGGCCTGCCGGCTCGACCTCGGACACGTATTTCCCGCTGATCTTGTCCCAGCTAGGCGTAAATTACGAAAAGCGTAACGGTGGCTGGTCGGACCTGGCCAGCCAGATGCAGGACGGGTTGATCGACGTGATCGCCTTTGCGGCCGGAGTGCCGGTGCCTGCCGTCAGCCAGCTCGAAGTACAAACCGACATCAATATCATCGAGTTCACGCCGGAAGAGCAGGCCAAGGTCCTGGAGA
>CAZNGB010000219.1:0-2520 GCA_964572465.1 uncultured Hyphomicrobiaceae bacterium
CCTCAAAATTGACCGAGCCGCGTTCATCGCGCGAACCTGTGCTGGTTCGGATTCAAGTTTGAGCTGGATTCGCTTCTTGGAGCGTTATGTTTGGCCGCGCGGCGCCTGAGCAGCACGAACATCGGCGGTGTGAAGTAGAACGACACGACGCTCGATAGCAGCACGCCACCCGCGATCGCCATCGCGAACGGCGGCCAGAACCCGCCGCCTTCCAGGATCAGCGGCAGGAAACCCCCAAACGTCGTGATCGTCGTGGACATGATGTGCCGGCTCTGCGCCTGAACGATATCGCGGATTTCTGCGAGATCGCCGGCCATCGCGGCGGGTGATTGCTGCAGCGCCGTCAGGATGATGATCGCGGCGTTGATCGACACGCCGATCGAGCCGATGACGCCGATCACCGCTTGAATGCCGAACGGGTACTGGAAGGTCGCCAGCGCCAGCAGGCTCAGCCCGATCGACAGCCCCGCGACCATCAGCGTGATGCCGGTCAGCCGGAACGAGTTGAAGGTCAGCACGATTGCGGCGATGGTCAACGCGACGATCACACCGAGCTGCGCCAGCAGGTTCGACAAGGTTTCGTTGCGCGCATCCGAGTCGCCGCCGACCTCCAGCCGATAGCCATGCGGCAGTTCGAAATCGCTTTTCTCGACGCTGGCGAGCACCTTTTGCAGCGCCTCTTCCGGCAGCACCTCGCGCTGGACGAAGCCCTGCACCGTGTTGATGCGCTCGCCGTCGCGCCGGTAGATCGGTGTCTGCGCGGGCACGACCGCAACCTCGCCCAGGGCGGTCAGCGGAATACCGGGATACTCGCCCTGAAGCGCTGCCTGCCGCGCGTTAGGGCCGGTGATGTCCAGCGTGCGCAGGGCTGAGGCGCGTTCGCGCACACCCTCGCCGGTGCGTACGCGCACAGGCAACTCCTCCGTGCCCTCGATCAGCGAGCCGCCCGTCGCCCCATCCAGCGTCGCCGAGAGCTGCCGCGCGACCGCCCTGAAGTCCAGCCCCGCGAGGCGCACCTTCTCCTCGCTCAAATTGACAATCACCTTGGGCTCGCCCGGCTCGACCTGCGTGCGCGCCTGCTTGATCTCCGGCTCCCGCGCCATGATCAGCCGCAGCTCCTCGCCAAGCGCACGCAGCGTCTCCAGGTTCGGCCCAACGAGCCGCAGTTCCACGGGCGCGTTCACGGGCGGCCCCTGCACAAGCCCGCGCACCACGATGCGCGCTTCGGGATAAGCGCGGTCAAGCTTGCGCTGCAGATCGGGCAGGATCCGCTCGGTCGCCTCGGGCGAGCGTGTCGTCACCAGCGCCTCGGCAAAGCTGGGCGTCTGATCCTGGTCGGTGATCATGTTGTAGTAAAACGCCGGCGCGCTTTCGCCCACGACCCATTGCACTGCCGTGATCTCGTCGTTGGCGCGCACCTTTGCCCCAATCTCGCGGGCCAGCGCCGCTGTCCGGTCGATCGCTGTGCCGCTGGGCAGCTTCACCTGAATGTAGAGCTGGTCCCGGTCGACGCCGGGGAAGAACTGCGCCTTGAGAGTCGGGAACGCGCCGAACCCGATAACCGGCAGGATCAGCGCAGCCATGATCGACAGGCGCGGGCGGCGCAGCGCCAGCGCGAGCGAGCCGCCGAAGGCACGGCCCAGCGCACTCGACCGCTCCGGCGTCGCGCCGTCGCCGCCCGCCAGCAGCCAGCCCGCCATCGCCGGGGTCAGCGTGAGCGCCAGCGCGAATGACGACAGCAACATCACGATCACCGCGATCGCGATCGAGCCGACGAAATCGCCCGCCGGGCCGGGCAAAAGCGCCATCGGCATGAAGGCCAGCGCGGTGGTGACGGTCGAGGCCAGCAGCGGCGCGGCCAGCCGGTCGACGGACTCGCGCACAGCCTGCAGCCGGGCCACGCCCGCGCGCAATCGCCGCCCGATTGCATCCGTCATCACGATTGCCGCATCAACCAGCAGACCAAGCGAGACGATCAGGCCCGTCACGGACATCTGATGGATGGGGATGCCCAGCGCCTTCAGCACAGGCAGCGCGATCAGGCTCGCCAGCGGCAGCACCGCCGCCACGACGATCGCCGCGCGCCAGCCCAGCGTAATGAGCAGCACGCCGACCACCAGCGCCACGCCTATCATCAGGTTTTGCGCAACGCCCGCGAGCCGCTCTTGGGTGTATTCGCTCTGATCGAACAGCAGTTCGAGGCTCAGACCAGCCGGCAGTTCAGCGCGGAATGCATCCAGCGTGTCGCGGAGGTCCGCGGCCCAAAGATCGACGCGCCGCCCCGTCTCCATGCGCGGCGCGATGAGGATCGCGCGCTCCCCGCCGGCAAAGGCGATGCTCTCCGGCGGCGTCTTGACTTGTTTGATGACTTCGGCGACATCGCTCACTCGTACGATCTGGCCATTCGCGCTCTCTGCGATTGGCACGCGCCGGATGCGCTCAAGCGAGCGGATTTCGCCTTCGACCTCGATCAGCAGTTCGGTGTCGCCGCGCAGCTGGCCCGCCTCGACCTTGGAATCC
>CAZNGB010000220.1:0-2506 GCA_964572465.1 uncultured Hyphomicrobiaceae bacterium
AAGAAGCGCGGCTGGCTCGGGTCATGCGCCATGTAGCCGATGGAATAGACGTGAACCAGGCTGGAGACGGTCGTCACAACGACCAGCATAACGACGGTGAGCGTGTCGATGCGAAGGCTCCACTCGGCCACCATGTCACCGGAGCCGATCCACTCGAACAGCATGACACGCGCGGTCTCGCCTTCGAAACCGACCGAGAAGAAAGCGATCCACGAGAGCACCGCACTAATGATCAGCAGGATGCTGGCGGTCCAGCCGGAGGCGGCATTGCCGATGTAGCGGCCGAATAGACCGACGAAGAGCGCACTGATCGCGGGCAGCAGCACGATGGCGGTATACATGTGTCGTTATCCCCCGATACGCGCGAGTCAGCCCTTGAGCACGTTGATCTCGTCTACGGCGATGTTGCCGCGATTACGGTAATAGACCACCACGATGGCAAGACCGATGGCCGCTTCGGCCGCCGCGACCGTCAGCACGAACAGTGTAAAGATCTGGCCGACGAGGTCGTTCAGGAACGCGGAAAACGCCACCAGATTGATGTTCACCGCGAGCAGCATCAGCTCGATCGACATCAGGATGACGATGACGTTCTTGCGGTTGATGAAGATGCCGAAGACGCCGAGCGTGAACAGGATCGAGGCGACCGTGAGATAGTGGGCCAGACCGATTTCCATCATTCATGCTCCCGTGAGGCGCGCGAAACCCGCGGCGATGCCATATCGCGCATGCGCGGATGCTGCAAGACGTTCGAGATGTCACAAGCCCTGGCCGGGCTCGACGTGACGGACTTCGATGGCCTCACTTGGCCGGCGGCCAACCTGGGCGGCGATGTCCTGGCGCTTGACGCCTTCGCGCTGACGCAGCGTGAGAACGATGGCGCCAATCATCGCGACCAGCAGGATCACGCCGGCAAGCTCGAAGAAGTAGACATAATCGGTGTACAAGACCGCGCCGAGCGCTTCGGTGTTGGTCACATTGCCCCCGGGTATCGGAGCGGCGCGCTGCGCCAGGCTCTGCTCAGAGATGGTCCAAGCGCCGATGACGAGGCTGAGTTCCACAAGCAGGATGATCCCGACCGCTGCGCCGATCGGCAGGTATTTCATGAAACCCGCGCGCATCGCAGCGAAATCCACATCCAGCATCATCACCACGAACAGGAACAGCACCATTACGGCGCCGACATAGACGACGATGAGGATCATCGCGAGGAACTCTGCGCCCAGAAGAACGAACAGGCCGGCGGAGTTGAAGAAGGCGAGGATCAGGAACAGGACGGCGTGAACAGGGTTGCGCACGGTGATCACCATCAGCGCCGAGGCGATGGTGATGAATGCAAAAATGTAAAAGAACGCCCCCGCCACCATGCCAGCATCCTGTGCGATCTACGTGACCTTCCCGCGACGCTTAGCGGTAGGGCGCATCAAGCGCAAGGTTTTTGGCGATCTCGCGCTCCCAGCGGTCTCCGTTGGCGAGCAGCTTTTCCTTGTCGTAGAGCAGCTCTTCGCGCGTCTCGGTGGCGAACTCGAAGTTCGGACCCTCAACGATCGCATCGACCGGGCAGGACTCCTCGCAATAGCCGCAATAGATGCACTTGACCATGTCGATGTCGTAGCGAGTCGTGCGGCGGGTGCCGTCGGCCCGGCGCGGCTCGGCCTCAATGGTGATCGCCTGGGCCGGGCAGATCGCTTCGCATAGCTTGCACGCGATACAGCGCTCAACGCCGTTCGGATAGCGGCGCAGCGCGTGCTCGCCTCGGAAGCGCGGGCTCAGCGGTCCCTTCTCGAATGGGTAGTCAACCGTGGCCTTGGGCTTGACGAGATACTTCAGGCCAAGCCAGAAGGCGGCCACGAATTCCGCAAGGACCGCGCCGCGGAGCGCCTGAACGATTTGGCTCATGGTAACCTCCTTACTGTGCCGCGCTACCGGAGTATTGCAGCACGCCGGCCACGACCACGACCATGAACAGCGACAGTGGCAAAAACACCTTCCAGCCCAGGCGCATGAGTTGGTCGTAGCGGTAGCGCGGCACGATCGCCTTGACCATCGCGAACATAAAGAACACCAAAACGATCTTCAGCGTGAACCAGACCACCCCGGGGATCCAATTGAACGGCGCGACGTCAAATGGCGGCAGCCAGCCCCCCAGGAACAGGATCACGGTGAGCGCGCACATCACGGTGATGGCGACATATTCTCCCAGCATGAAGAGCAGGTATGGCGTCGAGGAATATTCCGACATGAAGCCCGCCACCAGCTCCGATTCGGCCTCGGGCAGGTCGAAGGGCGGGCGATTGGTTTCCGCCAGCGCGGAGATGAAGAATACAACGAACATCGGGAACAGCGGCAGCCAGTACCAGTTGAACAGCCCCCAGTCGCCGCGCTGAGCATTCACAATGTCGGTCAGGTTCAGCGAGCCGGCCAACAGCAGCACGGTAATGATTACAAAGCCGATCGACACCTCATAGGACACCATCTGCGCGGCCGAGCGCAGCGCGCCGAGGAA
>CAZNGB010000221.1:0-2496 GCA_964572465.1 uncultured Hyphomicrobiaceae bacterium
GCATCTGGTCAAGCAGGTCGAGGAACCGCCGCCAGTACCCATCCGTGTTGACGATCACCACCGGCTTCTCGTGATGTGCAAGCTGGACCCAGGTGAGCTGTTCGACAAGCTCTTCGAGCGTGCCGATGCCGCCGGGCAGCGCAACGAACGCGTCCGAGCGCTGGAACATAAGCATCTTGCGCTCGTGCAAGTCCTTGGTGACGACCAGCTCGTTCAGGTCGCCATAAGGCTGTTCGATCGCGACCAGGCTCTCCGGAATAATCCCCGTGACAGCTCCGCCATTCTCCATGACCGCGCGCGCCACAGTGCCCATCAGCCCATTGCTACCGCCGCCATAGGTTAGCCGGATGCCCGCTCCCGCCATCGCCTGGCCAAGCCGGCGAGCGGCCTGAACATAGCGCGGATTTTTCCCGCTGCCGGACCCGCAATAGACGCATATGCTGTTGATCGTTTCGCCCGGCGCTTCAGAGTGGGCCAGTGCGCCTTGTTTTTGCTGATTCATCATGCCATTCGCCCTTTTACCGAACACCGAGATGTAAAGCCCAGCGAGCGTAACGGCAAGCGCCGGCAGATCGGGGCTTCAAATAGCATTGCTAGCCGTGTGTTCAGCATGGAAAAAAAGCTTGACAGCGCGCATGTACAGACGGCTGCTTTTGTCCGCGGATTGCGCTAAGCTATTGGCAGATGGCACGACTTGACTGGTTGAGTGCAAAAGTCCTGGCCTGGCGGCCGGGCGAGCATGACTGATGGAAGCGAGAAGCGCTATGAAATGGTTTGGACGCGCACTCTTTTTGCTGCTGATCCTGATTTTTGGCGCCGCGAGCTGGGCATTTTTTGGCGACGATCAGGCGTGGCTGCTTGGCACCGATGAGGCCGGGAAAGCAACCGAAGCGCCGGTCGAGCAAACCGCAAGCCTGACGGAACCAGCAGGGCAGGATGCCGCTGGTGCGGTGAACTTCACGGAGGCGGCGGGCAGCGCGGGTCCGGCGGCGACCTCCGAGCCAGCGCGCGCCGCCCCAGCGCGCCCGGCCTTCGATATCGTAAGGGTTGAGGAATCCGGCGACGCCATCATCGCGGGCGTCGCGCCGCCGGGATGGAGCGTGCGCGTCGAGGCCGACGGACGGTTGATCGGCGAGGTCGAGGCTGGTTCGGATGGAACCTGGGCGCTGCTGCCTGATGCGCCGCTTTCCGCCGGGGATCACGCGCTCAGCCTCAGCGCGCGCGCGCCTGACGGCTCCGACACCCTCTCAAGCGCCGAGCGCGTAGCGATTTCCGTATCGCCGGAGGGCGCGCCGGCCGTGGTCGCGCGCATGCCGGCTGATGAACCGAGCCCGACCCAGCCGCCCGGCGATCTGGAAGCTGCTGCGGGTGCCGGCCAGCCGCCCAGCGTGGCAACCGGCGACATGGTGTCGCGCGCCGAGACACCTTTGACGTCAGAAACGGTAGTGGCTTCTGGGCGGAGCGACGAGCCACGAATGGCAAGCGCCGATCCGGGCCAGAGCCTCGCACAGGAGCAGCGGCTCAGGAAACCGCTCAGTAAAGAAGACGCAGCCCAAGGGTCAGCGGCACAAGAGACCGCAACCAAGCAAAACGCTGGCCAACATCTCGCATCGCGGGAGGTCGCAGCCCGACCCGAGGCTGGTTCGACTGGCGCCATCGCGGGCGAGAGGACGCGTCCACAGTCGCACCTGGTGAAGCGCGGTGATACGCTATGGCACATCGCGCGCGCGCACTATGGCAGCGGCATCCGCTACACCAAGATCTTCGAGAACAACCGCGATCAGATCCGCGATCCCCACTGGATCTATCCTGGCCAGCGCTTCGTGCTCCCGTGAACATTCTGCTGGACCAGTGAACACGCCGCTGCGTCGGTAACCACGCGCCCTGCGCTCATGCGACCGGTTTGCGTAAGCCGGTCAAGTCCTCTATATCTGTTTTGAATTGTTCAAAACAGGATCGAGCCTGACTATGCGCGCCGTGCTCCTGCGCTGACCTTTGTGACTCCGCAATCATCGCCGGCGCGTTCCAGGCTTCACGGGAATTCAGTTTGAGACGTTACGCCTCACAATCTCCCGCGCCGCCGGGCGAGGATCTGTTTGCCGAACGCAGCAGCCACTGGTTCGTGTTGCGCGCACTGGCGCCTTATGTCTGGCCGAAAGACCGGCCCGATCTGCGGCTGCGCGTCGTTTTGGCAGTCATCGCCCTGGTGCTGGCCAAGGTGATCACGGTGACCACGCCGTTCGCCTACAAAGCCGCAGTTGACTGGCTCACCGGCAGCGCCACTGGCGAGGACGCGGTAAGCGCCGCGACGCTCGCCTATCTGCCGATCATGCTGATCATCGCCTATGGGCTGGGGCGTGTGCTGATGATCGGCTTCAACCAGCTACGCGATGTGCTGTTCACCCGCGTTGGCCAGAACGCCGTGCGCGCGCTTGCCAACCAGGTCTTCCGGCATCTGCACCGGATGTCGCTGCGCTTCCATCTGGAGCGGCGCAC
>CAZNGB010000222.1:0-2386 GCA_964572465.1 uncultured Hyphomicrobiaceae bacterium
TTTCGTGAGGGTGATCTCGGCGCGGTAATGACGGCCGGCGCCTATGGCGCAGTGCAGGCATCTGCGTATAACAGCCGCCTGCTGGTCCCCGAAGTCATTGTGCGCGGCGACGAATTCGCGATCGCGCGAGCGCGCCCCAGCTATGAGGACATGCTGGCGGCTGAGCCAGTCGCGCCCTGGCTCACCCCTCGCGAGGCGATGGGCCGCGCCTGACGTCTGCGCCCCGACGCGGTTTTGATTTCGAGATCGCGCAATTTTGCCTTACCCTGTGGCCAATATGATGCGGCGCGCCGCAACCTCTTCGTGCGCCGACAGTGCTGCGACACAGCAATGGACCAAACGATTTGACTTCAAGCGAACCTTCTCCCGAACGTCTCTTGCAACGCAAGATTGGGCAAATGCGCCGAGTGATGCTGCTGGAGCGGCTCTGGCCGCGCCTGTGGTTGCCGGTTGGCGTTGCTGGCACTTTCTTGCTGGTGTCCCTGCTAGGTTTATGGCCGTTGCTCGGACGTGAGTTGCATCTGGCGCTCCTGTGGGCCTTCGCGATCGCTTTTGTTGCCGCGCTGGTACCGGTGCTGCGCGTGCGGACGCCGACCCGCGATGAGGCGTTGCGCCGGCTGGAAGAACGCTCCGGGGTGCCGCATCGCCCGGCGACCGCGCTTGAGGACAACCCGGCGGGCGAGACCAGCCCGGCTGCGCGCTCGCTGTGGCTGGCCTATCGCAAGCGCATGGCCGCTGCGGTGGAAAAGCTCAAGCCGGGCCGCCCACACCCGCGCACCGATCGGGCGGATCCGTTCGCCCTTCGCGCGCTTCTCGGCTTGTTGTTGATCGTCGCGGTCACCGCAACCTGGGGACAGATGCGCCAGCGCGTGGCCGGCGCGTTCGACCTGGGCGCGTCCCAGACTGTCGCCTCGCTCCGGCTTGATGCGTGGATTGCGCCGCCCGTTTACACCGGTCAGCCGCCAATTACGCTCGCCAGCGGCCCGGTGCGCCAGAGCGACGCGCCCCAGCGCCGGACCTGGGAGGTGCCCGAGGGCAGCGAATTGACGATCCGCGTCAATAATGCCGCACCAGACGAACTGACGCTGGATATATCGGCTGAAGGCAAGAGCGAGCGACTAGCGCTGGAAAGTGCGGGCGAAAACATCGCGGTGGCGACTGCGCGGCACACCCTTGCCTGGTCGCAAACCGCGACGCTGCGCCACAACGGACGCCTGGTGGCCGCCTGGCCGATCTCTGTGATTGCCGACGACCCTCCGGTTATCGGCTTCACCGCGGATCCGGCAGAGACCCAGAGGAAGGCGGTGCAGATTCCATACATCGCCGAGGATGATTACGGCCTTGCCTCCGCGGTTGCCGAATTCAACCTGCTTGATGATGAGGGCGAGGCGCGCCTGCGCGACGGGCCATGGCCGGCGCCGGAAATTTCCCTGCCGCTGTCAGGTGGCGACACGCGCTCGGTGGAGAATGAAACTTTCAAGGATCTGACAGCACACCCATGGGCCGGACTGCCGGTCGAAGTGAGGCTGAAGGCGCGGGACGTTGCCGGAAAGACCGGCTACAGCGAGGCGAAGCGGTTTACGCTTCCTGAGCGGGCGTTCACCAACCCGCTCGCCAAGGCGGTCATCGAGCAGCGGCGCGATCTGGTCGCAAGCCCGCGTGACGTCCGCGACGTGGTGCGGATGCTGAATGCGCTGACGCTCGCGCCGGACAAGTTTTTCGACGATAAGGCGGTCTTTCTGGGCCTGCGTTCGGCCTACTGGCGGCTCGTGCACGAAACGGGCATCGAATCCGTGAAGTCGGTCGTCGATCAGCTATGGACGATCGCGCTGCGCATCGAGGATGGCGATCTGTCGGAGGCCGAGGCGCGGCTTCGTCAAGCCCAGGAGGCTCTGCGTCAGGCGCTGGACGAAAATGCATCGCCGGAAGAGATCGAGCGGTTGATGCAGGAGTTGCGGACCGCGCTCGCTGAATTCATGCGCGAATTGGCGAACCAGGCGCAGCAGCAGGCGGGCGAGATGCCGCCGATGGACCCGGAGCAGATGCTGTCGGCCCAGGACCTCGATCAGATGCTGCGCGATATCGAGGACCTGGCGAAGACGGGCTCGCGCGAACAGGCGCAGCAGATGCTGAGCCAGCTCCGCAACATGCTGGAGAATTTGCGTGCCGGGCAGCCGGGCCAGTCGCAACAGGCCCAGCAGATGATGGAGATGCTGAAGCAGTTCAGCGAGATCGTGCAGGAACAGCAGCGCTTGCTTGATGAGACCTATCGCGCCCAGCGGGAAGGGCAGGGCCAACCGCAACAGGGGCAGCAAGGCCAGCAAGGACAGCAGGGCCAACAGGGTCAGCAATTCGGCCAGGGCCAGCGCGGGCAGGGCCAGCAGGG
>CAZNGB010000223.1:0-2360 GCA_964572465.1 uncultured Hyphomicrobiaceae bacterium
AGAGGGAGGCGGAGCCGGCCGCAGCGCCGTCACCGGCGGGCGCCTTCATCAGGCCGCATGCGCGACTATTTCGCCTTGCGAGGATCTTCGAGGATCAGGCGCGGCGTCGCCTCCTCGATGAGCAGGTCGACATCCATGCCCGGCGCGACATGCGCGTAATCATCGTCGATCAGCAGCGAGGCCGCGCCATGCACGAAGGTCCATAGCCGAAGAGCTACCGCGCGGGCATCGTCGCTGCGTCCGTTAGAGGCGCAATAAATCTGCACCTGCCGGATCAGCCCGCCGAAACAGTCCAGACCCGTTTCCAGCACGCCCTCGACCTGTTTCACCTGCGCGTTCTGCCCGAACATCATGCGGAATACACCCGGCTGGCGCGCCGCGAAGCCGACATACGACTGGCCCATCGCGACAATTCCTTCGAGCGTGCCCTCCCCGGTGCGCATCACCGCCTCCCGGTTCGCATCCGCCAATCCCTGGAAGCCTCGGTTGACCACCTCCGCGAGCAGTTCGTTGCGGTCGCGGAAATGCCGATACGGCGCTGCCGTGGAGACGTCCGCCCGGCGGCAGGCATCCGCGAGGCTAAAATTGTCTGGCCCTTTCTCCTCCACGAGCTGGGTCGCGGCGGCGATCAGCGCCTCTTTCAACTGTCCGTGATGGTAGCTCTTGCGCTTGCCCAGCGCCTTGCCCTCATCTGCCTCACCTTCCTCCATCTTCATGATTCCATTTTGTTTTTATGTCGTGCACGTCCGTGAGCGATCTTTTTATTGCAAAGTTAGTCTCATTAACATACCTTCCGCCGCGGGATGTTAGCGCTATAAACATAGCGGATCGCGAACGGAGTTCAAACATGGCAGACCAGACAGCCGACGCACAGCCAAAACGGTTCTGGCGCAGGCTGGGTGGAGGCGCGCTGGTGCTGGTAGCGGCCGGCGTGATCGTCAGCGCCGCGGGAGCCGGGATCGCGGCGCTACACATCCGCACCGAGGCGCAAGCGCCCGTGGAGGCGAACCCACCGCTGACTGTGCGCACCATCACGCTAAAAAGGCAGGATGAGTACAACGTTCAGCAGCGTTTCGCGGGGCGGATCGAGGCGGCACGCGAGACCCGGCTGGCTTTTGAGCGGCGCGGACTGGTGGAGCGCGTGCTGTTCAACGAGGGCGACGCGGTGTCCGCGGGCGCAGCCGTCGCCGAACTCGACAAGTCGAAGCTGCGGGCAGAGCGCAAGCGCCTTGAGGCCAACAAGCGCGAACTGGAAGCGCGGCTGGGTCTGGCGCAGCGCACGCTGGATCGGCAATCAACCCTGTCGCAACAAGGCTGGCAGAGCCAGCAGCGCTTCGACGAGGCGCGCTTTGCCGTCGACGAGTTGAACGCGGCGATCGAACGAATTTCCGCACAGATCGAGGCGATCGAAATCGACCTTGAGAAGTCGGTGTTGAGAGCGCCCTTCGCCGGAACGGCCACCGCGCGGCATGTAGATGAGGGCGCGGTCGTGCAGGCGGGCGCGCCGGTGCTCGACCTGGCTGAGACCGCGCGCATTCATGCGCGTATCGGTGTGACGGCGGACGTGGCGCAGGATCTGACCATTGGCAGAAGCTATCCGCTTGCGGTCGGCGAACGCGAGCTGCGGGGCGAACTGATCGCCATGCGGCCCGACATCCAGACCGGCACCCGCACTGTCGCTGCGCTTTTCGCGGTCGACGATCCCGGCGCGCCGCTCGGCGAGGTCATCGAGTTGATCCGCACGCGGGTAATCCCGCAGGCGGGCGCATGGCTGCCGCTCACCGCGCTAGTAGAGGATCGGCGCGGGCTGTGGTCCGTCTACCGCGTCCAGGAAGACGACGAGGGCCATATCGTCCAGCGCCGCACCGTGGAGGTCGTGCACACCCGCGACGGCCGCGCCTTCGTCCGCGGTCTGTTCGCCGATGGCGAGCAGATCCTGCGCGACGGCACCAACCGCGTGGTTCCCGGCCAGCGCGTCATCCTCTCCGACAAGATCGCCGAAAACTGATCGGGGCCACCAATGAAAGCCGCCTTTTACAAGAACCCGCGCCTGTTCGCGCTGGCCATCCTGCTGATCCTCGCCGCTGGGCTGTCCGCCTTCTTCACCATCGCACGGCAGGAAGACCCGACGATCACCAACCTGTTCGCCACGGTGGTCACGCCGTTTCCCGGCGCGGACCCGGCGCGCGTCGAGGCGCTGGTGACCGAGAAGATCGAAGACGAACTTGAGCAAATCGCCGAGATCGACGAAATCACGTCCACCTCCCGCGCGGGCATCTCCGTCATTCAGGTGGAGTTGTCGGAGTTCATCTCCGAAACCGAAATCGAGCAGACCTGGTCGGAAATCCGTGATGCGCTGG
>CAZNGB010000224.1:0-2360 GCA_964572465.1 uncultured Hyphomicrobiaceae bacterium
TCGATGCGATCCGTAATGTAATGCGCGGTGCTCTGGCCCTCGACCGTGGCGTTGAGCGCAAGCAGCACCTCGCCGATATCGCCGGTGTTCACGCGCGCGATCAGCCGGGCGATGTTGAGGTCTTCCGGAGTGATCCCATCCAGCGGGGAAAGCACGCCCCCAAGCACATGATAACGCGCGTTGATCGCCTTGGCGCGCTCCAGCGCCCAGAGATCGCCGACCTCCTCCACAACACAGACGACGCTGGCGTCACGTCGTGGATCGGCGCAGATCGCGCAGGGGTTCACCGTGTCGATATTCCCGCAGTTATCGCAGGTCACGATTTTCTCGGCTGCCTGGCTCATGGCGGCCGCCAGCGGGGCGAGAAGCTTGTCAGGCTTTTTCAGCAGATGCAGCGCGGCGCGGCGTGCAGAGCGCGGCCCCAGCCCAGGCAACCGCGCCAGAAGCTTGATGAGCTGGTCGATTTCCGGCCCAGCGGCAGGGTGATCCATCCGGGCTGGCCTTAAAGCTTCATGCCCGGCGGCAGCGGCAGCCCTCCGGTCATGTCTTTCATTTTGTCCTGAAGCGCCTCTTCCATCTTCGCCTTGGCGTCGGCATGCGCCGCGACGATCAGGTCTTCCATGATTTCCTTCTCATCGGGCTTCAACAGGCTCGGATCGACAGTGAGGCCGCGCATCTCGCCTTTGCCATTGATCGTGACGGTGACAAGGCCAGCCCCGGCGGTGCCATCGCGCGTGAGTTGTTCAATCTCGGCCTGCATTTCGGCCATTTTGCTTTGCAGCTCCCTGGCCTGCTTCATCATGTTCATAAAGTCTTTCATGTCCGTCCTCGCTTTTGGCAGGAGTATTGGCAGCGTTCTGGGCTTGCGGCTTATCACTCGTGTCGGCATCCAGTTCTTCGACGCCGACAATTGCCGCGCCGGGGAAGTGCTGAAAAACCTGGCGCACCAGCGGATGCTGTTCAACCTGGGCGCGGATCGCGGCGTCCTGCTCGCGGCGCTGTTCGCCCAGCGTCGGCTCGCCGGGCTGGTCACTGAGCGAGACCATCCAGCGCTCGCCGGTCCAAGCGGTCAGCTTGTTACCGAGCTGGCCGGCCAGGTCGCGCGGCGCCCCGTCTAGCAGGTTCAACTCGATATGGCCGGGCCGGAAGCTTACCAGCCGCGCATTCTCCTCCAACGCCAGCTTGAGCTTGATGTCACGCTGCTTGCCGGCCAGCGCGGCGACGTCCGCGAAGCTTTCCAGCGCTGACGGCGCGGTTTCGGGCTTGACGGGATTCGCAGGCGGCGTGGATTCGGCGCGAGACGAATCAGGAACATTTGCTGATGCCGATTCGTTTTGCGTCTGTTCGTGGTTTGTGCGTGGGGCTGCGCCAGGCTCCTCCAGCTTCCGAATCAGCTGGTCCGGCGGCGGCATGTCAGCGGCATAGCTTAGGCGGATCAGCACCATCTCCGCCGCGGCTAGCGCATTCGGCGCGCGGGCGACTTCCTCCAGCCCTTTGAGCAGCATCTGCCAGGCGCGCGCCAGCTTGGCCACGCCGAGTTCGGCCAGTGCGCCAGCACGCTCGCGTTCGGTTTCGCTCAAGCCCGTCGATCCGCCATCGCCCGTCGCCGCGACCCGGCTGGCGATATGCACGCCCTCGGCCATATCCTGGATGACCCGTTCCGGCTCTGCGCCGTCAGCGTGCAGCGCGGCAAGTTCATCGAGCGCCTGCGCCGGCGCGCCGCGTAACGCGGCCTCCAGCAGATCATAGATCCGCGCGCGGTCGCCGAGCCCCAGCATGGCGCGTACATCCGCAGCCGTGATCGTCTCGCCGCCATATGCAAACGCGGTATCAAGGAGCGACAGCCCATCGCGCACCGAACCTTCCGCCGCCCGTGCGACCAGCGACAGCGCCTCGTCCTCGATGCCGCGACCTTCGCGCGCCGCAACTTCAGCGAAATGCACGCGCAACTTATCCGCATCGACGCGGCGCAGGTCGAAGCGCTGGCAGCGCGATAGCACCGTGACCGGCACCTTGCGAATTTCCGTGGTGGCGAAGATGAACTTTACATGCTCCGGCGGCTCTTCCAGCGTCTTGAGAAGGCCGTTGAACGCGGCCTTCGACAGCATATGCACCTCGTCGATGATGAAGACCTTGTAACGCGCATAAGCCGGCTTGTAGCGGATCGCGTCGGTGATCTCGCGGATGTCGTCGATGCCGGTGTGGGACGCCGCGTCCATCTCCATCACGTCCATGTGCCGGCCTTCCATGATGGCGCGGCAGTGCTCGCCTTCTTCCGCAAGGTCGAGCGTGGGGCCGCCGGCCTCGCCGGGCTTGGCATAGTTGAGCGCGCGCGCGAGGATGCGGGCGGTCGTCGTCTT
>CAZNGB010000225.1:0-2253 GCA_964572465.1 uncultured Hyphomicrobiaceae bacterium
TTGACGTCGATGATCTGCGCGCCGTTCTCGACCTGTTCGCGCGCCACCTCGACCGCGCGGTCGTAGTCGTCGGCCTCGATGAGCCTGCGGAATTTCGCCGAACCGGTGACATTCGTGCGCTCGCCGATCATGATGAAACGTTGGGCTGCGCTGCTGCTCAATGGATTCTCCCTCGCTCGGATGCTGCCGGTCGGCGCTGCGCGCGACACTTGGGTACAGGCCCCTGACTGCTCGGGGCGCACCAAGTGACAGCCTTCAGCGCGCCAAGCTGCTTGACCCGTGGAACCTCTTTGCGCGACGAGTGCGGCAGCGTCAGATATCCTGCCCCTCGACCTCGCGTCGAAGTTCCTCGACAGCGTCGCGCGCCTCCTTCTTCAGCGGATACACTTCAAGGACACGGCGGTAGGCTTGCAGGGCACGCTCCTTCTCGCCGAACTCGTTAAGGATGACTGCGACGCCCTGCATGGCGCGAAAATGACGTGGCTCGATCATGAGCACCCGCCGCAGATCGCGCAGAGCCGACCCGAAATCGCGTCGCTGGAAATGCACCATGGCACGCTGGCTCCAGCCTTCGGCGAATTCCGGTTGTGCCACGACAACCGTATCGAGGATGGCCAGCGCGAGCGTATGTTCCTGCGCGCTGATCAGCGACATGGCACGCGCCAGAAGCAAGTCAGCGGTTGGGCTTCCGCTTGAGCGCCACACGCGCTGGATGCTTTGGGCCACGGCCTGTGCGAGTTCCGGCGTTTCGGCCTGCTGCAAACGCTGATAGAGCGTATCGAGCAACACCTCGCGATCCGGAGCGATCGTTTCCGGGTCCACAACCGCTTCGGCGTCGATGCCCTCACTTTCCGCGGCAGGCGGCACCGGACCGGACTCGCCAGGCTGCGCCGTCGCGATAAGCGGCGCAAACAGCACTGCAAGCAACGCCGTGACCGCGAGCGTATGGCAAAAGCGCAAACTGTTTACCGTCATGGTCGGTAAGTTAACACCGAAAGCCGCGCGGACCAAATGTCCAGCGAGCAGGCGTGCGCGCTTAACCTTGGCGCGCCTTGCAGCGCGGATTCGTCTTGTTGATGATATAAATGCGGCCCTTACGCCGGACCAGACGATTGTCGCGGTGGCGCTTACGCAGCGATTTGATCGAGTTTCTGATTTTCATGGTTCCGCTCGCAATAGCATTGCGCGGCTATTCTGCAGCGCATTTCGATTGATGAAACAGATACGTGGCAGGCGGGATAATGTCAACGCGCCGGGTATATCCAGCCCGCCGCCGCCGCGCCTCTATTCCAATGCAGTGAGCCGTGAGCGCGCGTCCTCGCTGCCCATCTGCGCTGCCCGGCGGTACCACTCACGGGCTATTTCGACATTGGATGGGTCCTTGCCGCGCACGTAGATTTCTTGCAAGAAGCCGGGGTCGTAGCTCTGGCCCATCGCGAATGCGGCCCCCGCCACGCCCTGGTCCGCAAGATAGCTCAGGATCAAGCGCGCGCCGACGATATCGCCGCCTGCCATCATGCGTTCGGCACGGTCGAACATAGATGCCTGCATCTCAGGAGCAATTGTGGGCTGTGTGGTTGCTTGTGCTGGGGATTGCGCCTGCGCAGCGCCAGTTGCATCGCGCTGCGGCTCTGGCTCCGGGCTGATCCGCACATTGACAAGCTGCTGCTCCCGCTCCTCGCCGTTGCCGCGAATAAACAGGACCTCCATCGAGAACGTACCCTGGTAGCCTGCCGGCGCAGTCAGCGATATGCCATTTATTTCAGCCGGCGACAGAGCCCACGCGTCGTCGAGTGACACGCCCCCGCTCAGCTTGAACCCTTTCGGCAGACCACGAACCATGATGACGCGGAACAGGTCGCCATTTTCCGGCGGGAGGTCAATTTCGAGCGGTAGCGGTTCCGCCGGAGGACCTGAAATGTCGTTAACCAAAAAACCGCTCTGCTGGGCGACGACAATCGGTTGGAGATCGAGGGCACCGGGGATCGCACGGTCAGCGAGGCGGTTGGCATAAAAGCGGACTGGGGCGGGCGTCGCGGAGGTCGCGGCAATGGCGAGTGATGAGGCCGGGGTCGCTGGTTTGGCGGCTGCTGGAAACATGAGGCCAAGCGTCATCGAGGCTGAGGCCAGCACTTTCGCGGCTGCGGCCAGAAATTTCGCCATTCCAGGTGCGCCGCGGCTAGAGGCGTTTTGGCGGCGCCCGCTCGTCCTCCCGATCGCCTGACCTTGTCTCACGGCGTCACCTCGTCAATT
>CAZNGB010000226.1:0-2246 GCA_964572465.1 uncultured Hyphomicrobiaceae bacterium
TTTCGCACCATCAAGCCGGCGGGCTATTCCGGGCGCACGCCGCATATCCATTTCAAGATCATGCAGCCCGGCGGCGACACGCTGGTCACTCAGATGTATTTCGCGGATGAGCCAGACAACGCGCGGGACTTCATCCTGAACAGCATCGCGGACCCGGCGCAGCGCGCAAGCGTGGTGGTGCCGCTTGAGGATGCAGGCGCTGTCGAACCGGGGGCGGTCGCCGGCCAGTTCGATATTGTACTCGCCTGATAACTGCGTGGGGACAGACTGCTCTTTGCCGGTGCGAATCCCCGGCCGCGCCTTTATCCTCCTCGTTACCAGTCATACGAGCGAGACGTGATGGCGACCACCGGACCCGGCTTCATCCATTTGCGCGTGCATTCGGCCTATTCGCTGCTCGAAGGCGCGCTGCCCATCAAGAAGGTGGCTGAGCTGGCCAAGGCCGATGGGCAGCCCGCGCTGGCGATCACCGACCGCAACAACCTGTTCGGCGCGCTGGAGTTCTCCGAGACTCTGGCGGGCGCGGGCATTCAGCCGATCATCGGCTGCACGCTGTCCGTTCAGTTTGGCGAGACCAGCAATGGCCATGCTTCGGCGGGTGCGTGCCCGAACGGGTCGATCGCGCTGATTGCCAAGGACGACAACGGCTATGCCAGCCTGATGAAGCTGTCCAGCGCGGCTTATCTCGACCACTGCGAAGACACTGAGCCGTTTGTCACGCTGGCCGATCTGGAGCGTCACCATGAAGGGCTGATCGCGCTCACGGGCGGGCCGGAAGGTCCGGTTGACGCCGCTTTGCGCGAGGGCGACGAAAGCCGCGCGAAGCGTCTCATGGAGCAACTCGCGGCAATCTATCCCGGCCGCCTCTATGTCGAGTTGCAGCGCCACGGGCTGGCGAGCGAGCGCACCGTGGAGCCATCGCTGGTCGAGTTGGCCTATGCGCAAGACCTGCCGCTGGTTGCGACCAATCAGTGCTACTTCCCGGCGGAAGAAGACTTTGAGGCGCACGACGCGCTGATTTGCGTCGCCGAGGGCCGCTATGTGGTCGAGGAGGACCGCCGCCGCCTGACGCCGCAGCATCGTTTCAAGACGCGCAGCGAAATGATGCGCCTGTTCGCGGACCTGCCCGAGGCGCTCGCCAATACCGTCGAGATCGCAAGGCGCTGCGCCTTCCGCGTGCGCACGCATCCGCCGATCCTCCCCGATTTCGCTGCCGATGGCGCGGACACGCCGGAAGCGCGCAAGACGGCCGAGGATGCCGCGCTGCGCGAGCAGGCCTGGGCCGGGCTGGAGGCCCGACTGGCGAAACAGGGCTGCGCACCGGGCCATGAGCGGGCGGATTACGAAGCGCGGCTCACGCATGAGCTGGACGTCATCACCTCGATGAACTTTTCCGGCTATTTCCTGATTGTCGCGGACTTCATCCAGTGGGCCAAGCAGCAGAGCATTCCGGTCGGGCCGGGGCGTGGGTCCGGTGCGGGCTCGGCGGTCGCCTGGGCGCTGACAATCACGGACCTCGATCCGCTGCGCCACGGGCTGCTGTTCGAGCGTTTTCTGAACCCCGAGCGCGTGTCGATGCCGGACTTCGACATCGACTTCTGCCAGGACCGGCGCGACGAGGTGATCGGCTATGTTCAGCGCAAATATGGCCATGATCGCGTCGCGCAAATCATCACGTTCGGAAAATTGCAGGCGCGCGCGGTTTTGCGCGATGTCGGGCGCGTGTTGCAGATGCCTTATGGGCAGGTCGATCGGCTGTGCAAGCTGGTGCCGAACAACCCGGCGAACCCGGTAACGCTGCAACAGGCCATCGACGGAGAGCCAAAGCTGCAGGAGGCGCGCGACAGCGAAGAGATCGTGGCGCAATTGCTTGACATCGCACAGCGGCTGGAAGGGCTATATCGCCACGCTTCGACCCATGCCGCGGGCGTGGTGATCGGCGACCGACCGCTCGGCGAACTGGTGCCGCTTTACCGCGATCCGCGCTCGCCGCTGCCTGTCACGCAGTTCAACATGAAATGGGTGGAGCCGGCCGGGCTGGTGAAGTTCGACTTCCTCGGCCTCAAAACCCTGACCGTTATCGAGACCGCGCGCCGGCTGGTGGAGGCTGAAGGAACGGCGCTCGATCTCGACCGGCTGCCGCTCGACGATGCCGCCACCTATGAATTGATGGCGCGGGGCGACACAGTCGGCGTCTTCCAGCTGGAAAGCACGGGCATGCGCGAGGCGCTGCGCAAGCTCAAGCC
>CAZNGB010000227.1:0-2230 GCA_964572465.1 uncultured Hyphomicrobiaceae bacterium
CAAGCAGCGCTTTAAGCCGATAAAGCGCGGCAAGCGCATCGCGCGGGGTCATTCCGTCGGGGTCCAGCGCGACGATCTCATCGCGCAGCTTCGCGAGCGCCTCGACTTGCTCGTTCGCGCCGTCATAAGCGGCCTGCTCTGGCTCTTGCATAGCGGCAAATAGCGGCAGTTCCTCGATCCGGCCCGCGCCGTTCCCTTCGCGCTCCAGCCGCGCCAGCACCTCCCGCGCTCGCCCCACCGCCGCGCGCGGCAGTCCGGCCAGCTTGGCCACCTGGATGCCGTAGGAGCGGTCCGCCGCGCCGCGCGCGACCTCATGCAGGAACACGATCTCGTCGCGCCATTCCTTCACGCGGATGGTCGCGTTGGCGACGCCCGACAGCCGCTCGGCGAGCACGGTCAACTCGTGATAATGTGTGGCGAACAGCGCGCGGCAGCGGTTGATGTCGTGCAGATGCTCGGCGGCAGCCCAGGCGATCGATAGCCCGTCATAGGTCGCCGTTCCACGCCCGATCTCGTCAAGGATCACCAGCGCGCGCGGCCCGGCCTGGTTCAGGATCGCGGCCGTTTCGACCATCTCGACCATGAAGGTGGAGCGCCCGCGCGCCAGATCATCGGACGCGCCGACGCGGCTGAATAGCCGGTCCACTACGCCGATATGCGCTGATGTCGCGGGCACGAACGACCCAGCCTGCGCGAGGATGGTGATCAGCGCGTTCTGGCGCAGATATGTAGACTTGCCGGCCATGTTCGGGCCGGTCAGCAGCACGAGGCGCGCGGCGTCTTCCGCGTCGGCCGATAGGGCGCAGTCATTGGCGATGAACGTCCCGCCATCCAGCGTCTGCTCGACGACAGGGTGCCGCCCGCCCTCGACGACAAACGCGCCGCTACCATCAACCGTCGGCCGGACATAACTCCGCTCTTCGGCCAGTTCGCCCAGCGCGCAGGCGGCGTCCAGCTGCGCGATCGCCTCGGCCAGCGCGCTCAGGCTCGCCTGCTCGCCCAGCACCGCCTCGCTGAGCCGCGCGAAAATCTCCTGCTCGATGGCCCGCGCGCGCTCGCCCGCCAGCGTGATGCGCGTTTCGGTCTCGGCGAGTTCCGGCGTGGTGAAGCGCACGGCATTCGCGAGGGACTGGCGCAGCCGGAATGTCTCGTTATGCGGCGGTTCGCGTAAGCGTTCGGCCTGCGCGGCACTGACCTCCAGGAAATAGCCGAGGATGTTGTTGTGACGCACTTTGAGCGACTTCAGGCCGGTTTCTTCGGCATATTTGGCCTGCAATCCCGCGATCACCGTGCGGCTGTCGTCGCGCAGCTTGCGGTTTTCATCGAGATCGGCGTTGTAGCCCGCGCGGATGAAGCCGCCGTCACGCGTGGTGAGGGGCAATTCGTCCTCCAGCGCCGCCAGTAGGGTCGAACCGACTTGCATGTCAGCTTTTGCTAGCGCATCACCGATCTGCCCCAACTCGCCCGGCAAGGTGTCGGCACCGTCCAGCAGGTCGCTAAGCGCCGCGGCGCAGCCAAGCATGTCGCGTACCGCGCCCAGATCGCGTGGACTGCCTCGCCCAAGCTTGAGCCGCGACAACGCCCGGGCACCGTCTGGAGCCTCACGCAGTTTCGCGCGCAGGCCCGAGCGCAAACGCGGGGCGTCACGCAACAACCCGACCGCATCCAGCCGCGCATCGATGGCCTCCGGCGATGTCAAAGGGCAGTTGATCCGCGCGGCCAGTTTGCGCGCACCTGGCGCGGTCACGGCCCGGTCGATGGCCCAAAGCAGGCTTCCCTCGCGCCGTCCGCTCGTTGTCTGGGTCAATTCCAGGCTCGCGCGCGTCGCGGCGTCCATGATCATTGCGTCCGCGGCGGCGGCCTTGTGCGGGGGGCTGAGCAGCGGCTTCGCACCGATTTGTGTCAGCTCGATATATTTGAGGGCCGCGCCTGCCGCCGACAGCTCGCCAGGCGTAAAGTCGCCGAAACCATCAAGCACGCTTACCCCGAGCGCGGCCTTGATCGCCGTTTCGCCGGCCGGCGCGCTAAAGTGCGCATTGGGCATGTGCGTGATCGCAGCGGCGTGTTCGCGCAATGCTGCTTGAAGTTCGCCATCGGCGCTGTCAGGCACGAGGATTTCGCTAGGAGCCAGCCGCGCCAATTCGCCGGGCAAATCGGCCGCCGCCACCTCACTGAGCACGAACTCCCCAGTCGATATGTCCACCGAGGCCAACGCGTATCCTGCCTCGCC
>CAZNGB010000228.1:0-2216 GCA_964572465.1 uncultured Hyphomicrobiaceae bacterium
CACCATGCACGCATTCGACTATCACCGCCCGAATTCGGTCGGCGAGGCCGCGCAGATCCTGTCGCAAAAGCCGGAGGCCAGCCTGCTGGCGGGCGGCCAGACACTGATCCCGACGCTGAAGCAGCGCCTCGCCGCGCCCTCCGAGGTCATCGATCTGCGCGGGATCGGCGATCTGCGCAAGATCGAGAAATCCGGCTCCAACATCGTCATCGGTGCGATGGCGACGCACGCGCAGGTGGCGAACAACCCCGAGGTGCAAAGAGAAATCCCGGCGTTGGCGCAGCTGGCCGGCGGTATTGGCGATCCGCAGGTCCGCCACGCTGGAACCATCGCTGGGTCCATTGCCAACAACGATCCGGCCGCAGACTACCCGGCGGCGATCCTCGGTCTGGACGCCACGGTCGTCACCGACAAGCGCAAGATCAGCGCGGATGATTTCTTTGATGGCCTATTCGCCACCACGCTTCAGCCCGGCGAGATCATCACCGAGGTGCGTTTCCCCATCCCGAGCAAGGCGGGCTATGCAAAGTTCGAGCAGCGCGCGTCGCGCTATGCTCTTGTCGGCGTGTTCGTATCGCAGTCCTCGGGCATGTTCTCGACCTCGGTGCGCGCGGCGGTGACCGGCGCGGGCGCGGACGGCGTGTTCCGCTCATCAGAACTGGAGGCCGCGCTCAAGAGCAACTGGTCGGCCGATGCCGTGCGCGACATCAAGATGTCAGGCGATGGCCTGCTCAGCGACCTGCACGCCAGCGCCGAATACAGGGCCGCGCTGATCCCGGTGATGGCCGAACGCGCGGTCGAAAGCGCCGGTTGAGGAGACGGGCCACCCTTGGATAGCGCCGCGCCAACTCGCCCCGAAAGCGTGGCAGCCGTCAAAGCGCTGCTGCGTGATCACGGCTACATCGCCAACGACGCCCTGGCGACAGCCACTTTCCTCGCCCTAACGCTAGAGCGGCCGCTGCTGCTGGAGGGCGAGGCCGGCGTCGGCAAGACCGAACTGGCGAAGGTGCTGGCCGACGCGCTCGGTCGCCCGCTGGTGCGCCTGCAATGCTACGAGGGGCTAGACCTCGCCTCGGCGGTCTACGACTGGAACTATTCGCGCCAGCTTCTGCATATTCGCGCGGCCGAGGCGGCGGGCGAAGCCGGGAGCACCGAGATGGTCGAGCGCGACATCTATGCGCCGGACTACCTGCTGAAACGCCCACTGTTGCAGGCGCTGGAGCTTTCAGCTGAGGGCGAAGCGCCGGTGCTCCTCATTGACGAGCTGGACCGCGCCGATGAACCGTTCGAGGCGTTCCTGCTGGAGCTTCTGTCAGACTATCAGGTGAGCATCCCCGAACTCGGCACGATCAAGGCCGACAAGCCGCCGCTGACGATCCTCACCTCGAACCGCACGCGCGAGGTCCACGACGCGCTGCGCCGGCGCTGTTTTTATCACTGGGTGGATTACCCCGGCGTCGAGCGTGAGCTGGCGATCCTCCGGCTCAAGGTACCGGAGGCTGGCGACGAACTGACCCGGCAGGTCGTCGCCTTCATCCACGAAATACGGTCCATGGACCTCTACAAGAACCCGGGCATCGCCGAGACCATCAACTGGGCGCAAGCGCTCACCGCGCTCAACCATGTCGCGCTGGACCCCGACGCCGTGGACACCACGCTCGGCACGCTGCTGAAATACCAGGACGACATCGGCCGCATCGAGGGCAGCGAGGCCGCGCGCGTGCTGGAGAAGATCAAGGCCGATGCGCGTTCTGGCGGAGGGCAGGCGACATGACCTCCACTCCCGCGGATATCCAAGCCAATATCATCGCGGCGGAAGTCGATGGTGGGCGCATCGCGGACAACATCGCGATGTTCGCGCGGCTGCTGCGCGCAGCCGGCCTGCCCGCCGGGCCGGACAAGACCACGCTGGCGACGCAGGCCGTGCTGGCCGTCGGGATCGACGACCCCAAACGCTTCTACTGGACGCTGCATTCGGTTTTCGTTGCGCGCCGCGCCGAGCACGACCTGTTCAACCAGGCTTTCGTCATGTTCTGGCGCGACCCCGGCTTCCTCGACCAGCTCATGTCGCTGATGCTGCCGACTGCGCGGTCAAACCAGGCGCAGGACGATAAGGCGCTGTCTCGGCGCATGGCCGAGGCGCTGTTCGCCAGCCGTGGGGGCGAGGCGCCGCGCGCCGAGGAGCAGATCGAGGTGCACGCTACCGGCTCCTGGAG
>CAZNGB010000229.1:0-2104 GCA_964572465.1 uncultured Hyphomicrobiaceae bacterium
ACCGACACCTGGAACAAAGACAGCCGCAGCAGCCGCCCAAGCGGCAGGTCAGGCGTGGCGGCATCCGCAAAGGGGAGGAATTGCGGACTAAGCTCGCGCCACTGCTGGACGAATGTCTGGTTCAAACGCTTCATTTCTGCGTCAGCTCCAGCGCCTGGGAGGTGTAGAAGCCGCTGGCGATGCGCGACGTACGCCCTATCTGCCAGTTAGCCAGTTCGGGCTCGGCGCCAAGCAGCCGGGTGAGCTTGGTGTGGCTGATCGGCTCAATTGCCGGCGCGCGGTCCGATCGCGGGAACAGCTTGCCGGCGGCGTGCATGCTCGAGAGCAGTGCGGTACGCGGGGCGAAGGTCATCGCGATGCCGCGCCCGGTGCGACCAGCGAGCTGGGCCACCGCGCGGGCGATGTCCTTGCCATGATAGTGAATGAGCGAATCCATCGCGACCGCGTAGTCGAAATGGCCCCAGGCCGGGTCAATGAAGTCGCCAACCTCGAAGTCGATGCGTCCGCCATTTGCAAAGTTCTCCGGGGAACGCTCGCGCGCCAGCTCGATCAGCGAAGGCGACAGATCGACCGCGAGAACTTGCGCGCCGCGCTGCGCAGCGGCCACCGATAACGCGCCCGTGCCGCAGCCTGCATCCAGCAAGCGTAGGCCGGTCATATCCGCCGGCAGCCAGTCCAGCAGCGTTTGGCGCATCCTGTCGCGGCCGGCACGCACCGTGGCGCGGATCCGGCTGACCGGCGCATCGGTGGTCAGCCGTGCCCATGCTTCAACAGCCGTCTTGTCGAAATACTCGCCGAGGCGGCCGCGCCGCGCGATGTATGTTGAGCTTGGCATTATTCGAATCCCAGGAAGTCGAAGATATCCCGATCCTTCATTGGCTTGGCGTCGCATGGGTCAACGCCGTTCCACAGCGTGGCCGCGAGGCGCAGATATTCTTGCTTCACTGCTTCAAGTTCTGGGGTCGAGTCCATTTCGAACAGAACCGACTTTTTCAGCCGGCTCTTACGGATGTCGTCGAGATCCGGGAAATGGGCCAGACGGCGCAGGCCGGTCGCATCGTTGAACCGATCGATCTCGTCGGTGTCCTTGCTGCGGTTCGCCACAACGCCGGCAACGCGCACGTTGTAGTTTTTCGCCTTTGCGCCGATCGCCGCCACGATCCGGTTCATCGCGAAGATCGAGTCGAAGTCGTTGGCGCTGACGATGACGGCGCGGTCGGCATGCTGAAGCGGCGAGGCAAAGCCGCCGCAGACCACGTCTCCGAGGACATCGAAGATGACGACGTCGGTGTCTTCCAGCAGGTGATGCTCCTTCAAAAGCTTCACCGTCTGGCCGACGACATAGCCACCGCAGCCCGTGCCCGCCGGCGGGCCCCCCGCCTCGACGCACATCACGCCGTTGTAGCCCTCATAGACATAGTCTTCCGGGCGCAGTTCCTCGGAGTGGAAGTCAACCGACTCGAGGATGTCGATGACCGTGGGGACCAGGCGCTTGGTCAGCGTAAAGGTGGAATCGTGTTTCGGGTCGCAGCCGATCTGCAGCACGCGCTTGCCGAGCATCGAGAATGCGGCCGAAAGGTTTGAAGAGGTCGTGCTCTTGCCAATGCCGCCCTTGCCATAGACGGAGAACACCTTGGCTGTATCGATCTGGACGGACGGGTCCATCTTGACCTGAACGCTCCCCTCGCCATCCTGGCGGCGATCGGCGGGGCGGGTGTCGAGAAGTACTGTCATGCCGGTCTCCTTGGGGTGATTATGCGGCAACGTCGTCGGTGATGCCTTCGACCTGATCCTCAAGCTCGGCGCTGGCCTGGGTCAGGGCTTCAAGCGTCGCCTCGTCGGGCGACCAGTATTGGCGCTCATGCGCTTCGATGAGCCGGTTGGCCATCTTGGCGGAGGCTTTCGGGTTCAATGCAGCCAAGCGCTTGCGCATGGTCTCGTCGAGCACGTAGGTCTCGGTGAGCTGCTGATAGACCCATTCCGGTACCTGTCCGGTGGTTGCGGACCAGCCCATGGTGTTGGTCACATGCGCTTCGATCTGGCGCACGCCCTCGTAGCCATGGCGCAGCATGCCCTCGTACCATTTCGGGTTGAGCGCGCGGGT
>CAZNGB010000230.1:0-2097 GCA_964572465.1 uncultured Hyphomicrobiaceae bacterium
CCGCCCTGATCGGGGTGGAATTTTTTCATCATCTCGCGATGCGCGCGGCGGATGTCTTCGGGCTGCGCGCCAGGCCACAGGCCCAGAATGCGATAGGCTTCGGCGATGGTCATGGGGCCAGAGGCGGCGGCGTCGCTCGTTTCGCTGCCACGCGCGCCGGGCTCATCGCGCCACTCGGGCGTGACGCGATCGAGATACGCCTCGATGAGCTTTGCGCTTTGGGCATCGCGCGACAAAGTTTCGCGCAGCAGCGCCAGCAGTTCGGCGGTCTCCATGCCTGATAGCCTGCGCCCGGCGAACTGCCCGGCCAACACTTCGCCGTCCATGTCGCCGGTATCATGGTCCAGCGTCATCTCGACGAAATCCGCTCGCACGGTCGAAGCCTGTCCGCCTGAGCGCTGCGCATTGCCGGGGATCGGCCCCATCTGCCCGCCGCCAAGCCCTGGCAGCCGCCAGCCCAGCAGCCAGCCGCCGATCAGTCCAAGCGGGATCGCCATACCGATGCGCCCGGCCAGGCCTAGCCCGATCGCCAGCCCGACCAGCCCATAGCCGCCAAAGCGCCGGATCGCCCGCGCGCCCGACTTCGGGTTCATGCGCGCGACACGCCCGGCGTATAGCAGCAGCAGCAAGAGGAGTAGCAGACCAATGATCAGAAATTGCATGGCGCGCCTGTCACGATTTCAACTGTTCAAGCAGCAGGCGGCCTGGCCCCGTGCCCGCGCGGCTCAGGTCCTCAAGTGCGCGGCGTCCGCCGGCGGCATAGACCGCGACGGCCTGCAGCAGCGCACGCAACGCATCCGCCGCGCCTGCATCGAAACGGCAATACGCCCCGCCCGTCAGCCGTGCAATCTCTTTGAAAGCCGTCGCCGCATTCGGGTTGTTGCCTTCTTGAAACATGAAGGCAGGCACCTTGAGCATCCCGAGTTCGCCAGCCGTGTTGGCGAGATGATCGATATCCTCCTCCATGCTGTCGCCGACGAACACCAGCGCGCTGACCTCACCCGCCTCGGCCTCCTTGCGCGCATGCGCCAGCACCTTGCGAATCTGCGTGAAGCCGCCACGGCAGGCGACGCCGGTCATCAGATGCTTCAGCCCGTGCGCGTCCGACACCCATTTCGAGGCGCGGCACTCATCAAAGCCCCGGAAATACATAAGCTGCACATCCAGCCCGCCGGTCTGCGCGACCGCCTCAAACATCTCGCCCTGAAGCTGCAGCGCCATGTCCCATGTCGGCTGGCGGCTCATGGTCGCGTCCATCGCGAAGATCAGCCGGCCGCGACGGGCATTGGTCGCTGGCATGCTGCGGACCTGCGCGACGAAGGCGTCGATCTCATCCGAGCTGGATTTCGCCGGCACCTTGCCGGTATCCTCGGCGGACGGCGTGGGCGCGGGGCGGGTCTTGTCCGGTGAGTCCTTGGTTGACATCTCTCTCCAATCGGTTTGATCACAGTATATTAGTGCGCCAGCCCGGCGGTGTCAGGACTTTCCGGCGCTCTGGTGCGTTTCGCCGCGTTTGGCGTGCTTTCGTTTTCGCTAAAGCTTGCTATGGTTCGGCGCGGCTTCCCGTTTCAAGCCAACCGTCTCTAGCCAAGAGGCCAGTCCCTTGACGATGCCAGTTGTGCGCACCGTGAGCCATCTGCGCGACGCCGTCCGGCGCTGGCGGCGCAAGAATCGCAAGGTCGCGTTGGTGCCGACGATGGGCGGGCTGCATGACGGGCATCTCTCGCTTGTTCGTATCGCGCGCAAGAACGCCGACCGCGTGATCGTGTCCAGCTTCGTCAATCCGACCCAGTTCGGCCCGGACGAGGACTTCGAGAGCTACCCGCGAGACGAGTATGGCGACAACCGGCTGCTCGCGAAAGCGGGAACCGATCTGGTTTACGCGCCGTCGATCCTGGAGATGTATCCCAACGATTTCGCCACGCGCGTCGAGGTCGCCGAGCTGACGCAATGCCTGTGCGGCGTATCGCGCCCGCATTTTTTCGCCGGCGTGACGACGATCGTGACCAAGCTGTTCATGCAGAGCCTGCCGGATATTGCGGTGTTTGGCGAGAAGGACTATCAGCAGCTTCTGGTGATCCGCCAGCTGGTGAAGGA
>CAZNGB010000231.1:0-2092 GCA_964572465.1 uncultured Hyphomicrobiaceae bacterium
ATGTTCGGCGGGGTGCGCGCGGCGATGCAACTGCGCATGACGCTGGCCGAGCTTGGGATGTCGTCGATCCCGTCGCTATACCCCGTGCCGCGCGTGCAAAACGCCTTTTCAGAAGACGGCACGCCCACCGATGAGAGCGCTTATAAATTCGTGAAGGGATTTCTGGACGAGATGGAGTGGTACGCCGAAGCGCTGAAGGCGCAGCGCGAAAAAGGGCTTCCCGGCAAATAGATCTGGATCAGTTTGACATCAGGAGAGCAACCAATGTTGACAGGTAAAAGCGCCGTCGTCACCGGCTCGACGAGCGGAATTGGGTTGGGCATGGCCGAGGCGCTCGCGGGCGCGGGCGTCAACGTGATGCTCAACGGGCTTGGCGACGCGGACGAGATCGAGAAGACCCGCGCGGAACTGGACGGCAAGTATGACGCCAAGGTCCGGTTTCACGGCGCGGACATGACCAAGCCCGACCAGATCGAGGACATGGTCGAGACGGCCCGGCGCGAGTTCGGACAGGTCGACATCATGGTGAACAACGCCGGTATCCAGCATGTCGCGCCGGTTGAGGAGTTCCCGGTCGAAAAGTGGGACGCGATTATCGCAATCATCCTGTCGAGCGCGTTTCACACCTCGCGGCTCGTGTTCGGCGAGATGAAACAGCGCGGCTGGGGCCGGATCATCAATCTGGCCTCGGCACACGGCCTTGTCGCCTCGCCCTACAAGGTGGCATACGTATCCGCGAAGCACGGCATGCTGGGCATGACCAAGACGCTGGCGCTGGAGGGCGCGCAAGCCGGCGTGACCGTCAATGCCATCTGCCCGGGCTATGTCCTGACACCGCTGGTGGAGGCGCAAATCCCCGATACGGCCAAGGCGCGCGGCATCAGCGAGGAAGAGGTCAAGCGCAACGTGATCCTCGAAGCTCAGCCGACCAAGGAATTCGTCACGACCGAGCAGATCGGCGCTCTGACGGTCTTCCTCTGCGGCGATGAGGCCGCCCAGATCAACGGTACCTCGCTGTCCATGGACGGCGGCTGGACCGCAAAATGAGCGACTCGGCCGCGGCCGCAAAGCCGGTCAACCTCGCGCTGCAAGGCGGCGGCGCGCATGGCGCATTCACCTGGGGCGTGCTCGACCGACTGCTGGAGGACGGGCGGCTCAGCCTCGACGCGATCAGCGGCACCAGCGCCGGCGCGATGTGCGGCGTGGTGATGGCCGACGGCTATATGCGCGGCGGCTACGACGGGGCGCGCGAGCGGCTGCGCATGTTCTGGCGCGCGGTGTCGGAGAATGCGCCGCTCAACCCGCTGCAACGCTCGCCGATCGACGTGTTCCTCGGAAACTGGAGCGTCTCGCAATCGCCGGCGACGATGTTTTTCGAGATGTTCCGCCAGGTTGCCTCGCCTTACATGTTCAATCCGCTCAATCTGAATCCGCTGGCGGATGTCTTGGACTCGGTGATCGATTTCGAGCTTGTGCGAGGTTGCGACGACATCAAGCTGTTCGTCTCCGCGACGAATGTGGAGACCGGCCGCGTCAAGATCTTCAACCGGCACGAGTTGCGCTGTGAAATGGTGATGGCATCGGCCGCCCTGCCCTTCCTGTTTCAGGCGGTCGAGGTGGACGGCGTGCCCTACTGGGACGGCGGCTACATGGGCAACCCGGCGCTGTTCCCGTTCTACGCCTCGGAAGTCGGCGCGCACGACATCATCATCGTGCAGATCAACCCGGTCGAGCGGCCCGGCACGCCGAAAACCGCGCAGGGCATCATGGAGCGGCTGCGCGAAATCACCTTCAACTCAAGCCTTCTGAAGGAGTTGCGCTCGGTTGACTTCATCAACCGGCTGCTGGACGAAGGCAAGATGACCGAGGACGGCTTCAGCCGGATGCGCGTTCACATCATTCAGGCGCCCGAAGAAGTCACTGATCTCGGCCAGTCCAGCCGCATGAACCCTCAGTGGGAGTTTCTGGAGCACCTTTTCGATCTCGGCCGGGACAGCGCGGACAAGTGGCTGGATGCGCATTTCGATGATGTCGGCGTGCGCCAGACCGTGGACATTCGCGGGCTGTTCGGCGAGCTCGGCGCGGCGCATAT
>CAZNGB010000232.1:0-2050 GCA_964572465.1 uncultured Hyphomicrobiaceae bacterium
GCCCATTGTGAAGCGGTCGCCAATCGGCACCAGCCCAACCGTGGGCGCGAACACCTCGTTGATCAGCGCCATATCGCTGAAAATCTCGGTGTCGCCCATGTGATAGACGCTCTCGCCTTCTGCACGAATGACAACGCCGCAGGCCGCGCCGAGATAGACCGGCTTGCCATCGATCACCGTGCTGGAGGAATGGAACGCCTTGACGAATGAGACGTCGAAACCGTCCTGCGCCAGCGTGCCGCCTGGGTTGGCAGGGTCGATGTTGTCGACACCCTTTGCGTTCATGTAAAGCGCAAGCTCGTAGACCGCGACCAGCTTTGCGCCGGTATTCTTGCAGATATCGAGCGCGTCGCCCGTGTGGTCGTCATGGCCGTGGGTGAGCACGACATGTGTGCAGCCGCGCGCTGCGTCATCCACCGAGCCGGTGAACTTGTCATTGCCCGACAGGAACGGGTCGATGAGGATCACGTTGGAGCCGGTTTCCAGTCGGAATGCGGAATGTCCGAGCCAGGTGAGTTTCATGATGGGCCTCCATCTGAGTGATTGCGGGTGGATTAAGTCTGCGCGCAGTATATGGCGCGTGCGCCGCGGCTCAACCGCCCCGCGCGCGATCATCACTGGAGCACGCCGATGACCGCCAACGCGACCACGCCAGAGGAGTTCCATGCCGCGCTCGCGCCGGGCGCGCGGCTGATCGGGCTGGACCTGGGGACCAAGACCATTGGCGTCGCGGTGTCGGACGTGGACCGCTGCGTCGCTACCGCGCTGGAGACCATCAAGCGCACAAAATTCCGCGACGATGCCGCGCGCATGGCCGAGATCATCGCGGATTACGGTGTCGGCGGGATCGTCATCGGCTTGCCGCTTAACATGGACGGCTCGGAAGGCCCGCGCGCGCAATCGGCCCGCGCCTATGCCCGCAATCTGGCCGCGGCGACCGGGCTGCCGGTGCTGCTTTGGGACGAGCGGCTATCCACTGTCGCGGCGGAACGCGCGCTGATCGCCGCCGACACATCACGCAAACGCCGCGCGCAGATGATCGACAAGGTCGCCGCCGCGTATATATTGCAGGGCGCACTCGACCGGCTGCAAAATATCTGACGCGCGGAAGCAGCTATGCGCGCATGGGGTTGGCGCGGGGCGTCGCTGCGGGCATAAAGACGCGCATGCTCGTCACGCTTAACGCCATCGCCCCGATTTTCCTGATTATCATCACCGGCTATGTCCTCAAACGGGTCAAGCTCGTGCCCGATGAGATGTGGCCGGTCGTGGAGCATGTCTGCTTCTATATCCTGATGCCGTTCCTGATCATCCGCACACTTGCGCGGGCTGATCTCGGTGCGATCCCGATCGCCGACTTCGCCGCCGCCATCACGGGCGGGGTTATCGGCATGTCGCTGTTGCTGCTCCTGCTCCAGCCCATCTCCGCGCGCCGCTTCGGTATTTCCGGGCCGACCTTCACCAGCATCTTCCAGGGCGCGACGCGATTTCACGGCTTCATGGCGCTGGCCATCGTCGGCTCGCTTTACGGCAATGAGGGCGTGGCGCTCAGCGGCATCGCTATCGGCGTGATGGTGCCGCTGATCAACGTGATCAATGTTGCGGTGCTGGCGGTGTTCGGGGAGGCGGAGGCCAAGCCGGACTGGTCCACGGTTCTGCTCAAAATCGCCAGCAATCCGCTGATTGTAGGCTGCGTGATCGGTTTCGCGCTGAACATCACCGGAGTGCCTGATTTCATCTACGGCGCGGTGGACATCATTGGCGATGGCGGGCTGGGCCTGGCGCTGCTGGCTGTAGGCGCGGGCCTGAGTGTCGGCCAGGCGATGGAGACGAAAACGCTGGTGGCGGTCGGCGTGCTCATGCGCCTTATCGGCATGCCGCTATTGGTCGTACTGCTGTCGTGGGTGGTCGGGCTGGACGGGCTGACGCGCACCATCGCCATCATAACCGGCGCGGTGCCCACCGCCTCCTCGGCCTATGTGATGGCGCGGCAGATGGGGGGCGATGCAGAGTTGATGGCCAACATCATGACCGTTCAGGTGCTGTTCGC
>CAZNGB010000233.1:0-1980 GCA_964572465.1 uncultured Hyphomicrobiaceae bacterium
TGTTCCGGCACGAGACGGCGGATGGCCAGGCGATCCGCGACACGCTGGGGCTGCAAAGCGAGGCGCTTGAGGGCAGACCGCTGATCGAATGCGTCATGCGCGGCGGCGAGCGCGTGAAGCCCGCGCCGGGACTGAACGCCGTCCGTGCTTATGCCGCGAAGCAGATTGCCGAGTTGCCCGACGACATCCGCGCGATCGAGCCGGCCAGCACGGCCTATCCTGTCGAGATCAGCGCCGCGCTCGAAGCATACACCGAAGAGGTCCGACAACGCCTTGCGCGGCTGGAGCGGCGGTCATCCGGCTCTACGCAATCGTGACGCCGGCTTTGCGCATCTCCTCGACCGCTTCCGCACCGCCCTCCGGCGTGACGGGCAGCGTCGCCTCCGGCAGCACATATGCCTCAAAGCCGGCCTTGGCGGCGTCAATCGCGGTCGCCTTGACGCAGACATCTTGAGCCAGCCCGCCGATCCAAACGCGCCTTGTGCCCGCGCGTTTCAACTCCTCCGCCAGCCCGGTCTCGTCGAACGCGGAATACTGGTCCTTATCGAAGCGCGTGCCCTTGGTCACGACGATTGCGCCGTGGACGTCCAAGTCATGGTGAAAGGCCGCGCCGGGCGTATCCTGCACGCAATGCGGCGGCCACGGCCCGCCCTGGGGCGCGAAGCTGAGATGCGTGGCCGGGTGCCAGTCACGCGAGGCGTAGATGGGGACGCCGACATCTCGGGCCGCCTCGATCCAGCGGTTCAGCGGCGCAATGACCTTGTGCCCTTCAGGGATCGCCAAGGCCCCGCCGGGGCAGAAATCGCGTTGCACGTCAATGACCAGAAGGGCATCGCCGCGCCGCAGATTCTCGCGCGCATCAGTCATCGCTTCCTCTCCTTTGTGGGCGCTCCGGCCTGCGCAGGTCGGGCAACCCGAATGCGGCCAGCGCCATCGCCACCCAGCCAAAGATCAGGAAAAACCCGCCGAGCGGCGGCAGCGGCAGTCCGATCGACACGCCGGAGACGGTTTGCAGATATAGCACCCCGGAGAACAGCGCGACGCCCGCGATGAACGCCGCGCCGGCCATCTGGGGCAACCAGCTTCCGCCGGCTTCGCGCCGCGCATCGAGCGAGGCCAGCCAGGCCACCGCCAGCAGCGCCGGCACATGCATGATGTGGTATTGCAAGGCGGTGTCGAAAACCCGCTTGGCCTCAGGCGGATAGCCGAGCAGCGCGTGCGCCCCGACCGATCCCGCGAGGACGCCGAGCATGCCCAGCGTCGCGGCGGCAAAGACCCAGAACCTGTACGACATCCGCCCCCCGCATTCTCTTGGAGTTAGTGCGCCACGACGTTCTCGCGCATCAGCTTGTAGGTGATCGAGTCGATCAGCGCCTCGAATGATGCATCGACTATATTCGGCGAGACGCCCACGGTGAACCAGCGATCGCGCGTGCGCGTGTCCAGCGTTTCGATAAGGACGCGGGTGATGGCGTCCGTGCCACCCGTGAGGATACGCACCTTGTAGTCCACCAGCTCCAGTTCTTCGGTGAATTTCTGATATGCGCCGAGGTCCTTACGCAGCGCGCAATCCAGCGCGTGGATCGGGCCGTTGCCCTCGCCCACCGACAGCACCGAATGGCCATTCACGCGCACCTTCACCGTCGCCTCGGAGACGGTGATAAGCTCGCCGCGCGCGTTGTGGCGGCGCTCCACCATGACGCGGAAGCGCTCGACGTCGAAATACTGCGGCACATTGCCAAGATGCCGCCGCGCCATCAGCTCGAATGACGCATCCGCGCCTTCATAGCTGTAGCCGAGCGCCTCGCGCTGCTTCACCTCTTCCAGCAGCTTGCGCACATGTGGGTCGTCCGGCGCGACGGGGATGCCGATGCGCTCAAGTTCCGCCAGAATGTTCGAGCGCCCGGCCTGATCAGAGACCAGCAGCTTGCGCGCGTTGCCGACCGTCTCCGGCGGGATGTGCTCATAGGTGCGCGGGTC
>CAZNGB010000234.1:0-1948 GCA_964572465.1 uncultured Hyphomicrobiaceae bacterium
TGCGCGACGAATATCCGGCCGTGCTGGAAATCCTGCGCCGGGAGATCGCCGCGCTAGACGCAGCCGGGCTGACTGCGGATTGCCCCATCGAGATGCGACGCGGCGCGGGCGCTTACATCTGCGGCGAAGAATCCGCGATGATCGAGAGCATCGAGGGCAAGCGCGGTCTGCCGCGCCACCGCCCGCCGTATATCGCCGAAGTCGGGCTGTTTGGCCGGCCGACGCTCAACCACAACGTCGAGACGCTGTGGTGGCTGCGCGACATTATCGAGCGCGGTGCGCAGTGGTTTGAAGGGCAGGGCAAGCACGGCCACAAGGGCTTGCGCTCTTATTCCGTGTCTGGCCGCGTGCGCGAGCCGGGCGTGAAGCTCGCCCCGGCGGGCATCACTCTGCGCGAACTGGTCGAGGACTACTGCGGCGGCATGGCCGACGGGCACACGCTGAAAGCCTATCTGCCGGGCGGCGCGTCGGGCGGCATCTTTCCCGCCTCGCTGGCGGATATCCCGCTGGATTTCGGCGGCGCGCTCAACGAGCACGGGGGCTTCATAGGCTCGCACGCGGTCGTCGTGCTGTCGCAGCGGGACAATGTGAAGGACGCCGCGCTCAACCTGATGCGGTTTTTCGCCGATGAGAGCTGCGGCCAGTGCACGCCCTGCCGCGCGGGCACCGAGAAGATGGTGACACTGCTGCAACAGGCTCCGCTTGACGAAGACGCGATTGCCGACCTGGAAGCGGTGATGCGCGACGCCTCGATCTGCGGGCTTGGGCAGGCCGCGCCGAACCCGGTCAATCATTTGCTCAGATGGTTCCGCGAGGACCTGATAACGCCTCGCCCCGAAAGTTTCATCGCCGAAAGGGTCCTGCATGACTGACGCGATCCATTTCACGCTGGATGATCATCCCGTGACGGCCACGCCTGGCGAAACGATCTGGCAGGCCGCCAAGCGCGCCGGCGTGGAAATCCCGCACCTGTGCTGGCTCGATGCGCCGGGCTACCGCGCGGATGGCAACTGCCGCGCCTGCATGGTCGAGGTCGAGGGCGAACGCGTGCTGGCCGCCTCGTGCATCCGCAAGCCGCAGCCCGACATGAAGGTCAAGACCGCCAGCGAGCGTGCCGCGAAGGCGCGCAAGATGGTGTTCGAGCTGCTCGCCGCCGACCAGCCACCGCAAATCCGCCACCCCGACCCCGATTCCAAGTTCTGGCGTTGGGCACGCGAGCTTGGTGTGACGGGCAGCCGCCTGCCCGCGCGCGAAGGCTTCGCGCCCGACCCGTCGCATACGGCGATTGCGGTCAATCTGGACGCCTGTATCCAGTGCAATCTGTGCGTGCGCGCCTGCCGAGAGGTGCAGGTCAACGACGTGATCGGCATGGCGCTGCGCGGCCACGAGGCGAAGCCGGTGTTCGATTTCGATGACCCGATGGGCGACTCGACCTGCGTGGCTTGCGGCGAATGCGTGCAGGCCTGCCCCACCGGCGCGCTGTATGAAAAATCGCTGATGGATGAGCAGGCGCAAACGCGCACGGTCTGGGCGGACAAGACGGTCGATTCGGTCTGCCCCTACTGCGGCGTCGGCTGCCAGACGCGCGTGAGCGTGAAAGACGACAAGATCGTGCAGGTCGATGGCCGCGAAGGCCCGGCCAACGAGAACCGGCTGTGCGTGAAGGGGCGATTCGGCTTTGATTACATCCGCCACCCGGAGCGGTTGACCACGCCGCTTGTGCGCCGCGACGACGCGCCCAAGCGCGGTGACATCCGCATAGACCCCATGAACCCGTGGGAGGTGTTCCGTGAGGCGACATGGGAGGAGGCGCTGGAGCGCGCGGCCGCCGGGCTGCGCGACATCCGCGATACTCACGGCGGCCGGGCACTCGCGGGCTTTGGCTCAGCCAAGGGATCGAACGAGGAAGCCTATCTGTTCCAGAAGCTGGTGCGCACCGGCTTCGGCA
>CAZNGB010000235.1:0-1923 GCA_964572465.1 uncultured Hyphomicrobiaceae bacterium
TGAAATCCGCGCCCAGCTTGCGCGCCAGGTCGATGACATTCTGAACGCCCTGCACTGTGTCGTAGGTGTCCACCAGCAGGACGGTGTCGGGATAGCTGCGCGTGAACGCGGCGAAAGCGTCAGCCTCGTTCGCAAAGGCCTCAATGTAGCTGTGCGCCATCGTGCCAGAGACGTCGATACCGTATTCACGGCCCGCCTCGACATTCGATGTCGCGCTCACCCCGGCGATGTGGTAGGCGCGCGCCGCCTTCATCGCCGCATCGCGTCCGTGAATGCGCCGCGCGCCGAAATCAACCACCGGGCGCCCCTGCGCCGCTTCCACCACCCGTGCCGCCTTGCTCGCCAGCAGCGTCTGAACATGGACGATATTCATCACTGCCGTCTCGACAAGCTGCGCCTCAGCGATCGGCGCCTCGATCTCCAGGATCGGCTCGTTATCGAACACCGGCGTACCCTCCGGCACGGCGTAAATATCGCCGGTGAAACGGAAGTCGCGCAGCCAGTGGAGGAAATCCGGCGTGAACTGCCCTAGCCCGCGCAGATAGGCGATGTCGGCCTCATCGAAGCGCAGGTTTTCCAGGTAGCTCAGCACGTCGTCCAGCCCCGCCGCGAGCAGGTAATTCCGGCGCTCCGGCAATTCCCGCACGAACAGGGAAAACGCCGCTCGATCTTGCATGTCCTCAGCGAAATACGACTGCATCATCGTGAGTTCGTACAAGTCGGTGAAGAGCGCGCAGGGGCGGAGAAGTTCTGTCGCGTCAGGCATGTTGCGCCTTTCAGGCGATGAATAGAGCCGGGGATATCAGTACCACAGCCCGCTTATCCAGTGATAACGCGGCCCCCGAAAGAACCGCCCCAATTCGGAAAGCTGGTCAAGCGGGCTGCTGGGCAGTGCCAGTGGCTCCAGATCGCGCGGGTCGAGTTGGCGCAGGCGCGCCACGCGGTCTTCTGTCTTCGGGTGCGAGCGCAGCAGCGACGGCGCGGGGTTCTTCCGCCCGGGCATGAAGATGTTCTCCCAGAACTGCCCCTGATACCGCTCCAGCTTCAGCAGAGCCGACGCCAGCGCATCCGGGTCTCCGGAAAGCCGCGCGCCTTCCAGGTCCGCGTCATACTCGCGCGCACGCGACAGCGCCAGTTGCAGCACCGCCGAGATCGTCGGCGCGAAATACAGCAGCAGCACCGGCGCCCATGGTATATGCGCCTCGCCCATCATCGCCAGCGGCAGATTGACCGCGACGAGGAACACCGCGAGATAGCTCATGAACAGGGTCACCCGGCTGAGGATATCAGCGACACCCATGATCCACAGATCGCCGTTGCGGATGTGCGCGATCTCATGGGCGAGCACGCCCGCTAGTTCGCGCGTGGACAGCCGGTTGAGCAGACCCGTCGTCACCCCGATGGAGGCGTCGTCGCGCCGTCCGGTGGCGAATGCGTTCATCATGTTGCTTGGGATGATGTAGACCCTGGGCTGCGAAGCCAGCCCGGCGCGCCGCTCAAGCGCGGTAACGATCCTCATCAGCGCGCCGCCCTGGTCCGGCGACACCCGCCGCGCATTATACATGCGCATGACCGCCTCGGGCGCAACGCGCGGCCCGACCAGCAGCACCATCGCCACCGAAACGAATGTCCACAAGACGCCCGCGCCGCCGAACAGCAGATACGCGCAGGAGGCCGTCAGCGCCGCGATGCCGCCCACCAACACGATGGAATGGAGGACATTACGCAGCTTTGGGGCCATATGTTCGTCAGCGACGGCAAACAGCGAGTTCATGTTAAGCGTCCCGGGATCCTTTGCAATGTTGCATGACGGGACATAAGCAACATCGCGTGCGGGACAACGGCGCGCGGTCAGGCCAGATGATCGATGCTGGGTACCGCATCGCTGGACCCAAGCGCCTGCAGGAATGGCACCACCGCCTC
>CAZNGB010000236.1:0-1869 GCA_964572465.1 uncultured Hyphomicrobiaceae bacterium
AACTTTGTCGATCTGCGCGACGCCGGCGATCCTGTCGAAGCCGCCACGGCCTATGACGCAGCGGGAGCGGACGAACTCTGCTTTCTCGACATTACCGCCAGCCACGAGCAGCGCGGCACCATTCTCGACGTTGTCCGGCGCACGGCGGAGCGCTGCTTCATGCCGCTCACCGTCGGCGGCGGGGTGCGCACGCTTGATGACATCCGCAAGCTGCTGGAAGCCGGCGCGGACAAGGTCTCGATCAACACCGCCGCGGTGAAGAATCGCGACTTCGTGCGCGAGGCCGCCGACAAGTTCGGCCGGCAATGCATCGTCGTCGCGGTCGACGCCAAGAAGGTCTCCGCGCCAGGCGAACCTGACCGCTGGGAAATCTTCACCCATGGCGGGCGCGAGCCCACCGGGATCGACGCCGTGGAATACGCGCGCGAAGTGGTCGAATTGGGCGCAGGAGAAATCCTGCTGACCTCGATGGACCGCGATGGCACGCGCGCGGGCTTTGACCTGGCGCTCACGCGCGCGATCAGCGATGCGGTGGAAGTGCCTGTGATCGCGTCGGGCGGGGTTGGCACGCTCGACCATCTAACCGAAGGCGTGACACAGGGCGGGGCAAGCGCGGTACTCGCAGCGTCGATCTTTCACTTCGGCGACCATACGATCGCCGAGGCGAAGCAGCACATGGCCGATGCCGGCATCGCCGTGCGGCTGGATGACTAGAGCCTGTTCAACGAAAATGGAGTCGTCGAGTAGAATCTAAGCTCTTGTTTTATCGCACTTTCTGACGCAAAACCGGGTGCCATTTTTGCTGAAAGTGCCCTAACCCGCACCCAAAGCAACAAGGGGGGTTTGACATGGCGGACGAAACACTCTCGCAACTGGCGCGCATCATCAAGGAGCGGCGCGAGGCCTCTGCAGATGCCTCTTACACGCGCACGCTGCTGGATGCGGGCCCAGCTTATTGCGCGCGAAAGTTGGGTGAGGAGGCGATCGAGACGGTGATCGCCGCCTTGCATGAGAGCGACGATGCCCTCAAGCTGGAAGCCGCTGACCTGCTGTATCATCTGCTGGTGTTGCTGGAAGCGCGGGATGTCCCTTATGAGGATGTGATGGCTGTACTGGCCCAGCGCATGTCCACGCCCACGCCCGCAGGCTCGCAGGAGTAACGCGCAAGCACGCGCCGGCGCGAGACCGGGACCGCATGAGCACAAACCAATCCTCACCGATCTCGCCCTATCTTAGATTCGATAAGCAGGAATGGGCGAAGCTGCGCGCGGAAACGCCCATGACCCTGGACGCTCAGGATCTGGAGCGGCTTTCCGGCGTAATCGAGCGCGTGTCCGAGAGCGAGGTCATCCAAATCTATCTGCCGCTGTCGCGGCTTCTAAACTTTTATGTCGGGGCGTCGCAGGCGCTGCACGCGGCGACCTCGCGCTTTCTCGGCCAGAGCGAAAACAAGACGCCTTTTATCATTGGGGTCGCGGGCAGCGTGGCGGTGGGCAAGAGCACGACGGCACGCGTGCTGCAGGCGCTGCTGTCGCGCTGGACCAACTCGCCCCGCGTGGACCTTGTGCCGACCGATGGCTTCCTGCTGCCCAACGCGGTGCTGGAGCGGCGCGGGATCATGAACCGCAAGGGCTTCCCGGAAAGCTTTGACACCCGCGCGCTGCTGCACTTCCTGGCTGAAGTCAAAGCGGGCCGGCCGCAGGTCGAGGCGCCGGTCTATTCGCATTTCCATTATGATGTGCTGACCGACAAGACGATCACCGTGGACCGGCCGGACATCCTCATCGTCGAGGGGCTGAACCTCTTGCAGCCCGCCAAGCTGCCGAGCAACGGCGAGGCGATCCCGTTCGTGTCGGATTTCTTCGATTT
>CAZNGB010000237.1:0-1854 GCA_964572465.1 uncultured Hyphomicrobiaceae bacterium
CTCCTGCGGCAGATGACCGACGCGCGCGCCTTCTGCGGCCCAGGCCTCGCCGGTGTATTCGGTGTCGAGACCGGCCATTATGCGCATCAGCGTCGATTTACCCGCGCCGTTGACGCCGACGATGCCGATCTTCGCGCCGGGCAGGAAGGACAGCGAGATGTTGTTGAGCACCGGCTTGGAGCCGGGATAGCTCTTGGTCAGGCCGTTGAGGACATAGACATACTGTTGCGCCATTGGCTTATCAGGTCTCCGATTGCATGAATGCTGTTTGAGAAGGCGATATAGCACGCCGGCGCGATGTATCGCCAGTGATGCTGACAGTTATCGGCGTCTATTCGGCTGCCAAACCAGGCGCGCTCACCTGTGCTATCGCGTTGCGAAGCGCTGCTGGTTTTACGGGTTTGCGTAGCAGCCGATAACCGGCCTCGCGGACCTCGTCCTGAACCTCTGGCGAGCGGTCGGCCGTGACGATGACGCCAACGATCTTACGGCCGAAACTGTGCGATAGCGCCTGGATCGCCTGGCAGCCCGATTCATCGTTCAGATGATAATCCGCTACGATGATATGGGGTTTGATGCCGCGTGCGTGAAGCGCGACCGCCGCCTGGTTGGCATCCAGCGCGGTGATCACCTCGCACCCCCAGGTTCTTAGCAGCACCTCCATACCTTCCAGGATCGTGACTTCGTTATCGATGCACAGCACGGTGACGCCTTGCATGTCGCCGGTCTGGCGCGGGCGCTCGGCAGCGGGGCGCGCGCGGATGGCTTCTGCCTTGGCCATGGGCACGGTGACCGAGAAGACCGATCCGCGGCCGGGATGCGATTGTAGCCGTATCGGATGGGCCAGCACCCGCGCCATGCGCTCAACAATCGACAGGCCCAGCCCAAGCCCCTGCACCGTCGCGGCATGCTGGCCAAGCCGCTGAAACTCCTTGAAGACAAGCGGCTGTTGGGCAAGCGGGATGCCCGGACCGGTATCATGCACCTCCACCCGCACGCTTTCGCCGTCGCGGCGGCAGCCGACGAGCACCCGGCCGTGTTCGGTGTATTTGATGGCGTTGGACAGCAGATTTTGCAGAATGCGGCGCAGCAACCTCGCGTCAGACATGATGATCAGCCGCGACGGCATGATTGTAAGGCGAAGCCCGCGCGCCTCCGCCATCGGCGCGAATTCCAGCTCAAGTTGCTTGAGCAGATCCTCGACCGCCAGCCCTGCGAGGTCGGGCCGCAATGCGCCGGTATCAAGACGCGAGATATCCAGCAGCGTGTTGAGTATCTCCTCGACCGCCGTCAGCGCCGCATCGATGTTGCCGGCCAGCCGTCCCGCCTCGCCATGGTTGTCGCGCTCCACCAGGCTGGTGGCGTAGAGCCTTGCGGCGTTCAGCGGCTGGAGAATGTCGTGGCTGGCTGCGGCGAGGAAGCGCGTCTTGTCGAGATTGGCCTCGTCCGCGCGCGCCTTGGCTTCGCTCAGCGCCTCGTTGAGCTTGGTCAGTTCAGCCGTGCGCGCTTTTACGCGGTGCTCCAGTTCGGCCTTGGAGCGCTCCAGCGCTTCGGCGGCGGCCACCCGGTCGGTGATGTCCGTCATCGAGGTCACGATCCCGCCCTGGGGCATGGCATTGGTCCTCACCTCGATCACGCGCTGATCGCTGTACAGCCGCTCCTGGAAGGTCTCCATCGTCACGACGAAGCGGCGCAGCCTGTCAGCGACGATACTCTCCACCTCGCCGGGGCCAAGATCGCCGGATTGCGCCATCAACCGCACGATCTGATCCAGCGGCACGCCGACCTGCCCGACTTCTGGCGGCAGGCCCAGCACCTCGCGGAACTGCCGGTTCCAGCAGATCAGCCGCATGT
>CAZNGB010000238.1:0-1816 GCA_964572465.1 uncultured Hyphomicrobiaceae bacterium
CCTTGAATCTTTACATCCTTACCCCTTGTGCTCTTCCTTCCTTTCTTCGTCGGGGGTCCAGGGGGCTTGCCCCCTGGCCTTCCCCGTTCGCCGCAGGCGAATCGAAATTTTCGTCCTAAGATTTCTTTCGTCGGCATCCCCGCGGCTTGTCTACGGTCTTCGGGTCTTCCCGCGCCGGGTCGAACCAGCCGCCGCGAAACAGCGCCTGGCGCAGCCGCCAGCTATCGGCGTGCTCGGCATGCGCGATCCATGAGCGCACCCGCGCCTCGACCTCCTCGCGCGTGACCGTCCCGGCCCGCCAGCGCTCACGCAGGCCCCGCAGCCTGTTGCGAAACCGAGCGACATTCTCTTCCGGCAACCGCCGCCGGCCGCCCGGCGCGAGCACAAATCCGAGAAACGGCGTGGGCTCACAAGTCGGCAGGATCAGCGTCTTGCGCGGATGCAATTGCAGCCGACGCCCGGCGAGATAGCCCGCGATCTGCCCGCGCCACGCCGCCAGTTGCGCCGGATCGTCATGGAACAGCGCGAAGTCATCGACATACCTGACGTAAGGCGCGCGCAGCACCTCGGTCACCCAGTGATCGAACCCGTCCAGATACAGGTTGGCGAAGAACTGGCTGGTGAGATTGCCGATCGGCAGGCCGCGGCGGCGCTCATGCGGCGTAAACAGATCATCGCCCGGGAAATAGACGTTGACCGGCTCCTGGCGGTTCGACGCATCGACAATCAGGTCCAGCAGCCAGAGGGTCCGTTCGCAGGCGATGCGGCGTCGGAAGGCCGCTTTGAGGATCGCGTGGTCGATGGCCGGGAAGTAGCGATAGATGTCGCATCGCAGCACATGGGCGTGGCGGTCGCGGTAGCGCTCATAAACAGCGATTGCGCGGTGGGTGCCCTTGCCCCGGCGGTTGGCGAAGCTGTTCGCGATGAAGCCGCGCTCGAAGATCGGCTCGACCACGGCGCAGAGCGCATGATGCACGACGCGGTCGCGAAATGGCGCCGCCGAGACGATGCGCTCTTTGGGATCGCGGATCCGGATTTCGACATAGCGGCCGGGCCGGTAACTGCCAGCGCGCAGGGTGCGCTCCAGACGCAGAAGCTCGGGTTCGAGATTGGCGAGGAAAGCCGCCGCCCCCGGCTTCCGGCGCTTGCCCCGCGCGGCCTTGCAGGCAGCAGTGCGGAGCGCCGCGAAGCTGGCCATCTCATCGAACAGGCCCGTGTGACGCTTCAGTGCGCCGCTCAGGCCAGCTGGCGCGCATGGGCGACCTCATGGTCCTCGGCCGGGCGCAAGGCGCTCATGGGCAGCGTGGCAAGCGCGTGCGTGTCGCCGCCAAGCGTCAGGAACTCCACCTCGAACGCCTCGCCGTCACGGTAAACCATCACAACCGTGCCGACATCCCCGGCCCGCAGCCTCTGCTCCGGCAGGTCGCGCAACAGCACAACGCGGTCCAGCTCGCTGATCATTCCTCGTCCCTTCTCGCCGGGAAAGCGGTCACCAGCCTCGGCGCGCCCTCGCCCTCCAGCACGATCCACACGCTGCGCACCTGCGGCGCCCGGCCATCCGGCGCGGGCAGCGGTCCCGCCACCGCATATGTGACACCATAGGCCGTGCGTTTCAATTCTCGGGCCGGATGCGCGCGCGCATGCTCTCTCAAAGCATCGGCCAACACGTCCGGCTTGTCCAGATCGAAGCCGAAGCGGGTGAAGAACTGCGCCTTGGACGCGCCGTCGGGGTGGCGCGGATCGAGCAGATAGCCCGTGATCTTGCAAGGATCGATGATCGCGCGTTCGGCGTTCGGCAGCATGCTCACGCGGCCTT
>CAZNGB010000239.1:0-1772 GCA_964572465.1 uncultured Hyphomicrobiaceae bacterium
CGATCGACACCTCATAGGACACCATCTGCGCGGCCGAGCGCAGCGCGCCGAGGAAGGGATATTTCGAGTTTGACGCCCAGCCGCCCATGATGACGCCGTAGACGCCGAGCGAGGAGATCGCGAAAATGTAGAGGATGCCCACATTGATATCCGCGACTACCCAGCCATCAGCGACAGGGATCACCGCCCAGGCCGACATCGCCAGCACCGCCATGACCACCGGCGCGAGCAGGAAGATGGGCCGGTCGGCGGCCGCCGGGATCACCGGCTCCTTGAGGATGAATTTCAGGAAATCGGCGAAGGACTGGAGCAGGCCAAATGGCCCGACGACATTTGGTCCCTTGCGGAGCTGCACCGCTGCCCAGATCTTGCGATCCGCCAGCAGCAGATAGGCGATGATCATCAGCACGCTGGCCAGCAGCAGCAAGCTCTGCCCAACCATGATCGCGGTCGGCAAGCCGTAATTCGTCCAAAACTCAGCCATTGGTGCCGGTCACTCCCAAGGCGTCGGCCCGCTCCAGCGCGACCAGTTCCTGCATGACATGCGAAGCGCGCGCAATCGGGTTGGTCAGGTAATAGCTCTCTATCGGCGAGCCGAACGGCGCGGGGGTCACATCCGCGGCTTCGCTGACCAGCGCCTCGATATCGGCCGTGTCGCCGGGTTCAAAATGGTCGATTTCGGCGAGGTGTGGATGGTCGCTGTAGATAGCGCTGCGCAGTTCTTCCAGCGTGTCGAAAGGCAGCGGCCGGGCCAGATGCTCGGACAGCGCGCGGATGATCCGCCAGTCTTCCTTCGCCTCGCCTGGTGGGAACACGGCCCGCGCGCCGAGTTGAACGCGCCCTTCAGTGTTGACGTAGGTGCCGTCCTTTTCCGTATAGGCCGAGCCCGGCAGGATAACATCGGCCAGCCGCGCGCCGCTGTCGCCGTGGCTGCCCTGATAGATGACGAACGCATCGCCCGTCTGGCTAACATCGAACTCGTCCGCGCCGAGCAGATAGAGCACCTCCATCTCTCGCATTTGCGCCGCGCCCAGCATCGTGCTCAGGTTCGCGCCGTGTTCCGAAGGCACGCAGCCGATATCCAGTGCGCCGACCCGGCTGGCCGCGGTGTGCAAGACGTTGAACCCGTTCCAGCCTTCGTCCGGCTTGAGCATGCCTGTGTCGCGCGCGACCTGCGCAGCCAGACGGAGCACGCCCTCGCCATCGGGCCGCGCTAACGCGCCCTGCCCGAGGATGAGCATGGGCCGCTCTGCGTTCATGAGGGTATCGGCAAACGCGTGTCGCCCTTGCGCGATCTCGCGCAAGCTGTCCGGCCCCGCGCCGAGATAAGCGTAATCGTAGGTCAAGTCCGCCTGTTCGCCAATGACCCCGATCGTCGCCCGGCCAGAGCGATAGGCCTTGAGGATGCGTGCATTCAGCACCGCGCTTTCCATCCGCGGGTTCGTGCCGATCAACAGGATCGCGTCGGCCTCGTCAATCCCGGCGATGCCTGTGTTGAAGATATAGCTGGCCCGGCCAAACGCCGGGTTGAGTGCCGCGCCGTCCTGGCGACACTCGACGAAAGGTGAGCCAAGCCCGCCGATCAGCGATTTCAGCGCATAGGCGTCCTCGACCGGGGCCAGATCGCCGATAATCGCCCCAACGCGCCGCGACGCCGTGTTGCGCAGCCGCGCAGCGATGGCATTGAACGCCTCGCCCCAGGTGACTTCGCGCAGCGTGCCGTCAATGCGCACATACGGCCGATCGAGCCGCTGGCGGCGCAGCCCGTCCCA
>CAZNGB010000240.1:0-1730 GCA_964572465.1 uncultured Hyphomicrobiaceae bacterium
ACGGTGTTTTCCTCGACGCGCTTCAGCCGCGCTGCCACCCCGGCCTTGCGAAAATATTTCTGCGCGAGAATATCGGCCGCGACCTGGCTGAAATGCGCTGGTACGGAGAAGTTGTCGAGGTGGAATACGACAGACCCGTCGGGATTGCGGATCTCGCTCGTGGCCTTGCGAAAGCCAATGTCTGCGTAGGGTGATTGCCCCTCTTTGGTGAAGCGCCGTTCGATCCGCATCTGTGCATCCCTCAAGGTTTCGCCACGTTTTCGGGCGATTTTCAAATTATCTATTGTCCAGATTGACGCGAAAACACGAACGCAAAACAGATTGACGCACGCCAAAGCCCTCAGCCGGCAACAATAACGGCGGTCAATACACACACAACACTTATGTGAAACACTCACTCCGCAACGCTCTGGGTGTGCGTTGCGCGGGTCGCGCTGGCATCAAGCCGTGGCGGCAGCACACGCTACTCTAAAGGTTGGAGTGTTCGGCGCCCCGCCGCCAAACACATGCAAACGATGGCGTGAGTCGGGGCGCGAAGTCAAGGCTTGGTGCATAGCTTTCCCCGATACCACAACATATAGCGCTACCCCCAGTTATTCGCGAGGTCTTGTGTTCTCCGGGCTGCTGCGCCACGATGACGGTGCCCCGTTTCTACGGCGATTCGCCAAGCCGCCCGATACGCCCTGGCGCGCTTCGCACAGCCCTCTGGAAAAGCTGGGGATCAGTCGTTTTAGCAGAGATTTCCGCGAGTATTCGGGTCGCTCGGGCGCGGCGATAAGCGCATGTCACCCAGCGAACCAACCCGTGCACCGCCCTCTATCAGACCGCGGCGTGACATTTGGATCACACAGCCGGCCGTATCACGCTCTATGCGATAGAGGTGATAGGCAGCCGGCGGCTTGCCGTGCCCCGTGGGCCGGGTGGCCGAAGCGGCGGCGGAGGCAGATGGCGCGCCGACAATCGGGATCATCGCGCCGCCAGGCCGCGGCAGCCAGTTCAGTGTGAAGCGATGCTCATGGCCATGCAGCACGAGTTCCGCGCCCGCGCGCTCCAGCACCCCGCGAAGCGCGCGCGCATCGTGAAGTCCCCGACGCCAGCCCACCATGCCCGGCAGCGGCGGATGGTGGATCAGCAGTACCCGCGCCAGCCCCGCTGCACCCAGCGCCTCCAGCACAGTCTCCAGCAGGCGAAGCTGCGCACGCCCCAGCCGCCCCGCCGCGACGAACGGCGCGGTCGCGCGTGCCGAGGACGTCCCGATCAGCGCGACATCGCCGAATACCCGAACATAAGGAAACTCCGCGTGCCCGCTCTGAAGGAAGCCGCCGCCGCGCCGGTCTGAACACATGTAGTCCGCCCACAGCCGGAAGCCCTGTCCGCCCCGTTGCGGCACATATGCGTCATGATTGCCGGGGATCACGCTGACATCATTAGGATCGCCCAAGTCCTGCAGCCAGGCCAGCGCATGGGCGAATTCGGCGGGCAGCGCGATATTTACGAGGTCGCCCGTGACCGCGATGTGGTCTGGAGCATGCGCGCGCAAATCCGCGATTATCGCGTGGAGCGCCTCCGGCCGGTGGACCCCCTCCCGCCTGCGCCAATTGAGATAGCCCAGCAGCCGCTTGCCCATGAGTTGATGCGCATGCGCGCGCGGCAGCGGTCCGAGATGCGGGTCCGTCAAATGGGCCAGCGTGAACATCAGCCCTCGGCGTTCCGCATCGCTCTCCCGGCTA
>CAZNGB010000241.1:0-1717 GCA_964572465.1 uncultured Hyphomicrobiaceae bacterium
ATGTGTTCCGCATCCATCAGGCGCAGGCGCTTCTCGCTGCCCTCGAAGCGGCCGAGCGCGTCGATGATGTTTTGTTCGGTCTTCTCGCCGAAGCCCTCGATCTCGCGCACCTCGCCCGCCTCCGCCGCCTTGCGCAGCGCGTCGATCGTTTCGATGTCCAGCTCTTCGTAAAGCTTCCAGGCCCGTTTCGGGCCTATGCCCGCAACATGCGTGATCTCCGCCAGCCCTTCGGGCACGCGGGCCGCGACCTCTTCGAGCAGCGGGAGCTTGCCCGTCTCGATCAGCGTCTCGATCTTGCCCGCCAAGTCTTCGCCGATACCAGGCAGCTCCGACAGGTCCTCGCCCTCATTGAGCATCCGCGCGGCGTCACGCGGCAGGCCTTCCACGGTCGCGGCGGCATTGCGATAGGCGCGCACGCGGAACTGGTTCCCGCCTTCGATGTCCAGCAGGTCGGCGAGCCGGCGGAAAGCCTCGGCGATATCGGCATTGTGAACGGCCATGCATCCTCCATCCCGCCATCCGTGTGCGCCACCATTCGGTATGCAACCATCGCGCGGGTATTTTGGTTTCCATTGAGAAACAGGCGCGCAGGGGAGGACCATGATGGCTGAAACCATGCCTAAGCGGAACCGGCTGACACCCTGGTTTATTGGGCTTGGCATCGTGCTCGCGGCGGTCATCTACATCGCTTACCGTTGGACGGCGACAGCGTGTCCCGCGCCCGGCTTCATCGAATTCGGCGTGCTGGTAGTTCTGCCCGTGATCTATCTGGTTCTGATGTACCTGACGCTGAGCAGCCAGCGATAGATCGGTTGCAGTAAGTTGTCGGGGATGCGCGAAAGTCGTGATCTAACTACGACTTGAGCCAGTCCACGCCCTGGTGCACTGTTCGAGGCCTGCAAAAACAAGAACGCGGACAGGGAGGATAGGCATGACACGTGAGCTATTGGTCACGGGGCGAGAGCGGCGCAACGCCGCGCAACGCGCGCTCACCCCGCGACGCTGGCAATCCATCTACCGCATATGAGCTGTGCCATGATCAAGGCTTTCTGGATCGGGCTGGCGGCTGTCATCGTGGCGATGGCGCTGGCCAATTCAGCTCCAGCGCAGGCCCAGCGCGCCGAGCCTGAAGCCGCGAGCGGGCGCGCCGAAAAAGCGCTGGTGCGCGGCGAGGCGCAGATGGTCGTCGCGGCGCATCCGCTGGCTGCTGAAGCCGGGCGCGAAGTGCTGCGTGCGGGCGGGAGCGCAATGGACGCTGCAATCGCCGCACAGATGGTGCTCAACCTTGTCGAGCCGCAATCTTCGGGCATCGGCGGCGGGGCTTTCCTGCTCTACTGGGACGCGCAGACCGAAACGCTCACTGCATATGATGGCCGAGAGGTCGCGCCGAGCACGGCTACGCCCGAGCGCTTCCTCGATGACGACGGCGCGCGGCTGGACTTCGGCGATGCGAGCACAGGTGGGCTGGCGGTCGGCGTGCCGGGCCTGGTGCGGATGCTGGAAATGGCGCATGGCGCCCATGGCAGGCTGGACTGGGCCGCGCTGTTCGACCCGGCGATCGAGGCGGCGGAAAACGGCTTTGCGGTCACCGCGCGGCTGAACAGTCTTCTGCAGCGCGGCGCGGATCGGCTGGGGCCGCGGGCACGCTCGCATTTTCTGAATGATGACGGTGACCCGCATCCGCCGGGGCACCGGCTGCGCAACCCCGAACTGGCCG
>CAZNGB010000242.1:0-1689 GCA_964572465.1 uncultured Hyphomicrobiaceae bacterium
GTAAAGCGGCTCGAAAAAGGGGTCGGTCTCTTGGGCCTCGGCGGGCGCTTTTTCGATGCGCACGCGCAGGTCGTACCACGCGGCTTGGCCCGTCACGGGGTCCGCATTGGAGTAGCGATAGCCGCCCGCACCTTCGGGCAGGAGTTCGCCGATCAGGTGGTTGAGCAGGAAGCCGCGCGTGTTCTCCGGCGCGTCGTCGTCGAGGTTCCACGCGCCGCGGCGCTTGCCGATGGCGTTCCAGGTCCACACCGTGTCGGGGTTCACGCCGTCCATCAGCTTCACCTGCGCCTTGACGCGGCCCAGATGGCCGATGATCCACACCCAATCGTCGTCAACCACGCCGATGGCGCGCGCCTTTTCGTGGTGGATGAACAGCTTGTTGTGTGTCTGGATCTGGCGCAGCCAGGCGTTCTGCCCGCCCCAGGAGTGATACATGATCATCGGGCGCTGCGTGATGGCGTGCAGCGGGTATTCGTCCGCGGCGATCATTTCGCCCTCGAACGGCGGATACCAGAAGGGGAGGGGGTCGAAGTAGCGTTCCACGCGCGCGCGGTGATGCTCCGGAGGTACGGTCTCGCCGTGCCCCTGCGCGGCCAGCCGGAATCTCTGCATCGGCTCGCAATACAGCTGGAACACAATCGGGTCTGTAGAGCCGATGAAACCGACCCCAACCGCCCAGTCGAGATAGTCCTTGTTGGCGTGCTTGAAATATTTCTGGCTGTCGGACAGGTGGTGGACGTGGAAGCAGCCATTCTCGATGTAGCGCTCAAGCTGATTTGGGTTCGGCTCGCCTCGGCCGAACTTGTCACCGTTCTCGCCGCGCCAGCCCGCAAGCGGGCCGATGCCCGGCTGGCGCTCGTGGTTGACGATATAATCGGCGTAGCCGCCGGGGTATTTCGCCGCGCCGGTCTCATCAACAAAGCCGGGAAGGCCGAGCCGTGCGCCAAGATCCAGCAGCACCGACTGAAACGGACGCACGTCACGGTCCGGCTGCACGACGGGCTGGCGGATCGCATCGGCAGGGCCATTCGGTTCAGAGATCGGCCGGTCGAGGAGCGAGATGCAATCCCACCGCTCCAGATAGGTCGTGTCCGGTAGGATAAGATCGGCATACGGCACCATCTCTGAATAGTAGGCGTCCGAATAGATGATGCGCGGGATCTTGTATTCGCCGTCCGCGCGCTTGGCGCTCAGATACTCCAGCACGGCTGGGACGTTCATCGACGAGTTCCAGGCCATGTTGGCCATGTACATGAACAGTGTGTCGAGAGGATAAGGGTCGCTTGTCGCGGAGTTGGTGATGACCATGTGCATCAGCCCGTGCGCGGCGAGCGGCGCATCCCAGCTATAGGCCTTGTCGATGCGCTGCGGCGTGCCGTCAGCATCGACCAGCAAATCCTCCGGCCCGGTCGGAAACCCTAGCGGCGCGCCGCCCAGCGGCGTGTTCGGACCCCTCACGCCCGCGGGCTTGATCGGCGGCGGCACGGGCTTAGGGAACGGCGCCTTGTAGCGGAAGCCGCCGGGGCAGTCGATCGAGCCGAGCAGGATTTGCAGCATGTGGATGATGCGGCAGGAGTGGAAGCCGTTGGAATGCGCCGAAATCCCGCGCATGGCGTGCATGGAGATCGGCCGGCCGATCATCTTGTCGTGCTGGCGGCCCGCCCAGTCGGTCCAGGGGATGTCGAGCAC
>CAZNGB010000243.1:0-1636 GCA_964572465.1 uncultured Hyphomicrobiaceae bacterium
ACCGCCCAAAAGCTGATTCCCCCCTTCGGCAAAATACGCTAGCAAAGCTATGGTGCAAATGCGTAACAGCTTGGGGGAGCCAATGAGCCGTTCTGTCCTGACATTTCTTCTTTTGATTATTGCTGCGGTCGCCGTCGGCGCGGCCGTGTGGGCCTATAACGAGCGCGAACGCCTCGCCGAGGAGTTGGGCGCGGCGCAGACCGCCCAGCAGGCGGCTGAAGAAGCGCAAGCGGCCGCTGAAAGCGCGCTGGAAGAGGCGCAGGGGGCTGCTGAAGATGCCCGCGCCGAATTGGAGAGCCTCACTGAGCAGTTCGAAGAGCAGACCTCGAACGTCGGGGATCTGGAGCAGCAAGTCGAGGAACTGACCGCAACCAACGAGCAACTGCGGTCCGAGACCCAGGGCGGTTCTGAGGAGATGACCGCGCTGCAGGACGAACTGGCCAGCGCCAAATCCGAGCTGGAGAGCACCCAGCAGGAGTTGGCATCGGTGAGGGACGAACTCGCCGCGACCAAGCAGGAGCTGTCCCAGACCAAGCAGGACCTGGAAGAGCAGCGGGCAGCCGCTGAAGCAGCTCAGCAGGCTGCCGAGGAAGCCCGTGCCGAGGCGGAAGCCGCCCGGCAGGCCGCGCCTTCCGACGCAGACTGATATTATAGAGTGCGTTTAGCGCCCGGCGATCATTGCCGGGCGTTTCTTTCAGGGCGATCGGCACGCGCGCGGGCTCGCAAAGCTTGCTCACCCGGCCAGCGTCCGCGTGGCCTGCTCCAGCCAGGCCAATTCGTCGCCATCCAGGTGCGGCGCCAGACGCGCGCGCACATGAGCGTGATACGCGTCGACCCAGGCGCGTTCCTCTTCGGCGAGCAATTCCGGCATGATAAGTCGCCGGTCAATCGGCGCCAGCGTGAGCGTCTCGAAGCGCATCATCTCACGCTCGCCGCCTGCGATTGGTTCAGGCGGCAGCACCAGCAGCAGGTTTTCGATGCGGATGCCGTATTCGCCTTCGCGGTAATAGCCCGGCTCGTTCGACAGGATCATGCCCGGCTCCAGTTCGACCATCCCTCGCTTGCTGATGCTGGTCGGGCCCTCATGTACACCGAGAAAGCTCCCGACGCCGTGGCCGGTACCATGATCGTAGTCCAGCCCGGCGGCCCATAACGCGCGTCGCGCGAAGCCGTCGATGTCCACGCCTCGCGTCCCCATCGGAAATCGGGCAGTGGCGATGGCGATGTGCCCCTTCAGCACCAGTGTGAAATGCCGGCGCATGGCCGCGCTTGGCTGACCAATCGCCACCGTGCGGGTGATGTCGGTCGTGCCGTCGCGGTATTGCCCGCCGGAGTCGACGAGATAAAGCGTGCCCGGCTCCAGAGGGCGGTTGGTCGCGCGTGTCACGCGGTAATGGACGATCGCGCCGTTCGGCCCCGCGCCGGAAATCGTGTCGAAGCTGATGTCCTGTAGCTCGCCGGTCTCGGCGCGGAAGGCCTCAAGCCGCTGGGCGGCCTTGATCTCGTCGATGCGGTTGGCGGGCGCGTTCGCGTCCAGCCAGGCGAGAAAGCGCGTCACCGCCACGCCGTCGCGCAGATGTGCCGCGCGCGCTCCAGCGATCTCCGTGTCATTCTTGATGGCCTTCAGGCGCACGCA
>CAZNGB010000244.1:0-1634 GCA_964572465.1 uncultured Hyphomicrobiaceae bacterium
CGGCGCAGCTTGCGCAACTCGCCCAAGCCCCGCGCCATATCGCCGGCCCGGCCGAAGAACAGCGCGGCATCTTCCGGTTCAAACCCGCGCAGGCCCGGATAGGGCGAGGCCTTGGCCAGATCGCCGGGGCGCCAAGGAAAGCTGGTCGGGGAGATGCCGAGTTGATCGAGCCGGGCCTTGATCCGGTGCAGCGTCTCGCGGTTGAAATGGAGGGTCTTCTGCTGGCCGTCATGTTCAACGGTAAAACTGGCCTCGCGCGGCTCGCTCGACAGATCGACGATCTGGCGCTCGCGGTATTCCGCAAGCTCGTCTCTGTCGATGCTCAGCAGATAGAGGATGGCAACGACGATCTCCTTGCCGTAGTCCTCGGCCATGCGCAGTTCGATCCGGCATTCGGTCGACGCCAGCGACGCCGGTGACGCCAGCAGCACGACCGCCTCGCAGCGCTCGTTCGCTTTGGCCAGCGCGTCTTTCCAGCGCGCGCCTGCGCCGATGCCATGCAGATCAAGGAAGATGTCGTCGCGCGCCCAGCCTTCGGAGACCAGCCAGTCGCGAAAGGCAATGGCTTCGAAATTATCTTTGCTTGAATGCGAAATGAAAATCCGCGCCATGCCCGCCTCCCCGATAGACGCATGGGAAATAGTGCTCTGAGATTAGCGCAAGGGTGTCGCGCCGTCACGCAGACAGTGTTTTTCGCTCCAGTTCAACGAGTTCGAGTGCGTTGTTCTCGCCACGTTCACCAGCATAGGTCATGCTGGCTTTCCAGCGCCTATTGAGAGCCCGTCAAGCGTCATGCCCGAGTTTGACACCGCCATAGTCTTCACCGGCCATATGGTCGATCTGCCGGAGCGCGAGACCCCGCGGTTTCCGCCGGCGATGGAGCCGCTTGCCGCGGAGGCGATCCGCGATAGGCTCGAGCAGGCGCAGGCCCAGCATGGAACGCTGATCGGTATCGCCAGCGCCGCGCGTGGCGGCGACATTCTGTTCCATGAAGCCTGCGCGTCGCTCGATATCCCGACGCGGCTGGTCCTGCCGTTCCACCCCGACAAGTTCCTCGATGCGTCGGTGCGCGGCATCCCGGGCAGCGACTGGGAGGCGCGCTTCGAGACGATCTGGCGCGCGAAAGTCGGCGGCAACCGGCGTGTTCTTAATCTGGACGACGCGGCTGACCCGTTCGGCGCGTGCAACGACGCGATGCTGGCGATGGCCAAGGAACTGGCCGCGCGGGTGGTGCTGCTGGCGCTGTGGGACGGGCAGGGCGCGGTCAAGCAGGGCGGCACGGCGGCCTTCGCCGAGCAGGTCCGCGAGGACGGCGGCACGGTCGTCCAGATCGACACGAAGACGCTGCTCGCCCGCCTCTGACGCGCCTTCCGCGTTGGCCCGGCGCGCGCCGATCCATTACAGTCCCGGTTAACACTTTTAAGCATGCATATTTTGGGCGGGCGGCATGGCGGAAACCGCGGACACTCCGGGTACGAGCGCAAACACCTCGGGCCTGATCTTCATCAACTATCGCCGCGGCGACGACCCCGGCAACACTGGCCGCCTGTATGACCGGCTCGAAGCCGAATTCGACCGCGGCCAGCTGTTCATGGATGTCGAGGGCCACATCCGCGGCGGCGATGATTTCGTCG
>CAZNGB010000245.1:0-1600 GCA_964572465.1 uncultured Hyphomicrobiaceae bacterium
TCGCGCGGATCAGCTCGACGATGATCTCCTCGCCCTCGCCGCGCACGATCACGTCCACCCATGGCGCTTCGCTCAGCACCTGCTTGAACATGAAGGTTGCGTGCACGCCGCCAAGCACCGTCACCACGTCCGGATGCTCTTCCTTCGCAATTTCCAGAATGCGCTCGGCCTTGTAGATAGACGGCGTGATCGCCGTGGTGCCGACTACGTCCGGCTTTTCCTGCGAGAGAATGTAGCGCAACTCGTCGTCGGTGACGTTGTTGGTCATCGCGTCGATGAAGCGAACATCAGTGTAGCCGGCCGCCTTTAGCGCACCGGTGATGTAGGCGACCCAGGCTGGCGGCCAACTCCCTGCGATTTCCGCGCCGCCGGAGTGGTAGTTGGGGTGAATGAGCACAATGCGCATAACCAGCCTGTCCATGTTGCTTGACAAATTAAAGTGTAAAGTCAGGCTGACACATGAGGCCGTGCTGGGATTTGATCCAGATCAAAAAACAGAAGATTTTTCTGATGCAATGCGATGAACTCACCAGCCCAAGCTATTGACGGGCTTGCTGGGCTTGAAATTTCGCGCCCGGGCGGCGATCATGGCAGGCTCAAACAAAAAACAGGGGGCGCCATGAGCGAGAGTGAACCCATAGGCTTCAGCCCGGCGCACGAGAACCAGACCTATCTCATCGCAAATGGTTCTGAAGGCCGGGCGCAAATCGTCGCTTTTAACCGCTTTGAACTCAGCGCCATTCTTTCGGTGTATGGGCGAATGGTCGCGAGGGGCGAATGGCGCGACTATGGCATCGACATGCAAAAGGACCACGCGGTCTTTTACATCTTTCGCCGCTCTTCCGAACAGCCTCTCTATCGCATTGAAAAACGCCCGAAGCTCGCGCGAAAGCAGGGCGCTTATCTCGTGATTGCGACGACCGGATTGATCCTGAAGCGCGGCAATGACCTCGACAAGGTCATGCGTGTGCTGGACAAGCGGCTGAGCGTCGTAAAGTGAGCCTCTACTTCTTGCGGCCCTTCGACTTGTAGGTGCGGGTTCCCGGCCGTCCGGCGCTGGAGCGTGCCTTGCCCCTGGACGGCTGCTCGCCCGCCGGGGCCGCCGGATCGCCGGAATAGAAGAGCTGCTGCTCGCGCAGATCCTTCACCTCGTCGCGCAGCCGCGCGGCCTCCTCGAAATCGAGGTTGGACGCCGCGGTCATCATGCGCTGTTCCATATCGCTGATCACCGCTGCGAGGTTGTGGCCGCTGTAGTCCGCCTGCTTGCCCTCGCCAAAGCCTGCCGCCTTCGGGATCGTCACGTGATCCTGCTCGTAGACGCTTTCCATGATGTCGCCGATGTTCTTGCGGATCGTCTGCGGCGTTATTCCGTGTTCCGTGTTGAACGCGATCTGCTTCTCGCGGCGACGCTCGGTCTCCTGGATCGCGCGGTCCATCGAGCCAGTGATCTTGTCGGCATAGAGGATGACGCGGCCATCGACGTTGCGCGCCGCGCGGCCAATGGTCTGGATCAGCGAGGTTTCCGAGCGCAGGAAACCTTCCTTGTCCGCATCGAGGATCGCGACCAGCGCGCATTCCGGGATATCCAGCCCCTCGCGCA
>CAZNGB010000246.1:0-1598 GCA_964572465.1 uncultured Hyphomicrobiaceae bacterium
TCCGACCAGGCTTTCCAGAACCACTCGTCGTTGGCGAAGTTCAGGTCCGTGTTCATAATCCGCTGGGCCGTTGCGATGCTTTCTTGTGGGGCGTCAGGCGCTGTGTGAGTGCGCCCTGGATCGGTCTCCAGCGATGCCGCAAAAGGATTGCAAATGGATAAATGCGCCGACCCGGATTGGGACAGGCTTAAGCAGAGCTGAATCAGCGCCGGGGCGTTACAGGTTTAAATCTCGCGCCATCAGGCCCATTTCCCGTGTCAGTTCAACAGCCAGTTTAGCGCAGCGCCGGGGCGGCCCGGTTTTTGCCTCGGGACGGAATGTTGGTCCCGAGCGCGTGTGCGCAAAAAACGCAAATTGAGAGAGGTCAAATGATCCGAACTCTGGGGCAGGTGCTGGATAATCTGATGTCGGGCGATAGCGCGAGAGACGAGGCCGACGAGATCGACAACACGCGCCTGGCCGCTGCCGCGCTGCTTGTGCACGCCAGCACCATCGACGGCTACGTCGAGGAGGCCGAGACCGAGCGCCTGCAGGCCGTTCTGAAGGAACGCTACGGGCTGTCCGACGATCAGCTCCACGAACTTGTTGTTGCGGCTGAACGCAGCGAGCGCGACGCCATCGACATCTACAGCTTCACGTCGAAGCTCAAGAAAGCGCTCAGCGAAGAGGACCGGCTCGATATCATCGAGATGATGTGGGAAATCGCCTTTGCTGACGGCGAGGTCCACGGCTATGAGGAAAACCTGATCTGGCGCACATCGGAGCTGCTTGGCATTTCCTCGCGCGAGCGCATCCGCGCCCGCAAGAAGGTGGAGGCGCAGCAGTAGGGCGGCAATCGGGGGCATGATCGGAGTATTTCAGCGATTGGAGCGCGCCTGGGCGCGGCGTAAGGTGCCGGCCGACGCCGGGCCGGACCCGAACGATCCGCGGCGTGACGTTGTGCTCATCACCGGCGCGAGCGAGGGGATCGGCCTGTCGCTGGCGCATCAGTTCGCTGCCGCGGGGCACGATCTGGCCCTGGTGGCGCGCAGCGCGGACAAGCTCGCCGAAAACGCCGAGACGCTCAGCGGCGAATACGCCGTGCAGGTCCACGACTTCGCGATAGATTTGGCGATCCACGGGCATTGTGACCGGCTCGCCGAGGAACTGGAGGCGCGGGGCCTGCGTGTTGATGTGCTGGTCAATAATGCAGGGATCGGGCTGAGCGGCGAATTCGTCGAGCACGCGACGGCGGATGTGCTGCGCCTGGCGGATTTGAACATGCGCGTGCTGAGCGACCTGATGCACCGCTACCTGCCGGAGATGCTGGCGCGAGGAGACGGCGGCGTGCTGAATGTCGCTTCACTTGGCGGCGCATTGCCGGGGCCGTATCAGGCGGCCTATTATGCCAGCAAGGCGTATGTTATCTCGCTGACCGAGGCGGTCGCGCATGAGATCGGCGGGCGCGGCACGCGGCTGTCTGTGGTGGTGCCGGGGCCGGTCGCCACGCGCTTTCATGACAGCATGGGCGCGGAATCGGCGCTCTACACCAAGGTGATCGGCTGCATGGACCCGGCTGTGGTGGCGCGCGCGGCCTATCAGGGCTATCGCTGCCGCAA
>CAZNGB010000247.1:0-1577 GCA_964572465.1 uncultured Hyphomicrobiaceae bacterium
GGCAGCAGGTCGCAGCCGGTCTGCCGGTCGACGCCGAATTCGCGGATCTGCAGCATCCGCTCGGCGTTCCAGCAGGCGTCGTTGCCGATGACGAAGATGGCATTCGCGCCCTCGCGCACGGCCGTGTCGAACTCGCCGAGATAAAAGCCGGCGGTGCCGTCGCCCAGCGTGCAGATCACGGTGGCGTCCGGGTCTGCGATCTGCGCGCCGATGGCGTTGCCCATCGCGCTGCCAATCGCAGCGGAGACGCCGTTCATCACGCGGCGCGGCGCGTTGACAAAGCCCTGCATCCACTGGCCGAACTCGCCGCCGTCGGCAACGTAGATCGCGTTGTCGGCGCTCTCCACGACTTCTTGCAACACGCGCCCGACTTCCCATGGGGCGACGCCTTCGCCGGATACCGGGGGCGGATCGAAGTCGCGATTGGCGAGCGCCTGTTCGACCTCCGCGGGCCAGGCATTTCGTCCGCTCAGGTTTTTCGCCGCGCGGATAAGGTATTCGGCGCAGAGGTCCGCATCAGCCATGATCCGCCCGGTGAGCCGGGGCCCGAGCGCGCGTTCGGCCCGCTCAAGCGAGGGGGCATCGGGCGCGACCGCGAAGACCTTGGCATCGGCGGGGAAAACGCCCTCCTCGCCAAAGCGGACGGTATAGTCAAACGACTTGCCCAGGCTGACGACCAGATCGGCGCGCGAGAGCACGTCGGCGAAGCGCCCGAGCGCCGGGTCGCGCAGTGCGCGTGGGCTTTCCATCGGCACGACGGGCGCGCCAGTGGCCTCGCAGAGCGCGCTCAGCAGATTGCCAGCGCGCGTGTGGGTCATTGCCGGGCCGGTCAGGATCATGGGACGCTCGGCAGCCGCAAATGCCTCCGCCAATGTGCTGATGTCACTTTCGCGCGGCGCGTTGGGCTGGCGGGCAAAGGCCGCAGCGGGGGGCACGGGCGCGTCGGTCTGCGCCGTCAGCACATCAGCCGGAAGCGCGAGATGGACTGGGCCGGGTCGCCCGGACCGCGCCATGCTGATCGCCCGCGCCAGATCCTGCCCAAGCGTGTGTGCGCTTCTCACGCGAATGGTGTATTTGGTGACCGGCGCAGCCATCGCGCACTGGTCGAGTTCGTGGAAAGCGCCCCTGCCGTCATGGGCGAGCGGTGAGTCGCCGCTTAGCAGGATGACCGGGGTTTCGGAGGTCTTCGCCGAATACATCGCCGATAGCGCGCCGGCGAAACCCGGCCCCGCGGTGACCATCGCTACGCCGATATCGCCGGTGAGCTGTGCATGCGCCTCCGCCATGAACACGGCGCAGGCTTCATGGCGCGTGTGGACGAGGCGCAGGTCGGTGTCGAGCGCAGCGTCGAAGATCGACATGATCTGGTTGCCGGACAGTGTGAACACCGTCTTGACGCCGCTTTCGGCCAATGACTGGGCGACAATGTCAGCGCCTCTCATCCGCTGTCCTCCCCTTTGGCGACGCTGCGCGCGAGCCTTGCATTCGTTAATCCATACGCTAGAAGTTTTTGCACACTCAATCAAGCCCTGTATCTTTTGAGGCAAACTCAACGGAAGCGGGTTGGGAAGCGGGTT
>CAZNGB010000248.1:0-1572 GCA_964572465.1 uncultured Hyphomicrobiaceae bacterium
CGCCGCACCGAAGCGCCGCAGGTCATCATCGACGGCACGCAGGACGCTTACATCGCCTTCGACGAGGTCGAGGAAATGGGCGGGTTCGTCGGGCTGACCGCACAGTTCTGAGCGGCTCAGCCGCGAGGTGTAATGCGCGCAGGCAGCACAAACGGGCGGGCCGGCTCCAGCGCCGCGCTCTCTGCGATCGCCGCCGCCGCCTCGATCATGCGGCCCTCGCGCCCCAGCGCCTCATCAGCGAACCCGACAAGGCGCGGGTTGGGCTGCGCCGTCGGCGATGTCTCGCGCAGGAGCCTGGCGATCCTGTATTCATCCGTCTGCGGGTTGAGCGCACAGACCATGGTGAAAGCCGCGGCCGTCGACCGGCTCACGCCCGCCAGGCAGTTCACCAGCACCGGCGCGGCGCGGTCCCATGACATGACAAAATCAATGAGCGCAGCGACATGCTCAGGCGACGGCGCGACATGACCCTCGCGCGGCTCGATGATGTCATTCATGGTGAGGCGCAGATGGCGTTCGCGCGGCACGCATGGCGGGGTCGCCAGTTCGCGCATCGCCTCGTCGTTGATGAGCGAAATCATGTGCCCCGGCCGTGCCTGGGCCGCCACGGCATCGATCGCATCAAGCGAGCAGATATAGAGCGTTTCTGATGATGGCGTGTTGTGCATGGCCTGGCCCGTGGCGCCCGTCGGCTTGACACTGCTCGTGTTGGGCGCAGCCGCGCGGCGTGTCAAGCTGGAAACGCCTCTTCGACCAACGAGGCGTTGCGCCTGACCCTGCACCCCGACATAATGCGCGCATCTAAAAAGCCTTGCCAGAATATCCCGGGAGGAGCGCAGCAATGTCTGACGACAAGATTTACCCCGTTCCCGAAGACTGGGCGAATAACGCTTATGTGAATCGGGCGCAGTACGAAGAAATGTACCGGCAGAGCATCGAAAGTCCGGACGAGTTCTGGCGTCATCAAGGCTATAGGATCGACTGGATCAAACCCTTCCACAAGGTCAAGCACACCTCGTATGATCCGCATAACGTCGATATCCGCTGGTACGAGGACGGCACGCTGAACGTCTGCGCCAACTGCATCGACCGGCATCTGCCATCGCGCGCCGATCAGGTCGCCATCCTGTGGGAAGGCGACGAGCCGGACATGGACCTCAAGATCACCTACCGCCAGCTGCATGAGCGCGTCTGCCGCTTCGCCAATGTGCTGAAGAAGCTAGGCGTCAAGAAAGGCGACCGGGTCACCATCTACCTCCCGATGATCCCTGAGGCCGCCTACGCGATGCTGGCCTGCGCGCGCATCGGCGCGATCCATTCGGTCGTGTTCGGCGGCTTCTCGCCGGACGCGCTGGCGGGGCGCATCAATGATTGCGACTCGAACCTGGTCATCACGGCGGATGAAGGCGTGCGCGGCGGCCGCGCCGTCCCGCTCAAGGCGAATACCGACAAGGCGCTGACCCATGCGCCGAGCGTGCAGAACGTGCTGGTTGTCAAGCGCACCAACGCGGAAGTGCCGTGGGCCGAGGGCCGCGACGTATGGCTGCACGAGCAGATGGAACAGGTCTCCGC
>CAZNGB010000249.1:0-1556 GCA_964572465.1 uncultured Hyphomicrobiaceae bacterium
GGATGGGCACCCGTTTTTTGAACCTGCGCGTGCGGTTGGATCTTGGTATTTGGCGCTCTCGCATGACCAAATGTTCGGATCACCGGGCCACAATCATTTGCAGGTCGGTTTCGATGCTCTAGGCTCGCTTCGTGGGTTCTCTGGAGCGAGCCGATGTCAGACATTCCAATTCCGCCTCACGCTGCCCGTCCGGATAACCGCATCACGATCCTGACGGGCGCGGGCTTGTCGGCGGAATCAGGCTTGCACACGTTCCGCGATCGCGGAGGCATCTGGGAGCGCTATGACCTGACTGAAGTGGCGACGCCGGAGGCCTTCGCGCGCAACCCGGCCTTCGTCCTCGATTTCTACAACCAGCGCCGCCGGGCCAACGCTGATGTAAGGCCCAACGCCGCGCATGAGGCGCTGGCGCGGCTGGAGCGCGAGTACGGCGGTGAGGTCTGGTCGGTGACGCAGAACATTGACCCGCTGCACGAGATGGCTGGCGCGCGCAACCTCATTCACATGCACGGAGAGATCACGAAGGCTCTGTGCGCAGAGTGCGGTCACCGCGAAGCCTGGGGCATGGCGGACATTACCCCGCAAACCACCTGCCCGGCCTGCGCGACGATCGGGCGGATGCGCCCGGATGTCGTGTGGTTTGGAGAAATGCCCTATGAGATGGAGCGGATTTTCGAGTTGCTGGAGCAAACCGACCTGTTCGTGTCGATCGGTACGAGCGGCACCGTGTACCCGGCGGCCGGCTTCGTCGAGATCGCGAAGCAGGCGGGAGCCTGGACGCTGGAACTGAACCTTGAGCCGTCAGAAGGCGCGTCGTTGTTCCACCACGCCATTCAGGGCCCGGCGACGCAGACCGTCCCGGCGTTCGTTGAGCAGATTTTACGCGGGCAGGCTTAGGCGCGCCCATCGCCGCTGGTATCCTCACCTCTGCGAGCAGCCTCCGCGGCGGCCGCGCCAGCGCTCATGTCGCTCACGCGGCGCTGCGGCTGGGGCGGCGGGGCTTGGGAGGTCGTGATGCCCGAAGGCGGGCCGTCGCCCGGATGGGCGGGCTTGCGGCGCAGCCATAGCGTCAACAGCGCGGTGAACAGGCCGATAATCGCAGCAGCGATGGCGTAGATCGGCTCGAAGGCGCGGGCCTGCTCCACGATCCAGTCCAGCGTGCGCACGTCCACATCAATCGTCGCATCCAGCGTCTTGATCAGCACTGGCGGCTGGGTCTCGCCCTGCGGATTGACGATGTGCGCGTAGAGTTCAAGCTCCAGCCGCTTGGCCTCGCCGCCGGCTTTGGGCGTCACATACCAGGACCATTCCACTGGCCGGCGCCAGGTGATCGTGCGTTCCTGCATTCCGCGCGGGTCCACGTCGAAATCGCGTCCGCGCAGCCGCGCCGACATGATGTTGGAGATTTTCGCGCGCTGCTGCCGCACATCGCCCTGAAGCCCCTCGAATGCCCGCGAGACCTCTTCCGGCAGCCCTTCTTCGGTGAAATCAGTGCGTAGGACCAGAGTTATCTCGGTCGCCTGGCCTTTGATCATCTGCTCCGGATGGTTGTACTC
>CAZNGB010000250.1:0-1548 GCA_964572465.1 uncultured Hyphomicrobiaceae bacterium
GGCAAGGCGGAGTTCCTCAACCCCGGCCAGTCGGTGAAGGACCGCGCGGCGCTGTTCATCATCCGCGATGCTGAAAAGCGCGGACTGCTGAAGCCGGGCGGTGTGGTCGTCGAGGGGACGGCCGGAAATACCGGCATCGGCCTGACCATGGTGGCCAACGTGCTGGGCTACCGGACCGTGATCGTTATCCCGGAGACCCAGTCTCAGGAAAAGAAGGACACACTGCGCCTGATGGGCGCGGAGCTGGTCGAGGTGCCAGCGGTGCCCTATCGCAACCCGAACAACTACGTGAAATATTCCGCGCGGCTGGCGGAGGTGCTGAACGAAAGCGAGCCGAACGGCGCGATCTGGGCCAACCAGTTCGATAATGTCGCGAACCGTCAGGGCCATATCGAGACGACGGCCGAGGAAATCTGGGAGCAGAGCGGCGGCAAGGTCGACGGCTTCATCTGCGCGGTCGGCACGGGCGGGACGCTCGGCGGCGTCTCGATGGGGCTGAAAGCCAAGCGCGAGGACATTGTGATCGGCATTTCCGATCCGCTGGGCAGCGCGCTATACAACTATTACGCTCACGGCGAGTTGAAAGCCGAAGGCGGCTCGATTACCGAAGGCATCGGCCAGGGGCGCGTTACCGCCAATCTGGAAGGCGTCACGGTCGACCGCGCCTATCAAGTGGACGACACGCAGGCGCTGAATATCGCCTATGCGCTGCTCAGCGAGGAAGGTCTGTGCATGGGCGGCTCCACCGGCGTGAACGTCGCCGGCGCGATGAAGTTGGCGCGCGATCTCGGGCCGGGCCACACCATCGTGACCATCCTGTGCGACTACGGCCAGCGCTATCAGAGCAAGATCTTCAACCCGGCCTTCCTGCGTGAGAAGGGATTGCCGGTGCCCGGCTGGCTGGAGCGCGCGCCCAGCGTGCCGGATGTCTTTGCGGACGTCGAATAACGCGCCATCAACACATATCGGGGAAACGCCATGCCGCAACCAACCCGGAACTGGCTGGTCAGCACGGACTGGTTGGCCGAGCGCCTTGACGCCCCGGACGTCAAGATCCTGGATGCCAGCTACATGCCAATGCCCGGCCTGCCGCTCGATGTGCATTACAACAACGAGCATATCCCCGGCGCACAGTTCTTTGACATCGACGAGATTGCTGACACGTCGAATCCACTGCCGCATATGCTGCCGCCACCCGAGAAATTCGTGTCGCGAATGCGTAAGATGGGTATCGGTGACGGCGACAAAGTGGTGATCTACGACAATGCGGGTATGTTCAGCGCGCCGCGCGCATGGTGGATGTTCCGCGTGATGGGCCATGATGACGTCGCGGTGCTGGATGGCGGTCTGCCAAAATGGAAAGCAGAAGGCCGACCGCTCGAGAGCCATCCGCCCGCCCGCGCATACCCAAAGCACTTCACAGCACGGATGCAGGCGGAGTTGGTGCGCGATCTGGACGATATGAAGCGGATATCGGAAAGCGGCAGCGCGCAGATCGTTGATGCCCGCTCGCCTGAGCGGTTCCACGCTATGGCGCCGGAGCCACGC
>CAZNGB010000251.1:0-1531 GCA_964572465.1 uncultured Hyphomicrobiaceae bacterium
ACGCGCGCGCCGCCACCCGGCGCATCGGTCAGCACGAGGCGGCCATCATGCGTCTCCACGACCTTCTTTGCGATGGTCAGTCCCAGTCCGGCACCGCCTGTCGCCCGATTGCGCGACGGGTCGAGCCGCACGAATGGCTGAAGCACGGCCTCGCGCTGATCCGCAGGGATGCCTGGCCCTGCATCGTCCACGACAACAAGCAGCCAGCGCCCGCGCGCGCTTAGTTCGACGCGCGCCATGCCTCCATACTTCAGCGCGTTGTCGAGCACGTTGGATACCAGCCGGCGTACGCCGCGAGCATGGCCGAGCACGAGCGGTCGTGCGCCATCCAGCCGCGTTTGCAGCGTGACGTCCGCGCCCCCACCCTGGCGATCCTCCACCTCATAGTTCACGACCTCATGAAGATCGACGAGCTCTTCTTGATGGTTGCTCGTGCCCTCGGAGATCGCCAGCAGTGCGTCGTCTAGCAGCCCAATCATGTCGTCGATGTCGCGCACCGCCTTGGCGCGCTCGGTCTCTTCCGGGATCGCTTCGGCGCGCAGACGCAGGCGTGTGGCATAGGTGCGCAGATCATGCGAAATGCCGCCCACGATCGCCATGCGCGCGGCGATCAGCCCGGCGATCCGCTCCTGGAGGCGATTGAAGGCGGCGATGACCCGGCGGATTTCGGGCGCGCTGCGCGGCGCCTCGGGCAGCGGCGCGGCCTTGCCGGACAAGTCGATATTATCCGCCGCGCGCGCGAGCATCCGCAGCGGCCGGGCCTCGCGCCGGATCAAGAGGATCGTCAGCACCGCGATGCCAAAGCCGAGAATACTGGCCCAGAACCCGGGCGGCTGGCCGAACAGGCTGACCGTGAGAATGCCCTGGCTCTCGACCACGAGCGTTTCGCCCGTCGTCATATCGACGTAAATCGCAGAGGAACCCGGCAGGATGAACGTCAAGATGTTCGGGAACAGCCAGCTTGGCGCGACCGGCTCCAACAGTACCGTGACCCGTCGCTGGCCGAGCGCTGGGAGATAGCGCCGCAGTACGCGCTCGGCAGCTTCGGACTTCTGCCAGTTCGACGGTGCGCCGTTGCCAGTCGGCTCGATAACGCGCACGCTGAAGCGTGGCGTATTCACCGCGCGCAGGATCACGCTGCGCTCCGCGACAGGGGTCTGCTCCAGTAGCTTCACCATTGCGGCGATCTGATCGGGCAGGGGAAAGCTTGCGGGCTGGCCGGTGGCGCTGCTGCGATCGGCGTAGAACAGGGCAACCACAAAGACCTGCAGCACAATGAGACTGAGGATGAAAATCAGGGCCAGGCGCGTGACGAAACCAAAGCGCAGCATTCAGGACAGCTTCTTGACGGCCGGCACGAACAAATAGCCATTGTTGCGCACCGTGGTGATGAAGTCGGCATGCGGCGCGTGGGCGTGCAGCTTCTTGCGCAGCCGGGAGACTGACATGTCAATGGTCCGGTCGAACGGGTCGGCTTCGCGCCCGCGCGTCCAGTCGAGAAGCTGATCGCGCGAGAGCACGCGGCGCGGGC
>CAZNGB010000252.1:0-1512 GCA_964572465.1 uncultured Hyphomicrobiaceae bacterium
ACTCACGACCCCAACCTTGGCAAGGTTGTGCTCTACCCCTGAGCTACGCCCGCATAGTTTGAGGTAACGGCGTATGCCGCATGATTGGCGGTTATGGCTTAAACGATCGGCGAATGCAAGAGGCCTGACGTATCATTCCGCCTGCTGTGCGGTCGCGGTAGCGGTGCTGCGCTGTTCCCGTGGTTCCACGAAATTCATGATGTCGCGGCGGGTCAGCACACCGATGACCCGCCCTGTGTCCACGATCACGACATGCGTCTGACCGTCGCGCACCATGCGCTTGAGCACGTCGCTGGCCGGCTCGCCTGGCTGGGCCATCGGCTGATCGGTCAGCGGCTGCATCACCTGGGCCACCGGAATATCGTTCCACTGCATCTTCGGAACATGGGCATAATCGCCAAGAGTGAGCGTTCCCACGGCGCGTTCGCCGTCCGCAACCAGCAGGATGCGCGGGCGCAGGCGGTAGAAATAATCTTGAGCCGCTTTCTCCAGCGAAGCATCCGCCGGCACGGGCGGCTGATCGCGGTCAACGATCATGCCGATATGCGCGTGTCCCGGGCCGGGCAGGTTGCCCGCCTGTTCTCGCGCCATGCCGGCCGCACGATAGATGAAGAAGCCGATCAGGATTTGCCACATGCCGGCGACGACGAACCCGGTGAAGGCATTGTAGGCGCCAAAAGCCATCAGCGCGATACCCAGCCCGCCGCCGACCATGGCCGCGGTGCGGGTGGCTTTCGACATATTGCCGCTCCACCACCAGAGGATCGCGCGCAGGATGCGCCCGCCATCCAGCGGAAAAGCCGGGATAAGATTGAACACAGCCAAGACGAAATTGATAAGTGCCAGATAGGCGATCACGGACATCAAGGATTCGATGCCTGAAGACAGGCCCAACGTGGTAATGACGAAGAACAAGATCGCCAGGAAGAAGCTGGCGATTGGCCCGGCGATGGCAACGAGAAACTCGGCTTTCGCGGTACGCGGCTCTTCTTCAAGCTGGGCGACCCCGCCGAACACGAACAACGTGATGCCCGAGATACGCAGATTGTGCTGGCGCGCGACCACCGCATGGGCCAGTTCGTGAAAGATCAGCGAGGCGAACAGCCCCAGCGCGCCGAGCACGCCCATCCACAAATACTCGGTTTGTTCCAGGCCAGGTCTGACAGTCGGGAAATAGCCTGTCGATAGCGACCACACGATCAGGAAGGCGAGGATGAACCACGAGGCGTCCAGTCCGATGCGAAAACCGAGCAGCGAAAAAAGATAATAGCTGCGTCCGAACATAGTGCCTCCCTGCGCGTCTCAGTCGCGAAACCTCTGCTTTACGGATGTAGCGATCCAAGCGCGGAAATAAAGATGTGAGACGCAGGCGCAGTCCGTGCGACGGCTTTCGCCGCCGCCCGGTCCGGGTTATGCCGAGGCGCGGTTCTGCCGGTGCTCGATCAGTTCGTTGACCACAGCCGGTTCGGCCAGCGTCGAGGTGTCGCCCAGGTTGGAGAAGTCGTCCTCGGC
>CAZNGB010000253.1:0-1510 GCA_964572465.1 uncultured Hyphomicrobiaceae bacterium
GGACCCCGCCAACCCGGTGCATCTGCAGACCGTAAGGGGCCGCGGCTATGTCCTTTACGTGGATTGAGCGGCCAAAAACGCTGGTCTCTCAGGTCGCCAGCCGAAAACGCAATGCGCTTCAACGGCTTTGGCGCGGTTTCCTTGCCATTCACCGGCGCAATATGGCGTGGCTCGGTTGGGCGGCAACTTCGCTGTGGCGCGGCTTTGTGGCGATGCACCGCCACAACATTGCCTGGCTGAGGCAGTGGCTGGTGTTTCGGGTGCTCTTTGACTCGCTCGCGCGCACGCACGAAGCGACCGCCCATGCGCTCGGCCGGGTTCTGCCGAAAGGGCTATATGCCCGCGCGTTGCTGATCATTATCGTGCCGATTGTCGTTTTGCAGTCGGTGCTTGCGTTTGTTTTCATGGAGCGCCACTGGCAGCAGGTGACGCGCCAGCTTTCCATCGCCACGACCAACGAGATCGCCACGCTCATCTCGGTTTACGAGCAATACCCGCAAGATGACGGCCACGAGACGCTGACGGACATCGCCCGCGAGAAGTTGGGGCTGATCGCGCGAATCTTACCGGATGAAAACTTGCCGGACGCCCGCCCCAAGCCGTTCTTCGACCTGCTCGACCGGACGCTCTCGCGCGAAATTCGCCGGCGCATCCGCCGCCCCTTCTGGATCGATACGGTCGGGCGCTCGCGCTATGTCGAAATTCGCATCAAGCTCGATGATGCGGTGCTTCAGGTTTTGGCCCGGCGCAACCAGACCTATGCATCGAACACGCATATCTTCCTGCTGTGGATGGTCGGAACATCGCTGGTGCTCCTCATCGTCGCGGTGCTGTTCCTGCGCAACCAGATCCGCCCCGTGCTGACACTGGCGGAGGCGGCGCAGCGTTTCGGCCGCGGCCAGCCGGCGCCCGAGGAATTCAAGGTCCGCGGTGCGCGCGAGGTTCGGCTTGCGGCGCAGTCCTTTATCGAAATGCGCAACCGGATTGAGCGGCATGTCGAGCAGCGCACCACCATGCTCGCCGGGGTGAGCCACGATCTGCGCACCGTGCTGACCCGTTTTCGTCTGCAACTCGCCATGCTGGGCGACCGTCCGGAAGCCGAGAGCCTGAGCGCGGATATCGACGAGATGCAGCAGATGCTGGAGGACTATCTCGCCTTTGCCAAGGGCGATGCAGGGGAGGAGCCGGCGCAGTTCGACCTTGTCGGAGTGCTGCGAGAAGTGGCTGAGACCGGCGGGGGCGGCAAGAAGGAGATCGCTCTCATTGCCCCGGAGGCGCTTGCGCTGGTGGCGCGGCGCAACGCCCTGAAGCGCGCGATCATGAACCTGGCCGCGAACGCCACGCGCTTTGCCCAGACCGTGCAGATCACGGCGCGGCGCAATCCGCGCACGATTACGGTGGATGTCGAGGATGACGGGCCGGGCATTCCGCTTGAGCGGCGTGAAGAAGTGTTCCGCCCGTTCTTCAGCCTCGACGATGCGCGCAACCAGGACGTCAAGAGCACCGGGCT